>DVON01000255.1 GCA_018713585.1 Candidatus Pullilachnospira stercoravium | reverse complement strand
AATATAGTCCGATTTGCCATAAGGACGGTTCACCGCTACCAGCAGATCGGCGATCTCCCTCCCCAGGGGCGTTTTCCGGTAAACCGGAGGCTTGCATATGTACCCGTCCAGAAAAATAGAATTGGTCTTCATGGACTCATCGTCATCCTCCACAAACTCCACTTCCCGGGCAAACACGGAGAGTACCAGACGGTTTTTCTTTTCCTCGTGACGGTTGTAGGAGCGGAACTGCCCGGTCACATGAATATATTCCCCCTCACAGTCCTGCGTCACATCCAGGAGCCGTTCCGATATCATCACCGGAATCCGGTCCTCCGAGTCACTGAGCCGCTTTACCAGCACATCCACCATATAAAAGCCCTCGCCGAATACCTGGTGGCTGAACGTGAACTGGGAAGCGATTTTCCCCATGATCTCTACCTGGTTGTTTTCAATAATCTTATCTGACATGAATGATAGTTCCCCTTCCTCTTGTTTGTATTTTTATATTGTCTATCTTATTCGGGGGATTCCGGTTTAGAACCATTTTTCAAAAAAATTTTTCTTTTCCCTTGTAATCTGGAAAAAATGTGATAGACTTGTAACGGTGTAAATCTGTAAAAATCCTGTATTTACGGGGTTTGTCATGTCATAGAATCTGCCGGCCGTCCTTTGGCCGGTGTCCATGGAAAGGAATCCTGTTTATGAGAATCAAAAGAGACGATATCCGAAATGTGGCGATCATCGCCCACGTAGACCACGGCAAAACCACCCTGGTGGATCAGCTGCTGCGCCAGAGCGGCGTATTCCGGGAAAATCAGGAGGTTCAGGAGCGGGTAATGGACTCCAACGACATCGAGCGGGAGCGCGGCATTACCATCCTGTCCAAAAATACGGCAGTATATTATAAAGGAACAAAAATCAACATCATCGACACCCCGGGCCACGCGGATTTCGGCGGCGAGGTGGAACGTGTGCTGAAAATGGTGGACGGCGTGATCCTGGTGGTGGACGCTTTTGAAGGCGCCATGCCCCAGACCCGGTTCGTTCTGAAAAAAGCCCTGGAGCTGGATCTCCATGTGATTGTCTGTCTGAACAAAATCGACCGCCCGGAGGCCCGGCCCGCCGAGGTGGTGGACGAGGTGCTGGAGCTTCTGATGGATCTGGATGCCTCCGATGAGCAGCTGGACTGCCCGTTCCTGTACGCCTCCGCCAAGACCGGACACGCGGTGCTGGATCTGAACGATACCCCGGAGAGCATGGAACCCCTCTTCGAGACCATCCTGAAATACATTCCCGCTCCGGAAGGTGATCCGGACGCCGGCACCCAGGTGCTGATCAGCACCATCGACTACAATGAATATGTGGGCCGCATCGGCGTGGGAAAAGTGGATAACGGAAAAATTGCCGTCAACCAGGAAGTGATGCTGATGAATCATCACGATCCTTCCAAGAAAAAGAAGGTAAAGATCAGCAAGCTGTATGAATTTGACGGTCTGGACAAGGTGGAGGTGCAGGAGGCCAATATCGGTTCCATCGTGGCCATCTCCGGAATCGCCGATATACACATCGGCGACACCCTCTGCGATCTGGAAAATCCGGAGCCCATCCCCTTCCAGAAGATTTCCGAGCCCACCATCGCCATGTATTTCATGGTGAACGACAGCCCCATGGCCGGTCAGGAAGGAAAATATGTCACCTCCCGTCATCTGCGGGAGCGCCTGTTCCGGGAACTGAACACCGATGTGAGCCTGCGGGTGGAGGACACCGATTCTCCGGACTGCTTCAAGGTTTCCGGCCGCGGTGAGCTGCACCTGTCCGTGCTGATTGAAAATATGCGCCGGGAAGGTTATGAGTTTGCGGTCAGCAAGGCAGAGGTGCTCTACAAAACGGATGAGCGGGGCAAACTGCTGGAGCCCATGGAAATCGCCTACATCGACGTTCCGGAGGAATTCTCCGGCACCGTGATTCAGAAGCTCAGCGAGCGCAAGGGTGAGCTGCAGGGCATGAGCCTGGCCAGCGACGGCCGGACCCGGTTGGAGTTCTCCATTCCCGCCAGAGGACTGATCGGATTCCGCGGGGAGTTTCTCACTTCCACCAAGGGCAACGGAATCATGAATACCATTTACGATGATTATGCCCCCTACAAAGGGGATATTCAGTACCGGAAGCAGGGCTCTCTCATTGCCTTTGAGGCGGGTGAGGCTGTGACCTACGGCCTGTTCGCCGCCCAGGAGCGCGGTACCCTGTTCATCGGACCCGGCGAGAAGGTGTATGCCGGCATGGTGATCGGACAGAACGGCAAGGCCGAAGACATCGAGCTGAATGTCTGCAAAACGAAGCATCTGACCAACACCCGTTCCTCCTCCGCCGACGACGCCCTGAAGCTGACGCCGCCCAAAGTGCTGAGTCTGGAACAGGCCCTGGAGTTCATCGACAGAGATGAGCTTCTGGAGATCACCCCCAAGAGCCTCCGGATCCGCAAAAAGATTCTGGACTCCCGCCTGCGGAAACGGGAAAACATGAAAAAATAATATTGGAGTAAGAATTCTCAGAAAATCCTGTATTTTCTGAGAATTCTTTTTTTCTCTTTTTTCGCATTTCCTATTGACATTTTTTTATCAATCTATTATAATCGGTATTGTTAAAAAATTATCAAATTGTCCGGCACATTCACGGCAGCAAACAATAGAACGCAGATTTCGCGAATTATCTATTGTCATGAATAAGACCGTATTACCGGCAGCATGAAACATTTTCCTCATTTTTCTTATTCTTTGGGAGGTAATCATTATGGCCAAAAAAGAGACACAGACAGCCGCACCCGCGATTCAGACCGCGGAGGAACTGGAAGCCAAGATCCGCACCATGAAGGAAGCGCAGAAAAAGTTCGCTTCCTACACCCAGGAGCAGGTGGATAAAATTTTCTTCGCCGCTGCCATGGCAGCCAACAAGATGCGGATTCCGCTGGCCAAGATGGCGGTGGAAGAAACCGGCATGGGCGTGGTGGAAGATAAGGTGATCAAGAATCACTATGCTGCTGAATATATTTACAACGCTTACAAAAACACGAAAACCTGTGGTGTGATCGAGGAAGACACCTCCTACGGCATCAAGAAAATCGCCGAGCCGGTGGGCCTTGTGGGAGCCATCATTCCCACCACCAACCCCACCTCCACCGCTATTTTCAAAACTCTGATCTGCCTGAAGACCAGAAACGCCATCATTATCAGCCCCCATCCCCGGGCAAAGAAGTGCACCATCGCCGCCGCCAAGGTAGTGCTTGACGCAGCTGTGGCAGCCGGAGCGCCGGAAGATATCATCGGATGGGTGGAGGAGCCCACCATTGAGTTCTCCAACCTGATTATGAAATCTGTGGACACCATCCTGGCCACCGGAGGTCCCGGCATGGTGAAGGCAGCTTACTCCTCCGGCGTTCCCGCCATCGGCGTGGGCCCCGGAAATACACCGGTAATCATGGACAGCAGCTGCGACATCAAGACCGCTGTTTACTCCGTGATTCATTCCAAAACCTTTGACAACGGCATGATCTGTGCCTCCGAACAGTCCGTAACTGCTCTGGCAGACATTTATGATCAGGTGAAAGCCGAATTTGCCGCCAGAGGCTGCCATATCCTGACGGATCAGGAGCTGGAGATGACCAGAAAGATCATTCTCACCGAGGCCGGCACGGTCAACGCGAAGATCGTTGGACAGACCGCCCACACCATCGCCAAGCTGGCAGGCTTCGATGTTCCGGAGACCACCAAGATCCTGATCGGCGAGGTGACCTCCGTGGAGCCCTCCGAGCCCTTCGCTCACGAAAAGCTCTCCCCGGTTCTTGCCCTCTATAAGGCTGAAACCTTCGAGGAGGCCCTGGATAAGGCAGAACGGCTGGTGGCAGACGGCGGCTACGGCCATACCTCTTCCCTGTATATCCATCCGTCCCAGACGGAAAAAATCGCCGCTCATGCGGACCGGATGAAAACCTGCCGTATTCTGATCAATACCCCTTCCGCGCAGGGCGGTATCGGAGATCTGTACAACTTCAAGCTGGCCCCCTCTCTTACCCTGGGCTGCGGCTCCTACGGCGGCAACTCCGTATCGGAGAACGTGGGTGTGAAGCATCTTCTGAATATCAAGACTGTGGCGGAGAGGAGAGAGAATATGCTGTGGTTCAGAACCCCGGAAAAAGTATACTTCAAGAAAGGCTGCCTGCCGGTGGCCCTGGATGAGCTGAAAACGGTATACGGAAAGAAGAAGGCATTCATCGTCACCGACACCTTCCTGTACCAGAACGGCTATACAAAGCCCATCACCGACAAGCTGGATGAGATGGGAATCCCCTATTCCTGCTTCTTCGAGGTGACTCCGGACCCCACCCTGCAGTGCGCGCAGAAAGGTCTTGAGCAGCTGAAGGCTTTCGGCCCGGATACCATCATCGCTCTGGGCGGCGGTTCCGCCATGGACGCGGCAAAGATCATGTGGCTGATGTATGAGCATCCGGAGTGCCGTTTTGAGGATCTGGCCATGGATTTCATGGATATCCGGAAACGTGTTTACACCTTCCCGAAGATGGGAGAAAAAGCCATGATGGTGGCTATCCCCACATCCTCCGGAACCGGTTCCGAGGTGACCCCCTTCGCCATCATCACCGACGCGGAGACGGGAACCAAATGGCCCATCGCGGACTATGAGCTGCTTCCCAACATGGCCATCATCGACACCGATTACATGATGGGACAGCCCAAGGGCCTCACCAGCGCATCCGGCATCGACGCGCTGACCCACTGCCTGGAGGCTTACGTTTCCATCATGGCCACCGACTACACCGACGGCATGGCGCTGATGGGCGTGAAGAACATCTTCAAGTATCTGCCCCGCTGCTATGAGAACGGAGCCAATGATCCGGAGGCAAGAGAAAAGATGGCAAATGCTTCCACTCTGGCCGGTATGGCATTTGCCAACGCGTTCCTGGGCGTGTGCCATTCTATGGCTCACAAGCTGGGCGCCTACCATCACCTGCCCCACGGCGTTGCCAACGCCCTGCTCATCGAACTGGTAATGCGCTACAACGCAGATCCGGCTCCGGTGAAGATGGGTACCTTCTCCCAGTATCCGTACCCCCACGCGCTGGAAAGATACTGCGAGGTTGCCCGGTTCATCGGTATTCAGGGAAAAGATGATAATGAAGTATTCGAGAACTTCATCAAGGCGATTCATGAACTGAAGGCGAAAGTGGGCATCAAGGATACCATCCGCGATTACGGAGTAAAGGAAGAAGACTTCCTGGCTACGCTGGACGAGATGGTGGAAAACGCTTTCAACGACCAGTGCACCGGCGCCAACCCCAGATACCCGCTCCTGTCTGAAATCAAGGAGATGTATCTGAAGGCTTATTACGGAAAATAAAGCAGACGCTTCTGCGGCGATCCGCCGCCCCGGAAACTTTCGGGGCGGCGGATTTTCTGCATTGCACAGGAGGTTTTTATGGCATCACGACTTATGCATCTGGCTATTTCCCGGGAAATGCTGCGGCAGCGCCGTCTGAGGGATTTTGACCGTTTTTTTCTTGGCTCCATCCTTCCGGACGCCTGCGGTCCGGGAGTAAAATCCGATCAGTCTCACCTGAAATTCCGGCTGAAAAACCGTACTTTTTCACGGAAACCCTGGCGGATGAATATATCGGACGGGCGGTGGAATTCTGTATCATAGAGGCAGATGCGCTTGACAGGGGGAATTCTCTCATTGATGAGGCAGCATGGGCGTGGGACAGTCCGTGAAAACCGGTTCCGTAAACTCCATGTCGGTTAAATTTACACATGTGTTGCAAAATTAAACAGTGTGGGACTCACAAAAATATGTCCGGCTCCCAAATGTCACATTCTGTTACGATCTGTTCAAGGGAAACTGAATTTTACGCTGCGCCCGTTGCAAAGTGTTACAGTTCTTCCCGCATTTCCCTTGTTACCATCTTTACTGCATGGTATAATTTATCAAATGGACGCAAAAACACAAAAGGAGGACAAGCTATGCGTTATTATTGCGAGTCTAAAGAAGATGTTCTGAGAGAGCTGGGCGTCACGGAAAACGGTCTTTCTCAGAGCGAAGCGCAGGCACGGCTGGAGAAGAACGGCAAAAACCGTCTGGCCGCGGCCAAGGGTAAGTCTCTGTTCCGCCGTTTTCTGGAGCAGCTGGCAGATCCCATGATCATCATTCTTCTGGTGGCTGCTGCTGTCAGCGGTATTCTGGCAGTGGTGGAAAACGACAGCTTCGCGGATGTAATCATTATTCTTGCCGTGGTTATCATCAACGCGATTCTGGGCGTATACCAGGAGAGCAAGGCCGAGAAAGCCATCGAGGCCCTGCAGGAAATGTCGGCAGCCACGTCAAAGGTACTGCGTGACGGAAAACTTCAGGTGATCCACAGTGAGGATCTGGTGGTTGGTGACGTCATCCACCTGGAAGCAGGAGACGCGGTTCCCGCAGACGCCAGAATTCTGGAGAGTGCCAGCCTGAAAGCGGAGGAGGCAGCTCTGACAGGAGAATCTGTTCCCGTAACCAAATTTATCGATCTGATCGGTCTGAAGGGCGACGCCAAGGACGTACCCCTGGGTGACCGGAAAAATATGCTGTATATGGGCAGCACGGTTGTTTACGGAAGAGGTACGGCCGTAATCACTGCCACCGGCATGGACACGGAGATGGGTAAGATCGCCGATGCCCTGCAGCAGGCGGAGGACAGCGCTACACCGCTTCAGATCAAACTGAATCAGCTGTCCAAGATTCTTACCTGGCTGGTGCTGGGCATCTGTGTGATCGTATTTGCGGTACAGCTGATCCGGGCAGGAAGTTTGAATTTTGAAGTTGGACTCAACTCCCTGATGATCGCGGTATCCCTGGCCGTTGCAGCTATTCCTGAAGGTCTGGCCGCGGTGGTAACCGTGGTTCTCTCCATCGGAGTAACCAATATGTCCCACCGGAACGCCATTATTCGCCGTCTGACAGCAGTGGAAACTCTGGGATGCGCGCAGATTATCTGTTCCGATAAAACGGGTACCCTTACCCAGAACAAGATGACCATCGTGGATTTCTTCGGAGAGGACGAGAAGCTGTTGGCTTCCGCCATGGCACTCTGCAGCGACGCGGAGCTGGACAACGAAGGCAACATCACCGGAGAGCCCACAGAGGCGGCGCTGGTGGCCTGGGCCAACAAGCTGGGAATGCCCAAGTATGATCTGAAGGTTCAGCAGAAACGCTGCGGCGAAGCTCCTTTTGATTCCGGACGTAAGATGATGTCCACGGTCCACGAGACCGCCGAGGGCTATGTGCAGTATACCAAGGGTGCTCCTGATGTGATCATTCAGAAATGTACCCATTATCTGAAAGACGGGAAAGCCGTTCCCATGACAGAAGAATACCGGAACGAGATCCTGAAAGCCAACAAGGCCATGGCAGACCGGGCGCTCCGTGTGCTGGCATGTTCCAGAAGGATCTGGCCTCAGATGCCTGCCAGCTGTGAAGCGGCGGATCTGGAGCAGGATCTTTGCTTCATCGGTCTGGGCGGCATGATCGACCCGGTTCGTCCGGAGGTTAAGGATGCCATCGTAGAATGTCGCGGCGCCGGCGTACGGCCCATCATGATCACCGGCGATCACATCGACACAGCTGTAGCTATCGCCAAAGAACTGGGAATCCTCACCGAGGGCACCAAAGCCATCACCGGTTCTCAGCTGAGCGAAATGAGCGATGCAGAATTTGAAAAAGAGTTTAAAAACATCAGCGTATATGCCCGGGTACAGCCGGAGCATAAGACACGGATTGTCACCGCCTGGAAGAAAGCCGGCTATGTAACCGCCATGACCGGAGACGGCGTCAACGACGCTCCCTCCATCAAGGCAGCCGATATCGGTGTGGGCATGGGTATCACCGGTACCGATGTTACCAAGAATGTGGCCGACATGGTTCTGGCCGATGACAACTTTGCCACCATCGTGGGCGCTGTGGAGGAAGGCCGCCGGATCTACGACAACATCCGGAAAGCCATCCAGTTCCTGCTGGGCTCCAACATGAGCGAGGTGCTGAGTATTTTCTTCGCCACTCTGCTGGGCTTCACCATCCTGCAGCCGGTTCACCTGCTGTGGATCAACCTGGTAACGGACTGCTTCCCCGCGCTGGCGCTGGGTATGGAAAAGGCGGAGCCGGATATCATGAAGAGAAAACCCAGAGACGCCAAGGCCGGCATCTTTGCCAACGGCATGGGATTTGATATCGCATACCAGGGCCTGCTGGTAACGATACTGGTAATGGCCGCTTACTTCATCGGTCATTATATCGAGTCCGGTGTATGGGAGATTGCCAACAGTCCGGACGGAACTACCATGGCATTTATCACCATGTCCATGGCGGAGATTTTCCACAGCATCAACATGCGTTCCCAGAGAGGAAGCATCTTCAAGCTGGGATCTCAGAACAAATTCCTGCTGCTGGCGGCACTGGGTTCCCTGATTGCCACTACACTGGTATGTGAAGTGCCGTTCCTGGCAAAAGCATTTGATTTCACCAGCGTAGAGCTGACCGAGTACCTGATCGCCATCGTACTGGGCGCACTGGTAATCCCGATTGTGGAGCTGGTAAAATTCATCCAGAGAAAAATGTCAAAAGACTGAACAAGACAGTAAACGGATGCCAGATCCGGCAGCGCTTCCATAAAGGAAGCGGCTGCCGGGAGGCATCCGTTTTTTTTCTCTATTCTGAGCAGTAAATATTCAGATAGGAAAGGAACTCCTCCGCGCAGGCTTCCAGGGGCTTTTCGCCGGCATAGTAACCTTCCATGCACTCCGAATATTTCTCTTTTGTGGAAGTCAGAAGCCCGCCGGCCATCGTGCCGTTTCGAAAATGTCCTGCCAGTGAATCTATGGTTTCCTCATCTACACCCGGACACGCCACTCCCTGAATCAGAAGGTTTTCCTGTCCATATGCGTCTTTCCATGCCTCTCCGGTGAGATATTCTTTCACCACCGATCCCCCATTCCTCTTCTGGAATTCTTCTTCCAGCATAATTTTCAGCAGCCTGAAGGCATTTTCTTTATTGGGGCTGTTCTGGCTGACCGCCACGCAGGCCGCTGGGTAAACCACCGTATTGCCGGAAACATCCGGCACCGAAGCGATCACCGCCTTGTCCTTTCCCCCCAGCTGGCAGTACAGCTGAAATGCCAGATCAACCTGCGCGTCCAGGCACATATATCTTTTTTTCTCCATATACCCGGAGATATTTTTCTGAAATTCTTCCATATGCGCCCAGTCCATGGGGATCGTATCCGAATCGCTCTTTCGCCGGTGCCTTGTCAGTTGCTGCTCCATTTTCCAAAAATCGCTTTGAAACAGCTGTTCAAAGCTTTTCTTCCCGTCCTGGATAGCCACGCCCCATCGGGCATTATATTCTCCGGAATCGCTCTCCGCCGGAAGATCTTTCCTGTCAGGATACTGTTTTACAAAATACATTTTATCCCTGACAAAATCCTGGTAGTCCTCCAGTTCATTCAACGGCACCGGAATTTCCTCATTGATGGTTTTCGTTGTCACACAGGCGGAGAAGATGGCCTGTGTGGGAACCATACAGCAGGTCTCTTCATTTTCAAATAAGTCAAACATCCCTGCAATGTAATTCTCTTCGGAAAATCCGGATTCTTCCTGAAAAAAGGGATACAGATCGGCAAATACCCCCGACTGCTGTACCTTATAGAAGTCAAATCCGGAGCTTTCGATACTCAGGTAAATATCCTTTCCCTCCCCTGCCATCAGCTCTGTCTCCCGTTTTGAAGCGGTTTCCACCATTTCTTCAGCAGAATAGGAACAGATCTCCACCTGTACATCCGGGTACCGTTTCTGAAACTCCTGAATGACCGGCTCCCAGTAAATCAGTTCGTCCTTCAGAACATCAATGGACAAACTGGCATTGGTCTGTTTTACCTCCCCGGAAAGCGAACCGGAGGTTTGGCAGCCCGCTGTCAGGGATATCAGCATACCCAGCACACTCAGATACAATCGTTTCCTGTATTCTTTCATCTGCCCCTCCACTTCTTCACCCTTCGGCAAATCCACGTATTGCTCTGTGTCCCTGCCGGCGGAACTCCTATTCCGAGAAGTAAATCTCCATGAATTCCTCCACCTCTTTCATACATTCCTCATACGCCTTTTCTCCGGTCAGATATGGCTCCATGCGGTCGTAGATGCCATTTCCCAGCTCCACATATACCGGATAATACACTTCCGCCTGATCAATCCACTGTTCCAGTTTTTCAAAGGTGGTTTCCGTCAGACCAGGGTAGACCGTGCCCTCAATGTTCACCTCGCCGCTGCCAAATTCTTTCCTGAGATTTTCAAGCAGAATATCGTTCCCTTCTTTCCATGTAGTACCGGTAACTCCCA
>DVON01000254.1 GCA_018713585.1 Candidatus Pullilachnospira stercoravium | reverse complement strand
AATACAGCACAGACAGCAGCAAGTAAGCGGATAGCCTCTTTACTTGATGCAAACAGTTTTGTTGAAATCGGCGGTCAGATTACAGCAAGAAGCACAGATTTCAACTTATCTGCCACAGAAACGCCGTCGGACGGCGTTATCACCGGCTACGGTGTGATCGGCGGCAATCTGGTGTATGTTTACAGCCAGGATGTCACCGTCCTGAACGGAAGTATCGGAGAGATGCACGCGAAGAAGATCGCCAGACTGTACGACCTTGCCATGAAGATGGGAGCGCCGGTGATCGGGCTGGTGGATTGTGCGGGCATGCGCCTGCAGGAGGCCACCGATGCATTGAACGGATTCGGTGAGATCTACATGAAGCAGACGCTGGCCAGCGGAGTGATTCCGCAGATTACAGGAATTTTCGGAACCTGCGGCGGCGGTATGGCGCTGATTCCTGCACTGACTGATTTCACCTTCATGGAGAATACCAACGGAAAACTTTTTGTCAATTCCCCCAATGCCATTGCGGGAAGCGATATTTCCAAATGTGATACCTCCAGCGCCGAGTTCCAGAGCAAGGAAGCCGGGCTGGTGGACTACAGAGGAAGCGAGGAGGAAGTGATCGCGGGGATCCGTACCCTGGTGACCATGCTTCCGGCCAATAACGAGGACGATGTCTATGAGGAGTGCACCGATGATCTGAACAGAGTATGCCCGGATCTGGCGGCCTGCGCGGGAGATACCGGCATTGCCCTGGCACAGATCAGCGATAACAACGTGTTCTTTGAGTTGAAGGCGGACTACGCCAGGGAGATGGTGACCGGCTTCATCAAGCTGAACGGCGCCACTGTTGGCGCGGTAGCAAACAGAAGCGAGATCTACGACGCGGAAGGAAATCTGGCAGAGAGCATGGAAAGTGAAATTTCCGCAAGAGGCGCCTGGAAGGCAGCCCGCTTTGTAGAGTTCTGTGACGCCTTCAACATCCCGGTACTGACCCTGACCAACGTAAAAGGCTTCAAGGCCACCAAGTGCTCCGAGGCCAACATGGCCAAGGCTGTGGCTAAGATGACCTATGCTTTTGCCAACGCTACGGTTCCGAAGGTGAACGTGATTGTAGGAAGCGCTTACGGAAGCGCTTATCTGGCCATGAACAGCAAGTCTATCGGCGCGGATATGGTATATGCGTGGTCCGGTTCTCAGATCGGCATGATGGATGCAAAGCTGGCGGCCAAGATCATGTATGCGGATTCCGACGCGGCTACCATCAATGAAAAGGCGGCGGAATATGCCACCCTGCAGTCCAGCGTACTGTCCGCGGCAAAAAGAGGATATGTGGATACCATCATCGAGGCGGCGGATACCAGAAAATATGTGATCGGCGCTTTTGAGATGCTTTACGCAAAAAGAGAGGATCGTCCGTCCAGAAAACATGGAACAGTATAATTGAACGAGGTGAGCATATGAAGCAGACATGGAAAAAAATGGCGGGTCTGATGCTGGCATCTGTCTGTGCGTTTTCTCTTGCCGCCTGCGGCAGTCAGGAGGAGGCCGGCGGCTTCCAGAGAATCACCGATGAGATGGCTGAGAACTGTGTCACGGTATCTCAGCAGGCGGTGGAGTCTCTGGCCAGTTTTGACGAAAGTCAGCTGGCGCAGATGGAAGTGAGCAGAGATGATTTCACCAGATACGCGGTGGGAGAATGGGAAGACGCCACGGCCACCATGGGAGCATTTCAGAGTATGGGAGAAGCTTCCCTGGAGGTGAACGAGGACGAGAATACCGTGACGGTTTCCATCCCCGCTGATTTTGAGAATGAAGAAGGCACCCTGACCTTCGTATACAATTATAATCACGATTATGATCAGATGGTTCCGGCTTATATGACGGTTGCCGAGAAGGAAACGGTTTCCGGTAATCTGAGAAGTGCAGGAATCAACACGGTGATGGGCGTGGGAACCGTATTTGTGGTTCTGCTTTTCCTGGTATTTGTGATTTCCCTGTTTAAATATGTGGGAAAAATCGGATCCGGCGAGGAAAAGAAAGAAACAGAAAAGAAAACGCCCGCCGCACCGGCACAGCCCGCGGCGCCTGCACCGGCTCCTGCCCCTGCTGCTGTACAGGAGACAAACATGGATGATGTGGAAATGGCCATTGTGCTTGCCACAGCTATCGCAGCATATGAAGACGGAAACTCCACAGACGGTTATGTGGTGCGTTCCATCAGAAAAGTAAATAAAAGCAAATGGCGCAACGCCTGAATAATAGGAGGTATCTGATATGAAAACTTATACAATCACTGTAAATGGAAACGTATACAATGTAACTGTTGAGGAAGGAACCACCGCAGGAGCACCGGCGGCAGCACCGGTTCAGGCTCCCAGAGCAGCAGCACCGGCTCCCGCGCCGGCACCGGCAGCAGCTCCCGCTCCGGCAGCAGCACCTGCACCGGCTCCCGCTCCCGCACCGGCAGCTTCCGGAGCACAGGGATCCGTTCAGGTTACCGCTTCCGTTCCCGGAAAGATCTGCAGCATTGAGGCGAAAGTGGGACAGGCTGTAAAAGCCGGAGATTCCATCGTGGTTCTGGAAGCCATGAAGATGGAGATCCCGGTAGTTGCCCCGCAGGACGGAACCGTTGCCAGCATCGACGTGGCAGTGGGCGCTGCTGTGGAGTCCGGAGACGTTCTGGCCACAATGAACTAATCCGATATGTTTCTGATTCCGGATGCGCCCTGGGCCTGTCCGGAATCGGAAAGTATTTTCTGTTCAGCCTTGCGGCTGGCCAGACAAAAAATGTTAACTTCCGCTGAAATGCTTAGCACGGATTTTAACAACAGGAGGTAATAACATGAGTATAGCAAGTACATTGTCAAATCTGTGGCAGCAGACAGCCTTCAACAATCTGGAGTGGGGAAACTACGTGATGATTCTGGTTGCCTGCGTGTTCCTGTATTTGGCAATTAAAAAAGGATTTGAGCCTCTGCTTCTGGTTCCGATTGCCTTTGGTATGCTTCTGGTTAATATTTATCCGGACATCATGGCGGAGCCGTATGTGGACGCTCAGGGAATCGAGCATGCCGGCGGCCTGCTGCATTACTTCTTCCTGCTGGACGAATGGAGTATTCTGCCGTCCCTGATCTTCATGGGCGTAGGAGCTATGACTGATTTCGGACCGCTGATCGCCAACCCCAGCAGCTTTATTCTGGGCGCGGCCGCGCAGCTGGGTATTTACAGTGCGTATTTCCTGGCAATCTTTATGGGATTCAACGGAAAATCCGCGGCGGCTATCTCCATCATCGGAGGAGCGGATGGCCCCACATCCATTTTCCTGGCAGGTAAGCTGGGACAGACAGACTTGATGGGCCCCATCGCGGTGGCGGCTTATTCCTATATGGCGTTGGTTCCCATTATCCAGCCGCCTATCATGAAACTGCTGACAACGGAAAAAGAGAGAAAGATCAAGATGGAGCAGCTTCGCCCCGTTTCCAAACTGGAGAAGATTCTGTTCCCAATCATTATCACCATCGTGGTTTGTATGATTCTTCCCACCACGGCTCCGCTGGTTGGTCTGCTGATGCTGGGCAACCTGTTCAAAGAGTCCGGTGTGGTAAAACAGCTGACAGACACGGCTTCCAACGCGTTGATGTATATCGTGGTTATCCTGCTGGGCACTTCCGTGGGTGCTTCCACCAGTGCCGAAAGATTCCTGAATCTTGACACTCTGAAAATCGTGCTTCTGGGTCTGGTGGCCTTCGCGGTTGGAACTGCCGGCGGTGTGATTTTCGGAAAGCTTCTGAATGTGATTACAGGAGGAAAGACCAATCCGCTGATCGGTTCGGCAGGTGTGTCCGCTGTGCCGATGGCTGCCCGTGTATCTCAGAAGGTAGGGGCTGAGGCAGATCCCACAAACTTCCTGCTGATGCATGCCATGGGTCCCAATGTGGCTGGCGTTATCGGTACCGCAGTAGCCGCCGGAACTTTCATGGCAGTATTCGGAGTAGTTTAATTGAGTGATAGAAAGGAAGAAAACTATGTCAGAGATTGTGAAGAAACCGATTAAGATTACTGAGACAATTCTGCGTGACGCGCATCAGTCCCTGATTGCCACAAGAATGACAACCGAGCAGATGCTGCCCATCGTGGACAAGATGGATAAAGTGGGATACCATTCCGTAGAGTGCTGGGGAGGAGCCACCTTCGATGCTTCCCTGCGTTTCCTGAAGGAAGATCCCTGGGAGAGACTGAGAAAATTCCGTGACGGATTCAAGAATACCAAACTGCAGATGCTGTTCCGCGGTCAGAACATTCTGGGATACCGTCCCTATGCCGATGACGTGGTTGAGTATTTCGTTCAGAAATCCATCGCCAACGGTATCGATATCATCCGTATCTTCGACTGTATGAATGATATGAGAAACCTGCAGACAGCGGTAAACGCCGCCAACAAGGAGCACGGCCATGCGCAGGTAGCCATGTCCTACACCCTGGGCGACGCCTACACTCTGGAGTACTGGGTGAATCTGGCAAAACAGATCGAGGAGATGGGCGCAAGTTCCATCTGTATCAAGGATATGGCCGGACTGCTGCTGCCCTACAAGGCAACCGAGCTGGTGAAAGCGCTGAAAGAGACCGTGAAGATCCCGATTCAGCTGCACAGCCATTACACCTCCGGCGTGGCGTCCATGTCTTACATGAAGGCTGTGGAGGCCGGTGTGGACGTGATCGACACCGCCAT
Source organism: Candidatus Pullilachnospira stercoravium (assembly GCA_018713585.1). Taxonomy (GTDB): domain Bacteria; phylum Bacillota; class Clostridia; order Lachnospirales; family Lachnospiraceae; genus Pullilachnospira; species Pullilachnospira stercoravium. The sequence goes on along the minus strand of DVON01000254.1, from coordinate 1,257 downwards.
GTCTCCCTTCGCGCTGGGAACCTCTCAGCCGGCCACCGAGGTTATGGTGGAAACCTTCAAGGGAACCGAGTACGACACAGGATTCGATCAGAACCTGCTGGCGGAGATTGCCGACTACTTCCGTCCCATCAGAGACGACGCCCTGGCCAGCGGCCTGCTGAACCCCAAGAACCTGGGCGTGGATATCAAGACTCTGCTGTATCAGGTACCGGGCGGTATGCTGTCCAACCTGACCTCTCAGCTGAAGGAGCAGCACGCGGAAGACAAGTTCTACGACGTGCTGGCTGAGGTACCCCGTGTCCGCAAGGATCTGGGTGAGCCGCCTCTGGTTACTCCGTCCTCTCAGATCGTTGGTACCCAGGCGGTATTCAATGTGCTGATGGGTGAGCGCTACAAGATGGTGACCAAGGAGACCAAGGCTGTTCTGTCCGGTGAGTACGGCGCCACCGCGAAACCCTTCAATCCCGAGGTACAGAAGAAGTGCATCGGCGACAAGGAGCCCATCACCTGCCGTCCTGCCGACCTGATTCCGGACGAGCTGGATACTCTGAGAGGCGAGATGGCCCAGTGGTCACAGCAGGATGAGGACGTTCTGTCCTACGCCCTGTTCCCGCAGGTTGCCACCGAGTTCTTCAAGTACAGACAGGCACAGCAGACCAAGGTAGACCCGAAAATGGCGGATGAGAAAAACGGAGCTTATCCGGTATAATAAGGTTTAATAAAGAGAAATGCTGCCGCATTCCTGAGTATGGGGGTGCGGCAGTTTTGTTTGCCCGATAAGCCCAAAGAGTGGCCGCCGTGCTTGCACGGGCAGGCATCCGACGGGCAACGGCGCTGGATGTCCGGTGGACATCCGTTTAGCGCCGACCGGAGCAGAGCGGAGACTATCGAGCGGCAATGCCGCGAGGGGGTTGCAATATCGCAGTGATCGGATAGAAGAAGAAATCTTACAATTTTCTTAACAGCAGAAAAACAACTGTACTAATTATAAAAAAATACTATAATGTAATTAAAAAGAGAGACTTACCGGAGATGAAAGTCTCTCTTTTTGAACACACAGCCTGAAAAAGGCACAGGAAAGGAGGAGTTTTTATGGGAAGAACACCGGATGAGACGCTGGATACCCTGGGCGGCAGAAAGAAGCTGTCGGAGGCGGAACTGGAATATATGAATGTGATCTGGGAGCATCCGGAGGGAATCAGCAGCGAGGATCTCTATGCCTGCTTTGGCCAGGCCCGGGGGACAAAGAGTACCCTG
>DVON01000253.1 GCA_018713585.1 Candidatus Pullilachnospira stercoravium | reverse complement strand
CATTGACGCTACCGATACACCATTACTGCATTTCCCATTTTCTCATCTCCTATCTTCCGTTCAGTTCCTTTCTCACTCTTTTCCATTCAGGAAAAAACTGATCCATATACGCCCAGAATTCCTTGCCATGTCCCGGAACCAGCAAATGGACCAGCTCATGGATCACCACATATTCCAGACATTCTCTGGGGTAAGCTGCCAGCTGCAGGTTCAGCCAGATTCGTTTCTTCTGGATATTACAGCTTCCCCACCGGGTCTTCATATCTCTCAGTCTCCACTCTCTGGCATGAAGTCCGGTAATTTTCTCGCACTTTTGGATCACTTCAGGCAATATTCTCAAAAGCAGACTTCGGTATTCCTCTTTCTGAGCCTTTTTCTCTTCCTCTGTCAGCGGCCTGTCCTTGCTCTTTTCTGCAGAGATTTCCTTTAGCTTTTCCCTGGTATTCCCAATCCAGTCCCATTTTTTTCTGACAAAACCTTCCACTGTCTTCAGAGATATTCCTTCAGGAGCAGAAACCCGTATTTCGCCATCTGAAGGCGAAATACGGAGATACATATTCTTGATTTTCTTTTTTTCTATCCGGATTTTCTCTCCATTGACCTGGATCCACACCTGATTTTTCCTATCCTTTTTCACTGTCATAATTCCTGCCTGCTGCCTGTTAAATTTCCTTCTGGATCCAGAAATTTTCCCATTCTCAAAGCCTCTCTCCAATGCCTGGCCGGAGCCAGTACCTCTATTTTTTCTCCGGTAAAAGGCTGACAGAACACTGCCTTCCTGCAGTGGAGAGCAAGGCCTGAAAAATAAGGATTTTCTCCGTCTCCGTAAAGAGAGTCACCCAGAAGGGGATATCCCAGCCAGGCCATATGGACCCGGATCTGGTGGGTCCTTCCCGTAAAAATCTTCCAGGCCATCACTGTATTATCTTCCAGAAAGTCCAGTATCCTGTACTCCGTATCCGTAGATTTTCCATTTCTGTCTATCTGCATTTTCAGCTTCTCCCCGGGAATTTTCCCTATGGGCTCCCGGATTCTTCCCACAGTTTTTTTCAGATGTCCCTGTACCATCCCCAGATATTCCTTTTGGAAAACTCCTCTTCCTTTCTGTTCTCCCAGTCTGGCTCCGGCAGCCTGATTTTTTGCCAGAAGCACTACTCCGGAGGTATCCTTATCCAGCCTGCCGATGATTCTTACAGGGCAAGGCTCCCCTCTTTTTTCAAACAGGCCTGCAGCAAGATTCCCCAAAGAATCCTGATAATGTCCTCGTCCCGGATGGCAGGGTATGCCTGCCGGTTTATTCACCGCCAGAATATCCTGGTCCTCATAGAGGATCTCCAGATCTCCCTGTTTGGGAACTACCTTTCCAGTATCTTTTAACCTTTCCTCCAGACTGACCGTCAGCAGATCCCCGGGCTGACCTATATAAGAAATCCGCTGTCTTTTTCCGTTTACGCAGATTCCCCTTTCTCCGAATTTTGCCTGGCTGATCTGTCGTTTTGTAAGGCCCAATGAATTTTTCATTACATATTCCAGGGTATGAAAAGCTGTCTTTTCATCAAAGATCAATTCCAGTTTTCTCATTTTAATAGCAAAGGACTTCGTATCCTTCTTCTGTAACCAATACCATAATTTCCCACTGTGCAGACGGCTTTCCATCTTCCGTGTATACCGTCCAGCCATCACTGTCATCCACAAAAATTTCATGGCTTCCCATATTGATCATAGGTTCGATCGTAAAGATCATACCCGGTGTCAGAAGCATTCCGGTTCCTGCCTTTCCGATATACCCTACCCAGGGATCCTCATGGAATTCCAGTCCGATTCCGTGGCCGCCGATTTCCCGGACCACAGAGTATCCATTTGCATGGGCGTGGTCATAGACAGCCTGGCTCATATCGCCCAGAAATCCCCAGGGCTTCACCTGCGCCAGTCCTTTTTCCACACATTCCTTAGTCACATCCACCAGACGCTGTTTCTTGGCATCCACCTGGCCGATACAGAACATACGGGAAGAATCCGAAAAATATCCATCTAATATGGTAGATACATCTACGTTAACAATATCTCCTTCTTTTAGTATCACATTTTCCGAAGGGATTCCATGGCACACCTGCTCATTAATGGAAGTACACACACTTTTGGGATATCCTTCATAGTCCAATGGGGCGGGAATACCGCCTGCCTCTGTGGTGATCTTATAGACCCAGTCGTCAATTTCCTGGGTAGTGATTCCCGCTTTTATATGCTCTGCCACATAATCCAGTACCGCAATGTTAATTTTAGCGCTCTCTTTGATCTTCTCAATCTGAGCCGGTGTTTTAATGATATCATGGGAGGGGATCAGAACTCCCTTATTCTCATACATCTTCAGTTTTTCATCAAAAGCCTCATGGCACTTTTTATATTTCTTTCCGCTGCCGCACCAGCAGGGTGCATTTCTCTCTAATATTTCCATATGTTTTTGTCTCCTTTTCCTATGTAACTGTCCCCTCCGTATACAAAAGAACCTTTCTATTCCTTTGGCGGCTGTCGGCGGCTCCTTGGTTATCCTCAGTGTACAAGGGGCCAAACGCCTCCTACACTGAGGGTAGTATATCATGATTTATTTTTCCAGGCAATAAACAGGAATATATTTGTTTTTACTTGAAAAACAGGAGAAAAGATAGTATAAATAATAAGGTCTGGAATAATTTGAAATAGAATTCAGAAAGGATCAGTAAAATATGAATAAGAATCAAA
>DVON01000252.1 GCA_018713585.1 Candidatus Pullilachnospira stercoravium | reverse complement strand
TCCGCAATTTTATCCAGATCACTGGTGATATGGGTGGACATCAGCACCGCATGATCTTCATCCTCCAGAAATTCCTGAAGAATCTCCAGAATCTCATCCCGCATCACCGGGTCCAGACCGCTGGTGGCCTCATCCAGAATCATCAGTTCCGGCCGGTGGGAAAGGGCAGCCGCGAAATTGAACTTTACACGCATGCCTTTGGAATAGTCCTTGATTCTTTTCTCCCGGGGAAGTTTAAACCGGTCCATATAGTTCCGGAAAAGCTGCCCGTCCCATCTTCCCGGAAACATCCGGCTCATGATTTTTTCCACATCTCCGGGATAATACATCAGATACGGATCCAATCCGTCAATGATCACTCCCATCCGTGCCTTAGCTTCCCGGGCTGTCTTCTCATGGCTTTGCCCGAAAATCTCAATGCTCCCTCTATCCAGTGAAATCAGATCCAACAGTGCGGAAATGGTTGTGGACTTACCCGCCCCATTTTCCCCGATAAGTCCCAGAATCATGCCCCTGGGTACCTGGAAACTCACATGATCCAGTGTAAATTCCTTATAATGTTTGGTGATTCCCTCCACTTTGACAATCGCGTCCATATTAATCCTCCTCATAGAATAATGTCAGTGCCTGAATCAGCCGGGAAAGCTCAATTCCATTGGTTTTTCCAATACCGGCCGCCTCCTGCAGTTTTTCTTCCGCGATTCTAAGCTGCTCTTCTCTGAGGAAGTCTTTGTTCTGCGCAGCAACAAATGCTCCCTTACCCGCCACGGTCTCGATAAATCCCTCTTTCTGCAGATCTTCGTAAGCATGCTGAACTGTAATCACACTGACATGGAGTGATTTGGCCAGGCTTCTCATCCCGGGAAGTCCGTCTCCGGTTTTCAGCTCACCGCTCATCACCTTCGCCTTGATCTGCGAGGCAATCTGCTCATAAATGGGTCTGGCGGAACTGTTGCTTAGAATAATTTCCAAAACATTTCACCTCATTTCTGAGTACCTCTGTATATACTGTACTGTTTTGATAAGTACAGTATAGTTCAATTATTTCTGTTTGTCAATACAAAATTATCTCCCGGCAGGCCTCAGGATCCCGCTGCGAATGCAGCGTGACACTTCGCGGGATAGTGGAAGGCTGAAATGTAACATTTTTTTCTAAAAGAAAAGCGGCCCGGACATTCGCAGTGCTTTTGCCGCGAATATCCAGGCCGCTGACCCCGGGAATAACACTTCTGTTTCCCTCTTATTTTCTTTCACAGACGCATCAAACTGTTACAGGCTGGGGCGAACCAGTTTTACCCGATAACCTGCTTTCTCCAGGTGCTGTACAATCTGCTGCTTATGCTCCGTTCCAAAGGCCTCCATGGTAATTCTGAGTTCCACCGCCGCATTCCGGTTGGTACTGTAAAACTGGTTGTGTTCCAGTTTGATAACATTTCCCTGCTCCTCGGCAATCAGACCGGATACCCGGTTCAGCTCGCCGGGACGATCCGGCAGCAACACAGAAACAGTAAAAATCCGGTCTCTCTGGATCAGGCCAAGCTGCACCACAGATGCCATGGTGATCACATCCATATTTCCTCCGCTGAGTACAGATACTACCTTTTTCCCTTTCACATTCAGATGTTTCAGGGCCGCCACAGTCAGAAGGCCGGAATTTTCCACGATCATCTTGTGATTCTCCACCATGTCCAGGAAGCACACGATCAATTCATCATCCTCCACCGTGATAATACCGTCCAGATTTTCCTGAAGATAAGGGAATACATGCTCTCCCGGCGTTTTCACCGCCGTGCCGTCAGCAATGGTATTGACGGACGGAAGGGTAGTCACCTCGCCTTTATCCACGGATACCTGCAGACAATTAGCCCCTGCCGGTTCCACACCGATCACATGGATATGGGGATTGAGAAGTTTGGCCAGTGTGGATACCCCTGTGGCCAGTCCGCCGCCGCCCACAGGTACCAGAATATAATCCACCAGAGGCAGCTCCTTGATAATTTCCATGGCGATGGTTCCCTGGCCGGTAGCCACAGCCAGATCATCGAAAGGATGAATAAACGTATATCCGTTCTCCTGGGCAAGCTTCAGGGCGTAATCACAGGCTTCATCGTATACATCGCCGTAAAGCACTACCTCCGCTCCATAGCTTTTGGTGCGCTCCACCTTGATCAGAGGTGTTGTTGTAGGCATTACAATAACGGCCTTGGCTCCGTAAGCCTTGGCGGCATAAGCCACACCCTGGGCATGGTTGCCGGCAGAGGCTGTGATCAGACCCTTATCGCGCTCTTCCTGAGAAAGGGTGCTGATTTTATAATAAGCGCCTCTCAGCTTATAAGCACCTGTCCTCTGCATATTTTCCGGTTTAAAATACACCTTGTTTCCGGTACTCTTACTGAAATAATCGCTGTAAATCAGCTTTGTCTCCTGGGTAACCTGTTTTACGATTTCTGAGGCTTCTTCAAATTTATCCAATGTCAGCATTTTGTCTTCCTCCTCTGTCCTGCTCTGGTATGAATATTCTGTCTTACGCTCCCTGCTCCTGTCCCTGCACGTCAAACAGTGCATTGACAAACTGATCGGCGTCAAATTTCTGCAGGTCATCGATGCTCTCTCCCACACCGATATATTTCACCGGGATATCCAGCTCTGACTGAATGGCCACGGCGATTCCTCCCTTGGCGGTTCCGTCCAGCTTGGTGAGAAT
>DVON01000251.1 GCA_018713585.1 Candidatus Pullilachnospira stercoravium | reverse complement strand
ATGACGGAGAGAACAGAGATGGAAGAGAAGACATTTCCCGATTCCTATGTGGTGGTGGACCTGGAGACCACCGGATTGTCCCCCCGGGAGGACAGTATTCTGGAAATCGGGGCGGTGAAAGTGAAAAACGGGCAGGTGGCCGGTACCTACGCGGTTTTTGTGGATCCCCAAAGACCCGTACCGGAGCAGATCCGGCAGCTGACAGGGATCACCGACGAGATGGTGCGGGGGCAGCGGACGGCCAGCCAGGCCTTTGAGGAATTTCTGACATTCTGCGGCGGGGCGGATCTGATGGGACACAACCTGCCCTTTGACTATGGATTTTTAAAGCAGCAGGCTGTGGTGCAAAGACTGCCCTTTGAAAAGAGAGGCATCGATACGCTGAAGATTGCCCGATGCCTGCTGGATGGTCTGGAGAGCAGAAGCCTTACCAGCCTGTGCGCCCATTTTCATATAGACAGGAGCCGGGCCCACCGGGCGCTGGACGATGCCCTGGCGACCCATCAGCTGTACTGCCATCTGAAAGAGCTGGCGGGAGAGGATAAGGTGGAGCTGTTTCTTCCGGCGCCGATGTTTTACCGGGCCAGAAAGATCAGCCCCATCACCGATTCGCAAAAACGATACTTGAAGGATCTGGCGAAATATCATAGAATAGAGCTGGACGTGGAAATGGACAGCCTCACCAAAAGCGAGGCGTCCCGTCTGATTGACAGAATAATCATGAATTATGGAAGAATAATGAGGTGATGGAATTGTTCAATAATAAGGCGAAAAGGATCGTTGCGTCTGTGATCGCGATTCTTCTGGTGATCGCCATGGTGATCCCCATGATGCTGGAAATGGTGCTGTAGCACAGAGCGCAGGGATTTGCCGTCTTGCGCCGGTTGCAGCCGGGAGGTGATGCCGGGGTGCGGAATGCACCCCGGTTCTGCGGTGTGACGGGCACGGCCGGGGCAAAAAGGTCCGGCAGGTTACGGCGGATAAGTCTGTACAGATAAGAGAGAAGCGCCCGGCGCGGCGCATGCAGATTCTGGAAAAGAGGGCAAAAGATGAAGGCAAGAAAAGTATGGACGGGACTTTTGGGCCTGGGTCTGCTTCTGGTGCTTCCGGCGGCGGCATCCGGCAGTGAGCCCACGGTGCTGGAGGCACAGGAGCCGGAGATTGCGGCGGCGGCTCCCACAGAACCGTCTTCCAACGCGCCGTTGGTGGATCTGCCGGTGCTGGATCAGGTGTATCTGGAGAGTGTGAACCTTTCCGGGATGACCACTGAGGAGGCCGGCGCGGCCGTCCAGCGGAGAATGGAAGAAATCAGCGGTTATCAGATTACGCTTCATATGGATGACGAGTCGGTGGGAGTTTCCGCGGGAGAGCTGGGTCTTTCCGGGGATAACGAAAAGATGGTGGAATATGCCGCCAGAATCGGACAGACCGGCAATGTGATCAAACGGTATAAGGCGAAAAAGGAGCTGGAGGAGGAATCCATTCAGCTGCCTCTGATTTATCAGGTAGACCAGGAGGCGGCGCGGACGGCGCTGGAGACGTACTGTGTGCCGCTGAACCGGGAGGTATCCAATTACGGGCTCACCCGGGAAAGCGGAGAATTTGAAGTGGTGAACGGCCAGAGAGGCATCACCCTCAATGAAGAGGAATCGGTGCAGATTGTCACGGATTATCTCACCAATATATGGAAGGATGGCAGCGGCTCTGTGGAACTGAGCGTGGAGCTGACGGAACCGAAGGGTTCCCGGGAGGAGCTGGAGAAGGTGCAGGATGTGCTGGGAACGTGCAGTACGGATTATTCTGCCAGCAGTTCGGCCAGAGCCACCAATATTAAAAACGGAACCTCCAAACTCAACGGCATTGTGCTCTATCCGGGGGATTCTCTGTCTGTCTGTGACCAGATGGTGCCCTTTGACGAGGAAAACGGATATGAGATGGCGCCTTCCTACTCCAACGGCAGCGTGGTAGAGTCCTTTGGCGGGGGAATCTGCCAGGTTTCCACCACCCTGTATATGGCCGTTCTGCGGTCGGAGCTGGAGGTGACCGAGCGGTACAATCATTCCATGATTGTCACCTATGTGAAACCTTCCATGGACGCGGCCATCGCCGAGGGTTCCAAGGATCTGAAGTTTACCAACAATCTGGAGGCGCCCATCTATATTGAGGGCGTGGCCTACGCGGGAACGCTGGTCTTTACTGTTTACGGACAGGAGTACCGGCCGGAGGGACGGACGGTGACATTTGAGAGCGAGACACTGGAGGAGATCACCCCCACCACAGAGCTGGTGGCGGATACAGAGTCGGCGCTGGGAGCCATCCAGCAGACCCAGTCGTCGCATACCGGATATGTGGCGAAGCTGTGGAAGGTTGTTACGGAGAATGGCCAGGAGACCCGGACGGAGGTCAACAACAGCAATTATCAGATGACACCCAACCGGTACAAGGTGGGAGTAAAGACAGACAATCAGGAAGCTGCCGGCGCCATGTACAGCGCCATCAGCACCAATGATCTGAATGAGGTATATAAAGTGCTGCAGCAGTATTCCTGATCCGTAATACCGAAGCAGGAAACAGCGAAAAACAGGCGGACCAGGCCAGAGACGGCTCGTCCGCCCAGGAACGATGGGAGACTGAAATGAAGATAGGAAAATTGCCGGAGCCGGTACTGATCCGCTCCGTACTGAAACAGGTGAAGCACCGGAGACCGGAGGTCCTGGTGGGACCGTCCGTGGGACAGGACTGCGCAGCCCTTCAGGTGGGGCCGGAGGAGGTTCTGGTAATGTCCACAGACCCCATCACGGGAACGGTGAAGGATCTGGGAAGCCACTGTATCCATATCACAGCCAACGACCTGGCTGCTTCCGGGGCGGAGCCGCTGGGCGTGATGCTGACCATATTGCTGCCGGATACCATGGAGGAGCCCCAGCTGCGGCGGCTGATGCAGGAGGCAGAGAAAACCTGCGAGGAGCTGAATATCGAGGTGCTGGGCGGCCATACGGAGATCACCAACGTGGTGCGCCAGCCGTTGATTTCCGTCACCGGAGTGGGAAAAATTCCCCGCCGGCAACTGACAACGCTGCGCCATATCGAACCCGGGCAGGACGTGGTGGTGACCAAGTGGATCGGCCTGGAGGCCACCGCCATTCTGGCCAAGGAATGTGAGGAAGAGCTGAGTGCCCGGTTCCCGGCAGGTCTGGTGGATGTGGCCAAGGGCTTCGGAAAATACCTTTCCGTGGTGAAGGACGCCCGGATTGCCGTGGACTGCGGCGTGACCGCCATGCACGATATCACCGAGGGCGGCGTCTTCGGCGCGCTCTGGGAGATGGCCAGCGGCTCGGGCGTGGGGCTGGAAGTGGATATGAAGAAAATCCCCATCCGCCAGGAGACGGTGGAAATCTGCGAATATTTCGGGCTGAATCCCTATCAGATCATGTCCAGCGGATCCATGATGATTGTCACGGATCAGGGCCATGAGCTGGTGCGCAGGCTGGAAGCGGAGGGCATCCACGGAACCGTCATCGGAAGAACCACCGGCGGAAACGACCGGATTCTGCGGAACGGGGAAGACGTCCGCTATCTGGACAAACCGCAGCCGGATGAACTGTACAAGGTTCTGGGCTAAAAAATCAGAAAACTGGAAAGAAAGAGGGAAGCTTCATGGCGAAACTGAATATTGTGCTTCTGGAACCGGAGATCCCTTCCAATACGGGAAATATCGGGAGAACCTGCGTGGCGGCCGGCGCCCATCTGCATCTGATTGAACCGCTGGGCTTCCGGCTCAATGAAAAATCCATCCGCCGGGCGGGAATGGACTACTGGGAACATCTGGATGTGACGAGATATATCGATTATCAGGATTTCCTTGAGAAAAATCCCGGGGCCAGGATTTATATGGCCACCACCAAAGCCCGCAGGCTTTATACGGATGTGAAGTATGAGGATGACTGTTATATCATGTTCGGAAAGGAGAGCGCCGGAATTCCGGAGGAGATTCTTCTGCAGAATCAGGAGAGGGCTGTGCGGATTCCCATGCTTTCGGATATCCGCTCGCTGAATCTGGCCAACTCCGTGGCCATCGTGCTGTATGAAGCGCTGCGCCAGCACGGATTTGATCATATGCAGCTGGAGGGCCAGCTGACAAAATATCTCTGGTAAATGCCGGAGAAGCCGCGGCAGTCCGCAGGCGATTCGGGGCAGTTTGGTCTTTCGGCCAAACTGCCCCATTTTTCATGACAATGGAAAGTTCGTGCGGCGTACTTTTCATTGCCTGCCGTTATTTTGCCTGATCCAGGGTAAAGATAAATTCTGTTCCCACCCCTTCGGTGCTGATGACGTTGATGTTCTGGTTGTGGGCAGTGATGATTTCCTTCACGATGGAAAGCCCCAGTCCGGTGCCCCGGCGGTCTCTGCCCCTGGAGGAATCCTGCTTGTAAAAACGGTCCCAGATCTTCGGCAGGCTTTCCTTGGAGATGCCGGTGCCGGAGTCCTTGACAGAGACGAAAACCTTTCCGTGATTTTCCGAGGTTTCCACCTTGATGACGGAATGATCGCTGCTGAATTTGATGGCATTGTCGATGAGGTTATACAGCACCTGCTGAATCTGTTCCAGATCCGCGTGAACCATCAGCTGCTCCGACTCCTGGTGCAGCTCGATCACCAGGGATTTCTGCTGGCAGATGGCCTCAAAGGCCGCGGCCGTATTTTTGATGGTCCGGTTGATATCGAAATCCGTTTTATGGATGGGGCGGCCCTTGGCGTCCAGCTTATCCAGGGTCAGAAGACTCTGGGTGAGCTTTTCCAGCCGCTCCGTCTCATTGATGACGATTTTCAGATATTTTTCCTGCATCTCGGGCGGAATGGTGCCGTCCATGATGGCCTCCACAAATCCTTTGATGGATGTGAGGGGAGAACGGAAGTCGTGGGATACGTTTGCCACAAACTTATGCTGATAATCGCCCATCTTTGCCAGCTCGTCCGACATATAGTTCAGCGTGGTGGCCAGATATCCCATCTCATCCTCCGTGGATACGGGGATATTGTAGGAAAGATTTCCCGAAGCGTATTCGTTGGCCCCCACCGTGATCTTTTTCAGCGGCCGGTAAACGCTGAAGGAAAACAGCGCCAGAATCCCCAGAGACAGAAGGAACAGTACGGCGAAAATCAGATACACCGGCCCCAGAACCGCCTCCCGTCTTGCAATGATTTCCGCCATGGGAAGGTGGATGGAGAAATATCCTTTCGTGTACAGGTTCTGTGTGACAGGAACCATCACATTGACCATTTCCTGGTCAAAATACCTGTAAAAATCGCCTACCTGATAATAGCCGGTCCCCATGGAGGCGGGATCGAAATTTGTCAGCTGCTGCTTTTCCGCTTCCTTGTCCTGGAAAGAATAGCCGGTATCAAAATAGGGCTCCCCCTGAGGATCAAGAAGGAGAATCCGGGCGCTTTCATAGTCCGCCAGGGCGGTACAGATGTCGTAAATATCCTTCAGATCGGAGGCGCTTTCATAGTCCTGAGAGGCCTGGGAGTAGGAAAGGGAGGTGGCCTCCTTGTACAGCTCCTCCCCGGTGGAATCCAGGATCTGCCGCTGGATGACGGCGGACCCGGCGGTGGAAATCAGAATCAGTCCGGCGATGGCCAGGACCGCATAGGCCAGGACAAATTTAAAATACAGTGCGTTTTTCACAGGTTATTTCACCTCGAATTTGTATCCGATCCCCCAGACGGTGCTGAGTGACCAGGACTTGTGATCCTTGATTTTCTCCCGAAGCCGCTTGATGTGCACATCCACGGTTCTGGTATCTCCTATGTACTCATACCCCCAGATGTGATCCAGCAGCTGTTCTCTGGTGAACACCTGATTGGGAGAGGAGGCCAGGAAATACAGCAGCTCCAGCTCCTTTGGCGGCATATCGATGGTCTCGCCGTTGTAAATTACCGAATAATTGGTGAGATTAATGATCAGATCCGGGTACTCCACATATTTTCCGGCCGGTTTGGTATCCAGGGCCGGCGCCGGCTGGAAGCGGCGCAGAACCGCCTTCACTCTGGCCACCAGTTCCTTGGAATCAAAGGGCTTGATCATGTAATCGTCGGCGCCCAGCTCCAGTCCCAGCACCTTGTCAAAAATTTCTCCTTTTGCGGAAAGCATGATGATGGGCACGTTGGATTTGTGCCGGATCTCCCGGCAGACCTGATAGCCGTCCATTCCCGGCAGCATCAGATCCAGCAGAATCAGGTTGGGCTGAAAGGAGGAAAATGCCTTCAGCGCTTCTTCTCCGTCATTGACGATCTGACACTCGTAACACTCTTTTGTGAGATAGAGAGAAATCAGCTCCGCAATGTTGTTATCGTCGTCTACTATCAGAATTTTCTGTTTAGCTACCATGCTTGACCTTCCTTCCGTTATTATTTATTACTGGCTCAATGGCCGCAAAGGGATCCCCTGGGGGATTTCCGCATTATTTGAATTCCACAATCGTCACGCCGGCATCCCCCTCGCCAAATTCTCCCAGGCGGAAGGATTTGACATGTTTCTGGCGGCGCAGATACTGATGAACGCCTTTTCGCAGAGCGCCGGTTCCTTTTCCGTGTACAATGCGCACGCTGGGCAGATGGGCCAGATAGGCATCGTCCAGATATTTATCCAGCTCTGCCACAGCCTCGTCCACCGTCTTGCCCAGCAGATTGATTTCCACGCCCACGGAGGCGGATTTTGACATCTTGATTTTTCCGGTCTGGGTCCGCTGCAGATTGGGAGCGGTGATCACCGGGTCATCCTGAAGAATGGCCAGATCGGAAATGTGTACCTTGGAGCGCATGATTCCCATCTGTACAAACAGATAACCCCTGGAATCCGGCAGGGTGCTGACCGTGCCTTTCAGATTCATGCTCAGCACCTTCACGCCGTCGCCCAGATGAAGATCGGAGGGCTTCAGGGTTTTGGTGGGGGCTGCCTTTTTCTTTATGGTCATCTTCTTTTCCACTTTGTTCATCTTTTCCCGCAGCCGCTGACGCTCCTGCTCCATTTCCTTTACGGAAATGTTCTCTTTTCCGAACCGGTGGAAATCTTTCATGGTCTTGTCCGCATACTCCTTGGCTTCCCGGAGAATGGCGTGGGCCTGTTCGTTGGCGTCCTGCAGAATCTTTTCTTTTCTGGAATCCAGTTTTTCCTGGCGGGCCTCCAGATCCTTTTTCAGTCTGGCGATCTCTTCTTTGTAACGGGAGATCTCTTCCTGCTCCCGCTCCAGGGTCACCCGGCTTTCCTCCAGCTGGGAGATCACGTCCTCGAAGGACTCCGCCTCCTGGCTGATCTGTTTTCTGGCTTCATCAATGATAAAATCCGGCAGCCCCAGCTTTCCGGAAATGGCGAAGGCGTTGCTTTTTCCCGGCACGCCGATCAGCAGCCGGTAGGTGGGCCGCAGGGTCTCCACGTCAAATTCGCAGGAGGCGTTTTCAACCCCGGCAGTGGACAGGGCGTACACCTTCAGCTCGCTGTAGTGGGTGGTGGCCATGGTGCGGATTCCCTGCTTCTGCAGATAGTTCAGGATGGCGATGGCCAGGGCCGCGCCTTCGGTGGGGTCCGTTCCGGCGCCCAGCTCGTCGAACAGCACCAGGCTGTCCCGGTCAGCTTTTTCAATGAAGGACACCACATTGGTCATGTGGGAGGAGAAGGTACTCAGCGACTGCTCAATGCTCTGCTCGTCGCCGATGTCCGCGTATACTTCGGTGAAAATCGAAAGTTCTGACCGATCCAGAGCCGGAATATGAAGCCCGGACTGTCCCATCAGCGTCAGAAGTCCCACGGTTTTCAGGGATACGGTCTTTCCGCCGGTGTTGGGGCCGGTGACGATCAGCAGATGAAATTCCTTTCCCAGATGGATATCGATGGGAACTACCCGGTCTTTGTCGATCAGCGGGTGGCGGCCCTTGCGGATGTTGATATAACCGTCCGTGTTGAACAGGGGGCGGGTGGCCTTCTGGTCCATGGCCAGAGAGGCCCGGGCGAAAATGAAATCCAGCTCCGTGAGGGTTTCCAGATCGTACTGGATGGACTCCCGGTTCTGGGCGGCCAGCTCGCTTAAGGAAGCCAGAATGGCTTCGATTTCCGCCTGTTCCTTCAGTTCCAGATCCCGGATATCGTTGTTCAGCTTCACCACCGCCATGGGCTCGATGAACAGCGTGGAGCCGGTGGAAGACTGGTCGTGGATCATGCCGGGCACCTGGTTTTTGTATTCCGCCTTGACGGGGATACAGTAGCGGCCGTTGCGCATGGTGATGACGGCGTCCTGCAGGTAGGAGCGGGCGCTGCCGTTTACCATACCGGCCAGCTGGTTGTGGATCCGCTCGCCGGTGTTCTTGATGGAACGGCGGATCTGGCGCAGGGCGGGGCTGGCGTCGTCGCTGAGCTCATCCTCCGAGAGAATACAGCGGCGGATCTCCGCCGAAAGCGTTCCCAGCGGCTCCAGGGCGTCGAACAGATCATCCAGGGAATCCCTGGGAATATCACTGTTTTCCCTGCGGCCGTAAGCCTTTACCCGGGAACTGTTTTCCAGAACGGAGCAGATGGACAGCAGCTCCTGAATCCCCAGACTGCTGCCGATTTCCAGCCGCTTCAGGGAACCCCGCACATCCCTGGCGCCGCCGAAGGAGATGGTCCCCTTCTGAAACAGGCGGGTGAGCGCGTCCTGGGTCTGCCTCTGCAGATGTTCGATCTCCCCCAGAGAAGCGGAAGGCTGCAGATTTTCACACTTCCTCTTTCCCAGAAGCGAAGAAGCACGGCTGGTCAGCTGCTCTATGATTTTATCGTATTCCAACGTTTTCAGTGCTTTTTCATTCATGAGTATAATCCTTTTCTTTGTTATTGGCCGGATGGCCATAGAGGTTACCCTTTCGGAAATTATATCCCGGAAGGGCAGTTCTCAAATCCATTTTACTCCATATGTTTCAGAATGAAAAGGGATAAATTTGTTGGGACAGAAAGCGGAGCAGAATTTTATATTTCTTCATAAAAAGTTCATAAGTTTATTGTAAAATAAAAAAGTAAGTCAGGCAATTTTTACAGGAGATTACGATTATGGTACTGAAAAACAATCGCAGTCCGAAAAAAGAGAACCGGCAGGAAGAGCCACGGAAGGGACAGGATCCCAAGGATTATTATTTCCTGCGGGAGGTAATCAAGGAGAAACCCCTGGATAAAAAGAAGCTGGCTGTGCGTGCAGGGGGTATTGCCGCGGGAGCGGTGCTTTTCGGTGTGGTAGCGGCTTTTGTTTTCGCGAAGACGGAGCCGCTGTTTCGGGAGAAAGAGACTTCTTTGCGGGTGAGTATTCCCGAGGAGGAGCCCACCGCCACGCCCACTCCGGAGGCCACCCAGTCCCCCACGCCGGAGCCGGAAACATCGGCGGATAAGGCTTTGGAATTGGATGATTTTCAGAATATGTTCGACCGGGTGATGGATGTGGCCGAGGAGCCGGAGAAATCCCTGGTGAGTGTGCAGGGATTCACCAGCGGGGAAGAATGGCTGGCCGGGGGTGGCAGCCAGGAAGCCATTTCCGGGCTTTTGGCCGCGGACAACGGAAAAGAGTATTTTATTCTGACGGAATACCGGGTGGTGGCGGATGTGGACCGGATTCTGGTGACTTTCCAGGACGGAAGCACTGTGGATGCCAATTTCCAGAAGCAGGATCCCAGCACGGGTCTGGCAGTCCTGAAAATTGCCAAAGAGGACGTGGATAATGAGACGAAGGATCAGATCGAGGTGGCTGAACTGGGAAGCTCCTATTCCGTTTCCCGGGGAACGCCGGTGCTGGCGCTGGGGAGTCCGGCCGGCTACGGGGATTCCGTGGCCTGGGGCATGGTGACATCGGTGACCAACACGAAAGCCACAGTGGACGCGGAATATCATCTGCTGACTACGGACATCATGGGAGATTCCCAGGGCAGCGGTATTCTGGTGAATCTGGACGGCGAAATCGTGGGGATTATCGCCCAGTCTTTTGCTATCGAGGATAATAAAAATGTGGTGACCGCCCTGCCGATATCGGAGCTGCGTGATCTCATTGAGAAGCTGTCAAACAACGAGGATCTGATTTATCTGGGCGTTACAGGCCAGGATATCGGCAGCGAGCTGTCGGAGAAAACCGGTATCCCCAAAGGGGTATATGTCAATGCGGTCAGCGAGGACTCACCGGCCATGGAGGCGGGGATCCAGAACGGCGATGTGATCGTGCGGATCGGAAGCAGCGAGATTTCCACGCTGAAACAGCTGAAATCAGCCCTGGACAACTGCGAGCCGGGCCGCAGAGTGGAAGTGGCAGCCATGCGGAAAGGCGCGGAGGGTTATGTGGAAATAGTGTTTGACGTAACACCTGGCGCGTTATAAAATAGAACACAAACGGCGGGACGCCGAAGGCAGATAACCAGACTGTGGAATACGGCCTGGTTATTTCTGTGGACAGCGAAAAAAGGAGAATATAATTATGAAATATATCAAGGATTTTTTTGAGGGAGCCAGAATCACGGGCGTATATCTGTGCAAACACCGCCAGTCCGCGGTGACCAAAAACGGAAAGCCCTACGAAAATGTGATCCTTCAGGATAAAACAGGAACCATCGATGCCAAAATCTGGGATCCCAATTCCCAGGGAATCGAGGAGTTCGACGCCATGGATTACATCGACATCATGGGAGATGTCAGCAGCTTTGCCGGCGCGCTGCAGATCAGCATCAAGCGGGTGCGGAAAGCGCAGGAGGGAGAGTATGTACCGGCAGACTACCTGCCGGTGAGCAGCAGAAACATCGAGGAAATGTACCGGGAACTGCTGGCCTTTGTGGATTCTGTGAAAAATCCCCACCTTTCTCAGCTGTTGAAGCTGTATTTTGTGGAGAACGAGTCCTTTGTGAAGAAATTCAAATTCAGCTCCGCGGCCAAAAGCGTGCATCACGGCTTTGTGGGAGGACTGCTGGAGCATACCCTGAGCGTCACAAAATTGTGTGATTACTATACCGGAGCATACCCGCTTCTGAACCGGGATCTGCTGATCACGGCGGCAATCTTTCACGATATCGGGAAAACCCATGAGTTGTCGGCATTTCCGGTGAATGATTACACCGACGACGGCCAGCTTCTGGGTCACATCATGATGGGAGCGGAGATGGTCCATGACGCGGCCAGGAAGATTCCGGGATTTCCCGCGAAGCTGGAGAGCGAGCTGAAGCACTGTATTCTGGCCCATCACGGAGAGCTGGAGTACGGTTCCCCCAAGAAACCGGCGCTGATGGAAGCGGTGGCGCTGAATCTGGCGGACAACACGGACGCCCGGATGGAGACCTTCCGGGAGATTCTGGAAGGGGCAGGGGATCAGAACGACTGGCTGGGATATAACCGGATTTTTGAGTCGAATATCAGGAAGAGCAGTTTGTAACACAGAGGGGAAACATCTCAGAGAGGGGTGTGCGATTTGGCGGATGGAATTATGATTCTGGGCGCTTCCGGAGTGGGAAAAACTACCCTGGGAAGAATTACCGCGCGGAAATTGGGCTTTGCCTTTCTGGACATTGATGACTTTATCTGGAGGAAAGATACAGAGCTTCCATTTACCGTCCTGTATTCCCGGGAGGAAAAGATCCGCCGTCTGATGGCGGCGGTGGAAAGCGCGGGAAAATTTGTGATGGCAGGCTCCATGAGCAGTTTCCATGAATATTTCGACCAGTTTTTCCGGCTGGCGGTATTTCTGACGGCGGATGAGGAAATCCGGACGGCCCGTGTCCATGAGCGGGAAGTAAACGTTTTTGGGGAACGTGTTCTGCCGGGAGGCGATATGTATCAGAAACATCAGGAGTTTCTGCGGGATGTGGCCGGCTATGAAAACGGCACCGGTTCCTGCACAAGACTGCAGCACGAACAGTGGATGGAGCAGCTTTCCTGCCCCATTTTGCGGCTGGACGGGATGGCGCTGCCGGAGGAAAACGCGGATATTATTGTGAAAGCTTATAGAGCGCAGTGAGCGCCGGCGCGGGATATGCGGCGCCCGTCGCGAAACACAGCAATCATATATTTGGAAAACGAGAAAAAGGAGAAGGTATGGAGTTTAAGAAAAATGATCTTCTGACGGTGACCATCGAGGATATGGGACACGACGGGGAGGGCATCGGAAAATGCGACGGCTATACGGTGTTTGTCAAGGACGCGGTGATCGGGGATACCGTGCGGGTAAAGCTGATGAAAACCCGGAAGAATTTCGGATATGGCCGTCTGATGGAGATCCTTACCCCATCCCCGGACCGGACGGAGGCACCCTGTCCTTTCGCCCGTCCCTGCGGGGGATGCCAGATCCAGGCCCTTTCCTATGAAAAACAGCTGGAGTTCAAGGCGCGGAAAATCCGGAACAATCTGAAGCGGATCGGAGGATTTGCCGATGAGGAAATTTCCATGGAGCCGGTGATCGGCATGGAGCATCCATTTGGTTACCGGAACAAGGCGCAGTTCCCGGTGGGTACGGACCGGGAAGGCCGTCTGGTGACGGGATTTTACGCGGGAAGAACCCATTCGATTATCCCCAACCGGAAGTGTCTGCTGGGGGTACCGGTCAATGAGACGATTCTGGATACGGTGCTGGATTTTATGGAGGAGTTCGGCGTGACGGCGTACCAGGAGGATACCGGAAAGGGGTTGGTGCGCCATGTGCTGATCCGGTATGGATTTCACACGGGCCAGGTGATGGTTTGCCTGGTGGTGAACGGGACAAAGCTGCCCCACAGCCAGGAACTGGTGGAGCGGCTTCGCCGGATAGAAGGCATGACCAGTATTCTGCTGAATGTGAACCGGGAGAGAACCAATGTGATTCTCGGCAGCCAGGTGCGTCTTCTGTGGGGGCAGGAGTATATCACCGATACCATCGGCGGGATCCAATATCAGATTTCTCCGCTGTCATTTTTCCAGGTAAATCCGGTGCAGACCGAGAAGCTGTACGGCAAGGCGCTGGAGTTTGCGGGGCTGACCGGAGGGGAGACCGTCTGGGATCTGTACTGCGGCATCGGGACAATTTCCCTGTTCCTGGCCCGGAAAGCAGGGAAGGTGTACGGGGTGGAGATTGTGCCGGAGGCCATCGCGGATGCGGGAAAGAACGCGGAAATCAACGGAATTGAGAATGTGGAATTTTTCGTGGGCAGGGCGGAGGACGTGCTGCCGGAGAAGTATGAGAAGGAAGGAATCCGCGCGGATGTGATCGTGGTGGACCCGCCCCGGAAAGGGTGCGAGGAGAGCGTGCTGGATACCATGGTGAAAATGGGCCCCGAGCGGATCGTGTATGTGAGCTGCGATTCGGCGACGCTGGCGAGGGATCTGAAGTATCTGCGGGAGAGAGGATATGAGGTGAAGAAGGTGCAGGGGGTGGATATGTTTCCGGAGACGGTGCACGTTGAAACAGTCGCTCTGCTGACGAGAAAAGCCCAGTAAATCAAGGGTTTCCGCCGATTTGGGGCGAAAATGGATGTGTGTTTCTGTTTCCGTAGAATGGGTATAGGGAAATTGATTTACCCAGGGGGATAGACCGCGGAGAACAGGTGATATACATTTTGACGAAAGTATATTATTTGACATAGCAGTATCGTTGAACATTATAAGGAAACGTTCGCTCCTCTGTTCTCTTAAATTAGGATGATTGTACGATACGGATTTTTATTATGGCGTTAGATTGCCTGTAATTGACAGGTTGCTATATCCGGAGAACCATTTGCTCGTAGGTGGATTAAAAGTAGGGAAATATTTTCTGATGACGCTCAGATTGCCTACTATGTCACTATAAGACAGGTGCTTTAGAATTTACCTATTCATACTGGTATGTTTGTTTTATACTTTGCCCTGGAGGATAATTATAGGTATTTGATGTAGGGAGTGCTTGGTCTGAATGTTCGGAGTAGAGAGTACAGACCACAATCCGTGTCAAACAGATCGGCTCTGGACATTATAAACTGATTCAATGCTTTGTTCAGGAACTTCCAGATACCAGATTAGTTATCTTTGATATGTTGCAGAAAATCTGGG
>DVON01000250.1 GCA_018713585.1 Candidatus Pullilachnospira stercoravium | reverse complement strand
GTCTGTCAGAAGGTCCGGAATCATAATCACCTTCATCCCTGCCGCCGCGGCAGAGCGGATCCCGCTGTAGGAGTCCTCCAGAGCCAGGGACTCCTGGGGATCTGCTCCCAGCTTCCGGCAGGCCAGGCTGTAAATCTCCGGATCCGGTTTTCCCTTCGTCACCTGATCTCCCGTGACAACGGCCTGAAAATACGGCAGCACCCCCTGGCGCTCCAGTTCCGGAACCGCGTGCTCCCCGTGGGTGGAAGTAGCCACACCCATGGGAATTTCCATCTTCCGCAGCGTTTTAAGAAGTTCCATCAGTCCTTTCTTTTTGGGAATTCCATGTTCCTTCTCATACTGCGCGTATACCTGATGGTAGCCGTCCAGAAAATCCTGCAATGGGAAATTCTCCCCGTAGGTTTTACGGAAATATTCATTTCTCTGATCCCTGTTTTTCCCCAGAGTATGCAGAATATTGTCCCCGAAATTCTTATATCCCATCCGCTCTCCCGTCACGTCCCAGGTATATTTGATTACCCGCTCCGTATCCACCATCAAACCGTCCATGTCAAATACCACGGCCTGCGGTCTCATGGCCGGGGGAATGATCCACTGTCCCATTTCTGCTTCCTCTCTTTCCTGTCTGCCGTCCTATTCGGCCTTTTACTGTAAATTAAATTATATCGGTGTTTGCCCCGGCGGGCAAGAGAATAAAAATATTTTCAGTTTTTTGTATAAAACATTCTCTGCAGGTAATACTGTAGATAGCCGGCAGGGAGATGACACAGCAGCGTGGCCCTTCCTGTTGGCACCAAAGACAATGGCCTGCCGGATCCCCCCATCCGGCAGCAGGCTACGAAAGAAGAGAGAAATACTTATCCTCCCCTTTAAGAAACCCCCGCGGCCGGTATCCCGGCTGCGGGGGTAAACTTTTTCAGAAGAATTTGTCATAGATACCGTATCCGAAGATAAACAGTACAATCAACGGCAGTATAAACGTCAGATAGCCGCGCATCCATTTCGCTATTTTCGCGCCTTTTCCGGTGTTGGCTTCCTTGATGAAATTATCCCATCCCCAGCCGTACCGGCTCACGCAGAACAGCAGATATACCACGGAGCCCAGCGGCAGCAGAATGTTGCTTACCAGGAAATCCTCCAGATCCATAATGGTTCCGCCGAAAATCTTGAATCCGTCCCAGGCCCACACATTGTATCCCAGCACACAGGGCAGGGACAGCACAATAATCAGCACCAGGTTTACCAGAGCGGATTTTTTTCTGCTGCATCCGGTCAGCTCCATTCCACAGGTAATAATGTTCTCAAACACTGCCAGCACTGTGGAGATGGCCGCGAAGGTCATGCAGATAAAGAACAGGCAGCCCCACATCCGTCCCAGCGGCATATGGTTGAAAATATTAGGCAGCGTGATGAAAATCAGGCTGGGTCCGGCTGTCTGGTCCACCCCGTAGCTGAAGCAGGCGGGGAAAATAATCAGGCCCGCAGTGAAAGCCACAAAGGTGTCCAGCAGCGCCACATTGATGGATTCCCCCAGAAGGGAACGCTCTTTTCCAATGTAGCTTCCGAAGATTGCCATGGCGCCGATACCCAGACTCAGGGTAAAGAACGACTGATTCATGGCGCCCACAATGGTATTTCCGATACCGGACTCCATCATCCGGTCAAAATCCGGCAGCAGATAAAATTTCAACCCTTCACCGGCTCCGTCCAGCAGACAACTGTTGATGGCCAGCACCAGCATCAACACCATCAATGCCAGCATCATTACCTTGGTTATTTTCTCCAGACCGTTCTGCAGGCCTCTGGAACAGATAAACATGCAGACAACCACCACAAGAACCATCCATCCGCCCATCACCAGCGGCTGGCTCAGCATATCGTTGAAGGCGGTCTCCACACCGGCTGCATCCAATCCTTCAAACGTACCTTTGGCCGTCAGGAAAAAATAATGGAGCATCCAGCCGGTTACCGTGGTATAAAACATCATCAGCAGGTAACAGCCGATCAGCGTAATATATCCGTGAATATGCCACTTCTGCCCCGGCTTCTCCAATGCCTGGTAGGCCTTCACCGGACTTTTCTGGCTGGCACGTCCCACGGCAAACTCCATGGTCATGATCGGCAGTCCCATAATCACCAGAAACAGTACATAAAACAGCAGAAAGGTTCCGCCGCCGCCCTGTCCGGCCATATACGGGAATTTCCAGACGTTGCCCACGCCGATGGCGCATCCCGCCGAAATCAGAAGAAATCCCAGACGGGACTTCAGTTTTTCTCTTTCCTGCATAACTTTTTCCTCATCCTTTCTTCCTCCGCGGCAGAACCCCGAATCCGGAAGGGGGCATAAAAAAAGAAGCCTGTCCTCCTCTTTGAACTGGCTTCCCTGCTGTTTTCCCCAGGATGCCTGTACCCGCCGCTTTATCGTAATTCACAGTATAAGCGCATCACGTTCGGGTGTCAAGCGATTCCCCTTTTTTTCGCTGTTTTTGCGCGTTTTATCCGATACCGCTGCCTTTCCAGGCGAATCTGCTCTTTCGTCCGCGCCTCCCGGATCTTTGCCGCGCTTTTCTGCATGGATTTTGCCTCCTGGGCGAACTGAAAGATTACATACACCGCGCAAAGCAGAATCTGTACGGACATGATAACGATTTCTCTTTTCCTGTCTTTCATGTTTTCCTTCCTCACAAACTGCTTTTCACCTGACAACTCCAAAAATCACACAGCGCTGCGGCAGGATCCCGGATCCTCGCGGCAGCCGCCAAATAGACATGCAGGCATGTCCGGTTGGCTTGCTGTCTGCGGGAATCAGCAGCAGGGAACACAGCAGCAGCCGGGACACAGCATGTTCAGGCACAGACACTGACAGCAGCAGTTGCTGCCCGATCCGTTCTGCTCATAGCCATATCCGGTTCCCATATCCCGATACCACTGTCCGCCGTACTGTAGCTGCTGATACAGCCGCTGATACTGGGGATTGTTGGGTTCCAGTTCCATGGCCTTTCTTGCGTCTTCCATGGCAGTGGCCTCCTGGCCCGCCCCCGCGCTGGCGATGGCATGGTAATAATACCACTCTCCGTTGCGTTCCGTAATCCGGTTCAGCACGTTCAGCGCTTCCTGGTAATGGGCAGCGTTGATATAGTTGGCCGCAGCACGCATCTCCATGCTTCTCTGGTCATCCTGGGTCTGGTAACCGCTCTGATACCCTCCGCCGAAACCGCCGTACCAGGACTCCTGTCCGGTCTGTCCACGCTCCCGTTCCTTCACGATCTGATCGTAAGCCTGCTGTACCTGCTTGAACATCTCCTCCGCCTGATCCTTGTTGGGATTGTTGATGTTGGCGTCCGGATGGTACTTTCTGCTCAAGTTCCGGTAAGCTTTTTTTATCTCGTCCATGCTGGCATCTCGGGATACCCCAAGGACTTTATATGGATCCAACATGATTTACTCCTCGTCTGATTTCTTTAACCTCTCGTATTTGGTCCAAATACCAGAATACAATATATTTCTCAAAATGTCCACATATTCCACCACGGGCAGCTTTTCAAATTCTCCGGAACAGCGGGCCGCCAGCATGGTGAGGATCTGCAGCGCCCGATCCTGAAACTTTTCTTCATCCGCAATGAAACGCCAGGGATTATAATTCCCGGTTTTTCTGTCCTTCTCCACATCCTCAAAGGCATCCATCAGATAGATGAACTTTCCCAGATAAAATCCCACCTTGCCCAGTGTTTCCTTCCAGTGGTCGTCCTTCCAGACAAATATCTCCGCCAGCATCCTGCCGGTGTCTCCCGAAGCCCGGTCCAGATCCGGACTGTTTTCCAGCTCACATTCCCTGAGCTTTTTCATATACTGCCGTACCGCCCTGGCCTGCCGGGGATATTTTATCATGATTTCCCGCACGTCGCCGCGGATCATCCGGGCCAGCGCCAGCGGCACCGGTTTTTTCTCGTCCAGCCAGTCGTCCAGCAGATTATAATAACACAGCAGCAGATTCATATCTGCCGCATAGGACACAGCGGCATTTCTCCTGCAGAGCCGCTTCTTCGCAGGATGCAGGGGACAGAAACGCTCCTCCACCCGTTCCTCCGGCTCATAAAGCCCGGTCAGCAAAACCGCCAGAAACGTCATGTCATAGGTGAGTGTCAGCCGGGCCGTCTGCCCGTGCCGGTCTCCCAGATCTCTGCACAGCCCGCAGTAAAAGGTCTGATACCTGCGAAAATCCTTGATCTTCAATTCCTCCTGATTGGTAGTCACATAACCGAACATGCCCTCACCTCAACTCTTACGTTCTTTTGATAAAATCTGTATTGCACTTGGGGCAGTGGATAGAAATTTTCCCTTTTCCCCTGGGAACCCGTACCTTCTGTCCGCAGGTGGGACAGCGGAAAATTCTCACAGTGCGGTCAGCCCCCATGCTCTGCCCCCGGAAACCGCCCATAATCCGTGACTTCAGCTGGAGGTACTTCTGGTTTTCCCCATACCGGGCGGAAATATTCCTGGAAAGAATCCGGAAATATCCGTATACAATCAAAGCCAGCGCCAGAAAATTCAGCAGAGAACTTCTAAACAGCATGGCCAGCACCAGAAGGACGATGGCTCCTATCAGCGTAGCTTTTCCCAGGTCGTCCACGCCATACCGGCCTGTCATAAATCTTATCAATTTGTCTCTCCA
Source organism: Candidatus Pullilachnospira stercoravium (assembly GCA_018713585.1). Lineage (GTDB taxonomy): Bacteria > Bacillota > Clostridia > Lachnospirales > Lachnospiraceae > Pullilachnospira > Pullilachnospira stercoravium. Next base: position 4,692 of record DVON01000250.1, on the reverse strand, counting down.
CTGATTCATACGCATACTCTCCTTACAAACGCAATCGCCCTCCGGTAATCTTCCGCATCCGGATGCAGAAGAGCCTGATCGAAATTCGCGATCATTTTCTTCGCCAGTTCTCTTGTTTTCTTGTTGTCCAGCATGGCCTCATACTTTTCTCTCACGGCACGGGGCATCTTTCCCTGACAAAGGAAGGTTCCCAGATATTCGCAGTCTTCAGGCACCAGACTTCTCACCCGCCGTTCAACGCCCGCGCAGTACTCCGGATCCCCGCCTGTACCGCAGGTACCGAACAGCAGTACCTTTTTCCCGGAAAGCCGTTTCAAAAACTCTCCGGTGGCCAGCGGACAGGTTCCTTTATCCGTCCAGAATCCCACCAGATAAATCTCTCCGTCGTCCGGGCTGGTGGACGGAGCCAGCTCTTCAATGTCCTTGGACCGCTCATCCAGCGCCTGATAAATGGCAAAAGCCAGATTTCTGGTATTCCCCGTCGCGCTGGTATATACAATCTTATATTTCATGCTTCTCACAGCCTTTCCAGATTTTCCTTTTTACTGTATCTCTTTTTCCGTGGAAAGGCAACGGAACTTCCATGAATTTTTTATAAAATTTTTGAAAAAAGGGCGGCCGCATCTCTGATTTTTACAGATATGGCCACCCTCCACAACCATCCGGCTGAATAATTATTTTGCCGCGGCCTGCCCTCTTCTCCGCAGGATAAATGCCAGCACCGCCACTTCCAGAATAAGGCCTGCAGCCAGAGCCACCCAGCCGTTTCCGGCAATACCTCCTGCCAGATATCCCGCCAGGCAGCAGGCTGCTACTGTCATGGCATAGGGAATCTGTGTAGACACATGATTAATATGGTTGCACTGTGCCCCCGCAGAAGCCAGAATCGTGGTATCCGAAATAGGGGATACATGGTCTCCGCATACAGCTCCGGCCAGAACTGCCGCCACATTCAGCGCCAGAATACCGATATCTCCGGTTCCGATCACCGCCAGGACAATGGGAATCATAATTCCGAAGGTTCCCCAGCTGGTTCCGGTGGCAAAGGACAGCCCCACCGCCACAGCAAAGAACAGCGCCGGCAGCAATGCTCCGATAAACGCGTTTCCACCTACCAGATTTCCCACAAAAGATCCGATATCCAGATATTCCCCGCTGCAGACGCCGGAAAGCGTCCAGGCCAGACACAGGATCATGATAGCCGGCGTCATGGCTTTGAATCCCTGAACAAAGCTCTCGCAGAACTCCTTAAAGGTAACGATCTTTCTGGGAAGGTAGAAAATAAATACAAATACCAGCGTAAAGAAGGATCCCAGCACAAGACTCAGGGAAGAATTGCAGTTGGCAAAAGCCTCCTGAATTCCCGCACCTTCCAGAATTCCTCCGGTATACAGCATACCGCTGATACACAAAACAATCAGTACCAGAATGGGAAGCACCAGATCCACCACCTTGCCGTTTCCGGTAATTGAGATCTCCTCTTCGCCTCCCACAGTTTTCTCTTTTCCTCCGGCAATTCTGGCGTGATAGCTGGCCATGGCGCCGTAGTCCACATTTTTCGCGATCAGAACAATCATGAACAGAATGGTCAGCAACGCGTAAAGATTAAAGGGAATGGTCCTCAGAAACAGCGAAAATCCGTCCACGCCCGAATCCTCCGGCAGAGAGGAACCCACCGCCGCCGCCCAGCTGGAAATGGGCGCGATAATACAGACCGGAGCTGCTGTGGCGTCGATGATGTACGCCAGCTTCGCCCGGCTGATCTTGTACTTGTCTGTCACAGGACGCATGACAGTTCCCACGGTGAGACAGTTAAAATAGTCGTCCACAAAAATCAGAATACCCAGAAACATGGAGGCAAACAGCGCGCCCCTCTGGCTGGTAATTTTCCGGGACGCCCATTCTCCGTATGCCTTCGACGCGCCGGATTTGGTAATCAGGGCCACCAGAATACCCAGAAGCACCAGAAACAACAGAATATTGATATTGTCTCCGATTTTCCAGTTCATGATATCCACCGTGGTCTCCACCGCATCCAGAATCCGGAATCTGGTGTACAGCAGAGCGCCCGATAAAATACCGATCAAAAGTGACAGATACACTTCTTTTGTCCACAGTGCCAGAGCAATCGCCACGATAGGAGGCACCAGGGACCATATAGTTGCTGACATTTTTCTTCCCCCTAGTGTGTTTTTCTTTTGTCTGATTTGACTCCGCCCATTATAGCACGAAATACTGTTCAGCTCCAGAAAATTATTCAGGAATCGACCCGGAAAAACGGTTTTTCCCATGAATATCCTTTCCCATCCAAATGCGGGCAGAATTTCCTATATTTCCAATATTTTCACACCTTCAAATCCCCCTCTTGTATTTGCCGGTATTTCCAGTATAATGAAACTGTATCTGCCGGAAGAGGTAACAGTTACCGGAAAACACCTTTTCCCTCCTCCGTCCAACACCAGATATCCGGAAACCCCCTGCGGGGATACCTTTATGGCCATATGGCCTGACAAAAGAAAGGAGTTTCCATGAAAAAAATTCAGCGTATTCTGGCCCTGGCAGGCGTTGTCCTTCTTCTGGCCATGTACGGTTCCACACTGGTATTCGCCATGTCGGGAAGTCCCGATGCCCAGGACTGGCTGATGGCTTCCCTGTACTGCACCATTGTGGTTCCCGTTTTTCTATATGGATACAATCTCATTTACCGTTATCTGAAAAACAGAAACCAGAACGATACCCAAAACCAGGAAAAGAAAAAAGGAGATCACCATGATTAAAAATATTATATTTGATGTGGGAAATGTGCTGATGGACTATGATTCCGAAGCTTATATGATCCGTCTCGGCTTCGATGCGGACACCCGGGCGGCCATCCAGGCAGCCATGTTCGGCAATCCCCTCTGGAACGAGACAGACCGGGGTGTGATGACCGACGAAGAGCTGGAAGAGGGCTTTGTGAAAAATGCTCCCTCCAAATACGAAGATGCCGTGCGTCTGGCTTACCGGCGGGCTTCAGAAACCATTTCCCTTCTTCCCTATGCAGTGGACTGGGTAAAGAGCCTGAAAGAACGGGGCTATCATCTTTATGTGCTGTCCAACTACAGCCGGAAAATCTATGAGGAGACGAAAGATCAGATGAAATTTCTCCCTTATATTGATTATGCGGTATTTTCCTATCAGTGCAGACTGATCAAACCGGATCCCGCAATTTATCGTCACCTGTTGAATACCTGCGGCCTGGATCCCAGAGAAACGGTATTCATCGATGATCGCCCGGAAAATGTGGCTGCTGCTGAAGGGGAGGGGATTCATGGTATCGTCTTCTCCTCCAAAGAGCAGGCACAGAATGATCTGGAGAAATTGTTGGAGAAATGATGTGGACTATCCCCTCTGGCTGACAGAGGTTCGCAGCTTTCCGCACCTGGAATATTTCCGCACAGACCTGGGGATTGTGTTTGGATTTCTGGCCAATGACAGCGATCCGGGAAAGCTACGGGCATTTCTCAGTATCCATAAGAAGGAGTTTCAGTCTCTGCGGGAAGACGCCTACGATATGATCACCGTCATGTCCCAGGACTGGAAGCTGGCAGAACTAAAACAGGATTATCAAAATGAGAAGGGAGAAGTGAATATGTGTAAGGCAATCGACGGTTTATTGAAAGAAGAATTTCAAACCGGATTTCAATCCGGTGAAGAAAACGGTATCCGGCTGACGAAAAAGGTATTTCTTCTCTGGAATTCCGGAACCCCCAAAGCAGAAATCGCAAAGGAATGTGACATCAGTCCGGAAAAGGTGAACAGAATTCTGGAATGGGATGAATGATTTTCCTGGATCTTCCTTTTCTTTTGTGATAGGATAACCTTATCAGAAGACAATAGTTTTTCACGTTTACAGGGAGGTTTTTCCATGATCCGTAAGCTTCTTTTTATCAGGAAATCAAATAATATGACCGGCATCTGCCTCTGTATATCACAGACATAAAGCGGCGGTTCCGCTATACAGAGGCATTGGCGGCAGCAAAGCCGGAGGGTGAATCTGCCGCATTTGACGGGATCGCCCGTGCGAATATGTTCTGTGACAGCCATCACTGAAAACGACACCGTGAAAGGGGCAGACGCATGACATATTTGAATGGGAAAAACGTGCTTCCAAAAGAGCTGTTCCAACAGGTTCAGCGCTACTGTTCCGGTCAGCTGCTTTATATACCTGCGCCCTCCGGCCACAGAAAAAGCTGGGGTGAGGAAACCGGCATCCGCCGGGAGCTGGAGGCCCGGAATCAGATCATCCGGGAGAAAAAACGCAGGGGCAGCACCCTGGAGGAACTGGCAGAGGAATTTCATCTGTCTGTTTCCAGCCTGAAGAAAATCATCTATCAGCATTAATGGCATAATCTTTCATGACATAACCGCAGACAGCCGGAGGACCTTTGACCATTGCAAAATCACTGGAAGGTTCTCCGGCTGTTTTCACTTTTCCCCTTTGGCAGGATGCCGCTGCGGTTCCCGTTGTTTATCCTTCGTAACCATTCGAGCTTCTGCCTTCTGGCGCATACCATTTTCGCTGTGCCATGTACAGACGATAATACTCGCCCCTCATGCCCAGCAGCGTCTCATGGTTTCCCATTTCCGCCACCTGTCCATCTTTCATGACGATAATCCTGTCCACTTTCCGGCAGATTCCGATTCTGTGCG
>DVON01000249.1 GCA_018713585.1 Candidatus Pullilachnospira stercoravium | reverse complement strand
TCAAGGCTGCCGCAGCCATCGTGGGAGGCGGCGGAGGCGGCCGTCCCAACATGGCCCAGGCCGGAGGAAAGAACCCGGAGAAGATCGGGGAAGCCATCGCGAAGATTCCGGAGTTGGTGGAAGGGCAGTTGAAATAAGGAAGGCCACCCGGAAAGCGGGTTTAAGGCGGTAGTTTTCTGGGGGTGTTCAAGGCGGACGACGTCAAAACCGGACTTATAAGCAAGCTTAACGTCCGGTTCTGCCGGGGTTTTTCAAGGCGGACGACGGCTGTCTTCCTGCCAGGCTTACGCCTGCCAGGAAGCATCGGATGGCCATCCGATGCGGAAATGACGTCAAAACCGGACTTATAAGCAAGCTTAACGTCCGGTTCTGCCGGGGCTGTTCAAGGCGGACGACGGCTGTCTTCCTGCCAGGCTTACGCCTGCCAGGAAGCATCGGATGGCCATCCGATGCGGAAATACGAAAAAAACCAGACTTATAAGCAAGCTTAACGTCTGGTTTTTCCCGTATTTCCACGCCGTCTGTGCTTTTTTCGTAGAAATATGAAAAATCTGTGAAAAATTGGTTGACGAAATCTAAAAATCTGGTATAATTAATCCAGTGCAAAAAAATACCCAAACAGTTGTATTCTGCACAATCTACAACTGGAGGGAGGTTAGGTGTGAGGCTATGTCAAACGTTATCGTAAAAGAAAACGAGACTTTAGATAGTGCTTTACGTAGATTTAAACGTAGCTGTGCCAAAGCGGGCATTCAGCAGGAAATCCGTAAAAGAGAGCATTACGAGAAACCCAGTGTTCGTCGTAAGAAAAAATCTGAAGCTGCCAGAAAACGTAAATATAATTAATGTGCATTAAATAACCGGAAGGCGAGAGCTTTCCGGTTGTTTTCGTCTATAGTCTGTTTTTGGGGGTCTGCCATAAAATTGACGGCAGACAGTACAGAATTTTAAGAAGGAGAGAAGAGGCATGACAGAAAAGATCAGCTTTATGGAAAGATCAGAATACATGACGGAGGAGGGAGGCCGGGGAGAGAGGGTGCTTCCGGAGAGGTACCGTATCCCCAATCAGGAACTGCGGCAGAGGTTTGAATTTCGGGAGATCCGGCGGGAGGAGGCGGAGGAGGCGGCCGACATCGAGCAGATCTGCTTTCCTCCCCATGAGGCCTGCTCCCGCTCTATGATGCATCAGAGAGTGGAGACGGCGCCGGAGCTTTTCCTGGTAGCCCAGGACCGTCAGACGGGCAGGCTGGCGGGATTTCTCAATGGGCTGTCCACCGACGAATGTGTTTTCCGGGATGAATTTTTCACGGACGCGAAGCTTTACGATCCCAGGGGGAAAAATGTGATGCTGCTGGGGCTGGATGTGCTGCCTCCATACCGGCGGCAGGGGCTGGCCAGGGAACTGATGTATGAATATCTCAGGCGTCAGTTGCGCCGGGGAAGCGAGCGGATTCTGCTGACCTGCAGCGATGAAAAGGTGGAAATGTATCAGAAGTTCGGATTTGAGGATCTGGGAATTGCCAATTCCACCTGGGGAAATGAGCAGTGGCATGAGATGAGCTGCCTGCTGAACAGGTAAAACTGAAAGGCCCGGAGGCCGGATTTTTCTGAGAAATGCAGAGGGAAAATTCCTGAAGATTTCTTTAAGATTCCCGGATTCGATGGATTTCGCGCCGGGGCTGTGATAGAATACCTTTAGCTTACAGAATAATCAGAAGATGAGAGGGGTAAAAAATGGAACGTCTGATACGACTGGCCTATGAAACGGATCTGTATCATTTTGTTCAGTGGTTTATCATTTACAGTTTTCTGGGATGGCTGGTGGAGTCCATCTATATGTCCATCTGTAACCGGAAACTTACCAACCGGGGATTCGCGTTTTCGCCGTTCTGTCCCATTTACGCGGTGGGTGCGCTGTCGGTATATGCTATATTGAAGCCATTGTCCGGAAACTGGCTGCTGCTTTATCTGGCCGGAGCGGTGCTGGCTACTACACTGGAGTATGTGACGGCACTGGTGATGCAGCATTTTTTCGGCGCTGTCTGGTGGGATTACCGGGACAAGCCGTTTAATTACCGGGGTGTGATCTGCCTGGAGAGTACCATCGCCTGGGGATTTTATACGGTATTCATGTTCGCCTTCCTGCACCGTTTTGTGCAGACGGCAGCCAGAAGCTATCCGGTATCTGCGGGAAGTTTTCTGGCCGGAACGGTGATCCTGATTTACGGTATTGACTTTGCCATGCACCTGTTCTGGGCAAGGCACGGCAGCCGGCCGCCGGAGAATCTGGAACACATCCGGGGGAAGTGGAAGCTCTGATCTGCTCTGCTTTCTGTTATAAAAAACAATGGAAAGCCATGCTCGGCGGACTTTCCATTGTCATGAAAAAGCCTCCGCGCAGGCAGCACGTGAAAAGTGTGTGTGCCTTGCGCGGAGGCTTTTTTCAGAAACTATGTCAAGGACTGCCCGGAGCCGGAAGTATCCCCACCGGTTCCCAGGGTGTCGTATGTCTGCTTGAGAACGGACTGATACGTCTGCTGCAGATATTCCAGAGAAAATGTTTCCGTAGTCTCCTGATGGATGCTGTGGCTGGCGGCCAGTTCTTCCGTGTAATCCTCCAGAGGATAAACCGTATATTCGTTGGCGTCATAATTGTAGTGAGTGACCAGTGGAATCAGATCCGAGCCGGTGACGGCGGGATTCCCGCTGCCGTCGTCCACGGTGATGGTGATGTCAGCCATCCCGCCCAGCATACATTCCGGCTCCTTCTGGGTGGAAATAAAGTTTCCCAGGGAATAGTAGACCAGCATTTCGTTGCCCTGGTCATCCCGGAGGGTTTCGAAGTTCTGCAGCACATGGGGATGCGAGCAGATGGCGATATCCACCCCCTGGGACAGCAGAAGCTGAAGGAAATTCTTCTGCTCCTGGTTGGGCTCCCGGGAGTATTCTTCTCCGGTGTGGAGAAAAGCGATGGTCATATCGCTCATCTGGCTGGCTTTCTGTACATCCTCCGTCACCCGCTCTGCCCGCAGCAGATCGATCATATAGGAGGGAAACTGGTCATAGGCATCCCCGTTGATCAGAGACGTATAATTCAGCAGGGCAAAGGTGACGCCCTTTACGGTGACGGTGGAAATGGTGTCCGCCGCTTCCTGGCTGTCGTGAATTCCCAGCAGGGAGATTTCAGGATGGTTAGTCTGCCAGTACTGGATGGTATCGGTAATGGCCTGCGCGCCCTTGTCGAAGGTGTGGTTGGAGGCGCTCTCCACAATGTCAAAACCGGCGTTTACCAGCGCGTCTCCCACCTCCATGGGAGCGCCGAAGGCGGGATAGGCGGAAACGTTGTCGTGGTCGGACACGAAAATACACTCCTGATTTACCGCCGCCAGATCGGCCTGGGAGATCCGGTCCTTCACATGGGTATACAGATGATCGTAATTCCAGGTGCCGTCCGTCTGGATACCGGACTCATAAATTTTCTCATGGATCAGGTTATCGCCCACCGCCAGCAGATGAATGGTGTTGGCTTCTTCTTCCTGCCGCTGTTTTTCTTCCTCTGCCGCCTGCTGCTCCTGTAAAAGAGCTTCCTGCTGTGCCGCTGTCTCCTGCGCCGCCCGTTCTGCCCGGCTGTGCAGAAAAGACGAAATTCCCGCGGCGATGGCCACAATGCCGGCTGCCGCCACGGTACCTGTGGCCAGAAGGATTTTCTGGCGCCGTACCTGTCTCTGCCTGAGAAGTTTCTGCCGCCTTCTTCGGGCTTCCCGTTGTCTGGGGGTTTCCTCTCTCATATATTATCCTCTTATCCGGCCAACAGAGCCGGAGCTTTCCTTTATGGGGAGACCGTTTATCCGGTCTCAGAATCGTTATATCCGGCAATATTATAGCGAAAATTGTAAGAAAAGGCAAGGATCAGTGGAGCGCAGCCTTGGCGGGAAGGGCAAACTAAGGCACATAAAAGCCCGCCAAATCCCGTATAGTTATAGAAAAGAAGGTATATCAGGGCGTAAATGAAGAAAAAATGGATTTGTCTGATAATGTCTGCTGTTCTGTCTCTGGCACAGCTGCCTGGCTTTTTGCCCGTGGCCCCCGCCACAGCCATGGCCGCCGGGATGAAGAGCAGTGAGAAAGGTACGGCGGACATGGGAACAGGGGCGGAAGCTGCCGCGGAGGAGGCCGCCGCGGCAGGAGCGGCTGCAGAAAAGAGCGTCGCAGAAGAAGCGGCTATGGAAAAGGCCGCCGCAGAAAGAACGTCTGCAGACGAGGCCGCCGCAGAAGAGACCGCCGCAGAAGAAGCAGTCACAGAAGAGACTGCTGCAGAAGAGACCGCCGCAGAAGAAGCCGCCATAGAAGAAACAGTCACAGAAGAGACCGGCTCAGAAGAAACTGCTGCAGACGAGGCCGCCGCAGAAGAGACTGCCCCAGAAGAATCTGCCTCAGAGAAAGAAAATCCGCAGGGTCTGACCTCCGGGGTAAGACAGCTGGTTCCACGGGAGGCGGCCGCGGCAGTAGAAGCGCTGTTTCCGGAAGAACCGGCCCAGGGAACGACGGCGGGAGAAGCGCCGTCAGCCGCCGGGGAAACGGAGCAGGACCCCGCAGAGGAACCGCAGCAGGAGATCGGAGGCGAAGAGACGGCCCGGGAAAATCCGGATCTGGCCATCAGTTCTCCCAGCGCGGTGCTGATGGAAGTATCCACGGGAACGATCCTGTACGAGAAGGATGCCCATGAGGCCCGCAGCCCCGCCAGCATTACAAAAATCATGACGCTGCTTCTGATTTTTCAGGAACTGGAAGCGGGAAATATTACCCTGGACGAAATGGTGACCACCAGCGCCCACGCCAAAAGCATGGGAGGCTCCCAGGTATACCTTGAAGAGGGGGAGCAGCAGACGGTGGAAACTCTTATCAAATGCATCGTGGTGGCCTCCGGCAACGACGCTTCGGTGGCCATGGCGGAACATATCGCCGGCAGCGAGGAAGAATTTGTCAGCCGGATGAACCAGGAAGCAGAACGGCTGGGACTGGAAAATACTCATTTTGAAGACTGCTGCGGGCTCACCGAATCCACCGGCCATTATACCACCGCCGCCGATGTGGCGGTGATGTCCCGGCAGCTGGTGGAACGCTATCCCCAGGTACTGGAATACTCTTCCATCTGGATGGAAAATATTACCCATGAAACCAGGCAAGGGACCACGGAATTCGGCCTCACCAATACCAACAAGATGATCCGTACTTACGAAGGGTGTGTTGGCCTGAAAACCGGCAGTACCAGTGTGGCAAAATACTGCGTCTCTTCGGTGGCCCAAAGAGACGGGATGACCATGCTGGCAGTGATTATGGCTGCTCCGGATCCGAAAACACGGTTTGCCGACGCGGCAGTCCTGCTGAATTACGGATTTGGAAGCTGCAGCCTCTATGTGGATGAGGATACTGCCCCCGGTGCTCCCGCAGAGGTAAAAGGCGGTGTGGAAGAGGAGGTTTCCTGGAAATACGAGGAACCCTTCCGTTATCTGGATACCGGCGGTGCAGCCCTGGACGCCGTGGAAAAAGAACTGGAAATCCGGCAGGTGAAGGCACCGGTGAAAAAAGGCGATGTGGTGGGAAGGGCCGTTTACCGCCTGAACGGACAGGAAATCGGCAGCATCCGTCTGATCAGCAGCCAGGAGGTGAGAAAGGCCGGATACGGAGATGCCCTTAAAAAAGCCGCCGGTTATCTGATTGCCGGAGTGAGGCTGTAAACCGCCGCTTTCCAAAGCCTTGGGCAATCTGCAGGGCACAACAGGAAAAGCGTACATTTCCGGAAATGGAAAGCAGCTGCTTTTATTTCCCCGGAAGAAGGAGAGAAGCAGAAACGCAGAATGGGCCGCCGCACTGCCGGAAAGCAATGCAGCGGCCCATTCTGTGTAACATCATAGGTTTGGGTATGTATTTACATTAACCTCCGGCCGGGGTAACGGATCCGGAAGAAAATGCCGTATTTCTCAGCACCCGCCATTGGGCGGGATGCTGGCGGACAGAACTGCAGCAGGCAGCTTACAGCTCCAGAATTACCACCTGATAACCATCCAGATGGAGAACATCGCCCTTCTGATTCAGAGCGGGGCAGTTGTTCATCAGAACTTTTTTATAGGATGAGGGCAGAACCATATCCTGAGGCTGTTTCTGATAATTGGCAGCCACCAGAAGGGTCTTCTCCTGGCCTTTCCGGAAGTAAGCCATCAGATTTTTCTGCTCCTCCAGATAAGGAATCAGTTCACCGTATACGACGGCTTCCTGATAATCCGGATTTTTTCTCAGGGAGGTCAGCTGTTTATACCAGGCATATACGGAATCGCTCCGTCCTACCTGATCGGCAGCATTGATCTCTTTATAGTTGGGATTTACCGAAAGCCAGGGTGTACCTGTGGTAAATCCGGCATTTGCGCTGTCATCCCACTGGAAGGGAGTCCGTGCGTTGTCGCGGCTGAAGGGTTTTACGCTTCTTAAAGCTTCCTCGGGGGAAAGTCCCGCGTCCAGCGCCACCTGGTATTCATCCAGTGTGCTGCAGTCATCGATCTGGTCGATGGAGGTGAAATCCACGTTGGTCATACCCAGTTCCTGGCCCTGGTAGATAAAGGGAAGTCCCCGCAGCATCATGTTCACCGCCGCCAGCATCTTTTTGCTGGTATCGTTTACTTCACCCTCGGCAATGTAATGGCTGACACCTCTGGGCTCATCGTGGTTCTCGATGATATTGGAAATAAATCCGATGTCGCCCAGTCTGCGCTGTTCATCGAACGCGCATTTTTTGTATTCATCGCCGCATACCACCGGCTGACTCTTATACCATCCGTCGTCGTTCTTTCCGCATACCGTTTCACTGAAATCGAACATAGAAGAAAAATGGCCGTCATCGCCGATAAATGCTTTCAGGGCGTCGGGCCGGTCGGTAAATACCTCGCCCACGGTGAAAGCGTTGTATTTGTCAAAGGTCTCCACCCGCATCTCGTGCAGGAATTCATCGATACCCTTGGCGTCATGCAGCATATTCTGGATGGAGCACAGGCCATCCTCCCGGTCTGCCGGATAGCAGGCATGAATATCCGGTTTTTTGATATTCATGATAGCGTCGATACGGAAACCGGCCAGGCCCTTGTCCAGCCACCAGTTGATCATTTTGTAGACTTCTTTGCGCAGAGCCGGATTTTCCCAGTTCAGATCCGGCTGCTTTTTGTGGAACACATGCAGGTAATATTTGTCCTCGTGTCCCGGCAGCTTTTCCCATACCGGTCCGCCGAAATAGGATCTCCAGTTGTTGGGCAGCTTTCCGTCTTTGACGGTCTCGATGTAGAAGAACTTTCCGTAAGGTCCGTCCGGATCCTCACAGGCCTTTTTGAACCATTCGTGCTCATCGGAACAGTGGTTTACCACCAGGTCCATCACGATGGACATGTCCCGTTTTTTGGCCTCAGCCAGCAGTTTATCCATGTCCTCCATGGTTCCGAACCGGGGATCGATATTATAATAATCGGAAATATCGTAGCCCTGATCCGCCAGAGGAGAACAGTAAATGGGGGAAAGCCAGATGATATCCACACCCAGATCCTTCAGGTAGTCCAGCTTGCTGATCACGCCGCCCAGATCACCGATTCCGTCTCCGTTGGTATCATAGAAGCTTTTGGGATAGATCTGATAAGCGACTTTCTCATGCCACCATTTTTTTGTCAACATATAAAAAACCTCCTTCGGAATGGCGGCTGCCGGAGCCTGTCCGGCAGCGCCGCTTCGTTTTTCTATCCGCAATTATACGGGAAGCAAAGGGGGAATTCTATCGAAAATCTGATTAAAATATACGTTATTTTGACTTGTTAGAAAGAAAAGTCTTGCGGTACTGCAGAGGAGTGGTTCCTGTTTTCCTGCGGAAAAGACGCTGAAAATTGCCGATGTTATTGAATCCGCACTCCAGACAGATCTGGGTTACCGGCAGTTCTGTGCCCTCCAGCAGGCGGATCACCTGGGTCAGCCGCACGTCATTGATGTAATCAATGGGAGATTTTCCCACCGCCTTTTTAAAGAAACGGCAGAAATACTGTTCATTCATGCTGGCCAGATCGGAAAGATCCTTCACATAAAGTTTATCCTGGTAATGCTGACCGATATAGGTCAGTACCGTCTTGACGGATTCCACCCGGTGGTTTTCCGGGCGCCTGGTGCCATCCATCATTCCGTATTCTGACAGGAGAGCCAGTATCTGCAGCAGAGACGCTTTGGTCTGCAGGTGAGAAACGGTGTCGGTGGTATATACCTGCTCGCCGGTGGGGGGTACCTGCTGTCCGCGGCAGAAAGCCCGGATAATGTTGTCATATTCCTGCCGGAAGCGGAGAAATGCCGGATGTGAGGAATTCATATAGCGGGGGAAGGTGAGCGAACCCTGAATCAGCGGGTGAATAATATACTCATCGGTGGGATCGTAGGTCTGAAAGCGCAGAAGCTGCGGATCAAAGACGATGGCCATTTCCTGAAAGTCCGCTGAGAGAGAGGCTATCTGATGCAGCTCTCCCCGGTTGATGAAAAAGAAACATTCTCTGCTGACCTCAAAAGGTTCCATATTGATGGAAAGGCTGTATTTCCCTGATTTCAGATAGACGATTTCAATCTCCTCGTGCCAGTGCGGCTTCACCCGCAGGGAGCCCTCACTGCCGAAGCAGCGGTACACCGCACAGGGAAACAGAACGGTGCCATGGGGGCGTTTTTCGCGGAGATTCTGTATGGTTGTTTCGTTCATAAGCGACCTCTTTTCTTTGGCTCTTCCTGGCCCTGCGGACAGACCGGAGGGTTCCGGATTCAGTTTACCATATCACATATTCAAAAGCAATGACACATAGAATATAACGAAGAGGAGGAGGCTATGAAAAATATCTGGAACAGCAGGACGCAGGCTTCTCTGGTGACGCTGCTGGCGCTGTACGCCGCCGGACTGGCCGCAGGGATCCTGTTTGCCAACCTGACCTTTCCGTTTCGTGACGGATCCGCGGATGTGCTGGCAGCCTATCTGGCCGACAGGCTGAAAGACGGCATCGTGCCCTCCAGGGAATACTTTCTCTATCTGCTGGAACGAAGAAGCGCGGGATTTCTCTGCTTTATGCTGGCAGGCATGACGGCGGCGGCCAGGCCCGCCATATGGCTGGGGGCGGCAGGGGCTGGTTTTCTGACAGGAGCCGCCCAGAGTATGGCGCTTCTGCAGTCCGGAATCCGTGGGATGCTTCTGCTGTCGGCCGCCGGATTTCCGCAGTACTTGTTTTACGGACCGTCTATGGTATCCCTGTGGCTTCTGGCGGATCAGAAGGGCGGAAAAATCTGGAAAGCGCGCGCGGGACTCTGGAAAACGTATCTCTGGGGCAGCTTTCTGTGTTATCTCGGCCTTCTGGCCGGAATTTTTCTGGAAGCTTATGGAAATCCATACTTTTTGAAATGGTTTTTCGGATGGTTCTGATCACAAGATATGGTAGACATAAGATTACCCAAACCGACATTTTGTGTTTTGTCCGAAAACCCCGGAAAAAGGCCGGAAAATCGGGAAAAATAGCATTTGATTTTCTGGCTGAATCTGCTTATAATAAGAGTTATATTAAGTTTGAAGGGTAGATTACTTGACGAAAAATGAGAGTAACGAGGACAAAGCTTAGTATGGAAAACGAAATACAAAACTTTATATCTTATTTACATAATACGAAGAAAACGTCCGGAAATACTGAGGTGTCCTACGAGCGCGATTTGAAAAAGATGATGCGGTATTTTGAAGGGGAGCAGCACATCACGGAGGTATCCCGGATTACCGAGACGAACCTGAATTCGTACATGTTATATCTGGAGAACCGGCACTTTGCCCCGTCCACGGTGTCCAGAAGTGTGGCCTCCATGAGGGCTTTTTTTCAGTACCTGACAAGAGAACGCGTGATTGACAAAGATCCTTCGGAGCATTTGAAGCCCCCGAAGGTGGAGAAAAAGATGCCGGAGGTGCTGACGGTCAGAGAGGTGGATCTTCTTCTGGCCCAGCCGTCCCAGGAGACCCCGAAGGGGATCCGGGATAAGGCCATGCTGGAACTTCTGTATGCCACGGGGATCCGGGTCAGCGAACTGATTCATCTGACCTGGCCGGATGTGAATCTTTCCATGGGATACATCACCTGCCGGGAACGGGACAAAGAACGGGTGATTCCCTTTGGCAGCGTTGCCAGACGGGCGCTTCACCACTATCTGGCAGACGCCAGAAAGGTATTTGTAGGGGATCAGGAGACGGAAGTGCTTTTTACCAACTGCTCCGGCAAGCCGATGAGCCGTCAGGGATTCTGGAAGATCCTGAAAGGCTACGCTGCTTCGGCGGGCATAGAAAAAGACATCACGCCCCATACCTTGCGCCATTCCTTTGCCGCCCATCTGATACAGAACGGAGCGGACGTCAGAAGCGTGCAGGAGATGATGGGTCATTCCGATATTTCCACCACCCAGATGTATGTGAACATGAATGTATATAAGATCCGGGACGTCTACGCGAAGACGCATCCCAGAAACTGAGAAAGCGGAACCGGTACTTGCCGGCTCCGCTTTTATCATGTCACAGGAAATTGCTCCGCCAGGATTCTTTTCTGTCAGCACATTTCCGCGATGGTATAGATCAGCTGTTCGGAATCCTCCCATCCCAGGCAGGGATCGGTGATGGATTTTCCGTAGATATGTTCTCCGCAGCCGATTTTCTGGTTGCCTTCCTCCAGATAGCTCTCGACCATCACGCCCTTTACCAGACGGCGGATGTCGCCATCCAGCTTGCGGCTGTGAAGCACTTCCTTTACGATCCGGATCTGCTGGCGGAACTGTTTGTTGGAATTGGAGTGGTTGGCGTCCACGATGACGGCGGGATTTTCCAGATTCCGTTCCATGTATTTTTCCATCAGCAGCTGGAGATCCTCATAGTGATAGTTGGGGATGGCATTGCCGTGTTTGTTGACGGCGCCCCGGAGAATGGTGTGGGCCAGGGGATTTCCTGTGGTCTCCACCTCCCAGTTCCGGTAAATGAAATTCTGCTTCATCTGAGCTGCCACCACGGAGTTCAGCATGACGGACAGATCGCCGCTGGTGGGATTTTTCATGCCGGCGGGGATGTCCATGCCGCTGGCCACCAGGCGGTGCTGCTGATTTTCCACGGAACGGGCCCCCACGGCCACATAGGAGAGGATATCGTCCAGATACCGCCAGGTTTCCGGATAAAGCATCTCGTCGGCGGCAGTGAGGCCGGACTCCTCAATGGCCCGCATGTGTAACTTACGAACCGCGATCAGGCCGTCCAGAAGATCCGGCTGCTTCTCCGGATCCGGCTGGTGAAGAAGGCCTTTGTAGCCCTCGCCGGTGGTGCGGGGTTTGTTGGTGTAGATTCTGGGAATCAGGATCAGCTTGTCGGCCACCTTCTCCTGAATCCGGGGCAGCCGGCTGACATACTCGCAGACAGCGTCCTCGTTATCCGCGGAGCAGGGGCCGATGATCACCAGAAATTTATCGGATTCACCGGTGAAAACTTTCCGGATCATTGCGTCCCGTTCTTTTTTAATGGCGGCAATACGCTCCGTCACCGGGTAAGCCGCCTTGATTTCTTCCGGTGTGGGCAGGGTTTTTAAAAACTGAATACTCATAATAATCTCCTCATCTGTGCTTCATAAATCACGTTCCCTATTATAATACAAATTTTTTTCGCTGTCATCCATTATTTCCGCCGGCGCCGTCTGGACGCCGGCAGTCCGGTATTCCGGATTCGTGGTTACTTCTGTTTTTTTGAGGGCAGAGGAAGGTCCGGAAGAAGCCCCATCATGCGCAGAAGCCCCAGGTAGATGAGCCCGGCAGCCAGGAGAGACGCGGCCAGAACTGCCAGGCCGGGAAGGGCCAGGCGGCCGAGAAGAGACTGAAAAAGCAGGGAAATTCCCATACAGATCGCCAGGGCAGCGGCCGGTTTGACGATCCAGTCCCAGGCGGAAACCGAAAAGACAAACTGTTTCCGCAGGAAGATCAGATTCAGTCCGGTGACAGCCAGCTGGCTGGCAAGGATTCCCCACAGATATCCCTGGATGCCGAATCCGGGGACGGCCAGCACCACGAAGCCGATGCGGATCAGAAGCCCCGCGGCATTCTGCCAGAAACACAGCGTGGTATGGCCCAGCCCGTTTAAAATACTGGACAGCGTGCCGGTGAGATAAAGAAAGGGACAGACAAAGGACAGAATCCGGATGAAGGTGCCGGCCTGAGCGTTGTGAAATACCGTGCGCCCCAGGACGTTTCCGTAGAAAAAGAATACCCCTGCTGCCAGAATCCCCAGAAGCAGGCAGTACTGTATGGTCTTTTCCGTGGCCCTGCGGATGCCCTCTTCGTTGCCACGGGCTTCTGCCGCGGCCACTGTGGGCAGCAGCAGAGTGGATACGGATCCGGTGATAGCGGAGGGAAAAAGGATAAAGGGCATTGCCATGCCGGAAAAGACTCCGAACAATGTCAGCGCGTCATCGGAAGTCATGCCGGAAAGCACCAGGTGGCCGGGAATCAGGATGGCTTCCCCGCTCTGCAAAAGCGTCAGCAGTACCCGGTTGGCGGCAAGAGGAAGGGCCAGAACCGTCAGTTCCCTTTGACTGCGCCAAAAAGAGCCTGAGGGTCCCTGGCGAAGGGAGGGATCCTGAAAATGTACCAGAATACAGATGCCGGAAAAAAGCGACGAGGCCAGTTCCCCTGCCAGAAGTCCGCCCACGGCCAGAGCCGGGGAGGGGGATTTCTCCTCGGCGAGAAATATCTGCCAGATCACCAGGGAGGCGCCCACCCGGGTAAACTGTTCCAGCAGCTGGGCGGCGGCAGGAACCGCCGTCTTATTCCGGGCGTAGTAATACGCGCTGATGCAGGTGTGGACTACCCCGAAAGGAATACCGAAGGCGATCAGCTGAAGCAGGGGGATACAGCGGCTGTCCATGGAAAGGAGCTTTGCCAGCCGGCCGGCCTGCCCGTGAAGAAGAAAGGCGATGACCAGAGAAAGTCCCAGGGAAAGAGAAAAACCGGCCAGGAAGCTGGTTTTCGCCTGCCGGGGACGTCCGGCGGCCCAGGAAGCGGCACAGCTCCGGGAGATGGCGGTCTGCATACCGGAAACCACCAGCGCGAAGCAGAAACCATATACGGGAAAAATCATCTGATAGATTCCCATTCCTTCGGCACCAATGGAATGGGAGAGGAATATCCTATAAAAGAAGCCTGTAACGCGGCTTATAAGTCCGGCCAGAGTCAGAATGGCAGCGCCGGTGATGAGAGCATATTTTGATTCGGAAGACATGGGAACCTCAGCTTTTTTTGAAATTATATTCCGGAAATTCCCTTGACAGAACCTTAGAGGAGTGGTATTCT
Source organism: Candidatus Pullilachnospira stercoravium (assembly GCA_018713585.1). Taxonomy (GTDB): domain Bacteria; phylum Bacillota; class Clostridia; order Lachnospirales; family Lachnospiraceae; genus Pullilachnospira; species Pullilachnospira stercoravium. The sequence continues at coordinate 7,563 of DVON01000249.1, read as the reverse complement.
ACACATGAAAACACAGTAATTTACTAGGAATTAAATGCTGCAGTTCAGATTTCAGGCTGAAAGGCTGAACTGCAGCAATTAACAGGAGGAACAGATGAAGCTGTCAACAAAAGGGAGATACGGTCTTCGGGCGCTGGTGGATCTGGCCGTTCACGGTGAAGAGGCTCCGGTATCCATCCAGAGTATCGCGGTCCGTCAGAATATTTCCGAGAGATATCTGGAACAGCTGATGGGCGCCATGAAGAAGGCAAATCTCGTGACCAGTACCAGAGGGGCCCAGGGAGGGTACCGTCTGGCCCGGCCGGCCCGGGAAATCTCCGTGGGAGATGTGCTGAGGGCCCTGGAGGGAGATTTGCGGGCGGTGGCCTGCCCGGCGGAAGACGCGGGAGAAGAAGGATGTGCCAATTCCTCATCCTGCGTCACCCGCTACGTCTGGCAGCGGGTTAACGAAAGCATCCGTCAGGCGGTGGACACCATCTGGATCTCCCAGCTGGCCAGCCAGGGGAAAGCCCTGGAGGAACAGTCAAACCAGGAAAGAACCTGTGAGAGATAGGAGGATCCGAATATGATATATTTAGATAACGCGGCAACAACCAAATGCGCTCCGGAAGTGGTGGAGGCCATGCTTCCCTGGTTTTCCGAGTATTACGGAAATCCGTCCAGCGTCTATGAGCTGGCGGGAAAGAGCAAGGAAGCGGTGGATGAGGCCCGCCGGCAGATTGCCGGTGTGATCGGCGCGAAAGAAAATGAGATTTATTTTACAGCCGGCGGCACGGAAGCAGACAACTGGGCCATCAAGGCGGCCTATGAGGCCTGCAAAGAGAAGGGAAACCATATCATCACCTCAAAGGTGGAGCACCACGCGGTGCTGCATACCTGCCAGTGGCTGGAGAAGCAGGGGGCCCGGGTTACTTATCTGGATGTGGACGAGAACGGTATCATCCGGCTGGAAGATCTGGAGCGGGCCATCACCCCGGAGACGATTCTGATTACCATCATGGCGGCCAACAATGAGATCGGTTCCGTGATGCCCTATAAGGAAATCGGCATGATTGCCCGGGAGCACGGTATTCTGTTTCACACCGACGCGGTGCAGGCCTTCGGCCAGCTGCCCATCGATGTGGAGGAGTGCGGCATCGATATGCTGAGTGCCAGCGCCCATAAAATCAACGGCCCCAAAGGCTGCGGTTGTCTGTATATCCGCCGCGGCGTCAAGATCCGCTCCTTTATCCACGGCGGAGCCCAGGAAAGAAAGCGCAGGGCGGGAACGGAGAATGTGCCGGGCATCGTGGGATTTGGAAAAGCTGCCCAGCGGGCCGCCGCCACCATGGAGGAACGGACCGCGAAAGAGCGCCGCATGAGAGATTACATGATCTCCAGAATCCGGGAAAAAGTTCCCTACTGCCGCCTGAACGGGCATCCCACCCTGCGGCTCCCCAATAACGTGAACTTCAGCTTTCAGTTTATCGAGGGAGAATCCCTGCTGATCATGCTGGATATGGAAGGTATCTGTGCCTCCAGCGGATCTGCCTGTACTTCCGGATCCCTGGATCCCTCCCATGTGCTTCTGGCCATCGGGCTGCCCCATGAGATTGCCCACGGCTCCCTGCGGCTGACGCTGAATGAGGAGATTACGGAGCAGGATGTGGATTTTGTGGTGGAGAAAATCGCACAGATCGTCGAGAAACTGAGAAATATGTCGCCTCTCTATGAGGACTTTATCAAGAAGCAGAAATAAATAATCAGAAATAAAGAAAAGAACCTGGAAAAACAACGGAGGAAACAGATATGTACAGTGAAAAAGTAATGGACCATTTTCAGAATCCCCGCAATGTGGGAGAAATTGAAAACGCCAGCGGCGTGGGAACTGTGGGAAATGCCAAATGCGGCGACATCATGAGAATCTACCTGGATGTGGATGATGACGGCGTGATCCGGGACTGCAAGTTCAAGACTTTTGGCTGCGGAGCCGCGGTGGCCACCAGCAGCATGGCCACGGAGCTGGTGAAGGGAAAAACCATCCAGGAGGCGCTTCAGGTCACCAATAAGGCGGTGATGGAAGCTCTGGACGGTCTGCCGCCGGTGAAGGTTCACTGTTCTCTGCTGGCGGAGGAAGCCATCCACGCGGCGTTGTGGGATTACGCGGAGAAAAAGGGTATTCAGATTGAAGGTCTGGAAAAGCCCAAGGCAGATATCCATGAAGGAGAAGAAGACGAGGAAGAGTATTGATGGCAAAGGGAAAGGTTGTGGTAGGGCTGTCCGGAGGCGTGGATTCCTCCGTGGCAGCCTGGCTGCTGAAACAGGAAGGGTATGAGGTGATCGGCGCCACTATGCAGACCTGGGAGCCGGGAGGAGACGGCGGCCGGGAGGCCTCGGTGATTGAAGATGCCGCCCGGGTGGCCAGGGCCCTGGGCATTGAACACCATGTGCTGGATTTTCACCGGGAGTTCAGGTGCCATGTGATGGATTATTTTGCCGGGGAATACCTGCAGGGAAGAACGCCCAATCCCTGCGTGGTCTGCAACCGGTATGTGAAGTGGGAGGCCATGCTGAAAGCGGCCAGGGATCTGGGGGCGGACACCATCGCCACCGGTCACTACGCGGCTGTCGACCGTCTGGAAAACGGCCGGTACGCCCTGCGCCGGGCGGCCACTGCCGCCAAGGATCAGACCTACGCCCTTTACGGTCTGACCCAGGAGCAGCTGGCCCATACGTTGATGCCGGTGGGCGCCTACGAAAAGGATCAGATCCGTGAAATGGCCCGGGAAGCCGGGATCCCCGTGGCACAGAAACCGGACAGCCAGGAGATCTGCTTCATTCCGGACGGAGACTACGCGGAATTTATCCGCCGGTACCAAAAGAGGGAGATTCCCGAAGGAAATTTCGTGGACAGGCAGGGAAATGTGCTGGGAAGACACCGGGGGATCATTCATTATACCATCGGCCAGAGAAAGGGGCTGAATATTTCTCTGGGAAAGCCCGCCTTCGTGCTGGAGATCCGGCCTGAGACCAACGAGGTGGTTCTGGGAGACAACGAGGAGTTGTTTACCCGGACGGTGCGGGCATCTAACCTGAATTTAATGGGAATTTTACAATTACCTTACAAAAAAGAGATAGTAGCCACAGGAAAAATCCGCTATAATCATAAGGGAGAGCGCTGCCGCGTAAGACGGGTGGGCGAGGACGAGCTGGAATGTACCTTTGAACAGCCGGTCCGTGCCGTAACGCCGGGGCAGGCGCTGGTACTTTACGATGAAAACCATGTTCTGGGAGGAGGAACTATAGTATGTTAGCGGATTGTCATCTGCATACGGAATTTTCCACGGACAGCGAGACCCCCATGAGGGCCCAGGCAGAACGGGCGCTGGAACTGGGAATTCCCGCCATCTGCGTGACGGATCACATGGATATGGATTATCCGCAAGGAGAATTCTGGCTGGATACGGACCGGTATATGGAGGCGGTGCGCCGGCTTCAGGAGGAATACCGGGGAAGGCTTGAAATCGGCTTCGGCGTGGAGCTGGGCCTTATGGAGCATCTGCGCGCAAGGCAGGAGGAGTATCTGAAAAAATATCCTTTTGATTTCGTCATCGGATCCGTTCACCTGATCCACGGGGAAGATCCCTACAACGGGGAGCTTTTCCGCAAATACGGGGACGAGGAGGTGTTCCGGGAATATTTCCGGCTGTCCCACCGGCTTCTGGCGGACGCGCCGTCCATTCAGAGCTGGGGCCATCTGGATTATGTGGTCCGGTACGGGCAGAATCCGGAGGTTTATTCCTATCGGAAGTATGCGGATGAAATAGACGCTGTTCTGAAGCTTCTGTTGGAGAAAGGAATTGCCCTGGAGGTGAATACCGCCGGTTTCCGTACCCTTGGCAGGACAAACCCTGAACCAGATGTGCTTCGCCGCTACCGGGAACTTGGAGGAGAACTGATTACGGTGGGCAGCGATGGCCATCAGCCGGAGTATCTGGGATACCGTTTCCGGGAAACGGAAGAACTTCTGCGCTCCTGCGGATTTTCGTATTATGCAGTATTCCGCCAAAGAAAGCCTGAGTTTATCAAAATCTAACGAATTCTTTTCCTGTATTTTTGAAAATACACTTGAATTTTTCATACAAATTTTGTAAAATATCTTATAGGTTGATGTTTCTTTAACAAATAAGCCAAGAGAAACTCACTAATTTATTTACTTTTAGGAGGAATGAAAATCATGGCAGTAAAAGTAGCAATTAATGGTTTTGGACGTATTGGACGTCTGGCTTTCAGACAGATGTTTGGAGCAGAAGGCTTCGAAATCGTGGCAATCAACGACCTGACCTCTCCGAAAATGCTGGCTCACTTACTGAAATACGATTCCACACAGGGCAGATATGCACTGGCTGATACCGTTACAGCAGGCGAGGATTCCATCACTGTTGACGGAAAAGAGATCAAAATCTATGCAATGGCCAACGCAGCTGAGCTTCCCTGGGGAGAGATCGGCGTAGATGTAGTTCTGGAGTGTACCGGATTCTACACCTCCAAAGCTAAAGCACAGGCTCACATCGATGCCGGCGCAAAACACGTTATCATTTCCGCTCCGGCAGGAAACGATCTGAAGACCATCGTTTACAACGTAAACCATGAGACACTGACTGCAGATGATCACATCATCTCCGCTGCTTCCTGTACCACCAACTGCCTGGCACCTATGGCAAAGGCTCTGAACGACCTGGCTCCCATCAAGTCCGGTATCATGTGCACCATCCATGCTTACACCGGTGATCAGATGACTCTGGACGGACCGCAGAGAAAAGGCGATCTGAGAAGATCCCGTGCTGCAGCCGTGAACATCGTTCCCAACAGCACCGGCGCTGCAAAAGCTATCGGTCTGGTTATTCCGGAACTGAACGGAAAACTGATCGGATCTGCTCAGCGTGTTCCGACCCCGACCGGTTCTACCACCATCCTGACCGCAGTTGTAGAAGGCAACGTAACAGTTGACCAGATCAACGCAGCCATGAAGGCAGCCTCCAACGAGTCCTTCGGATACAACGAGGACGAGATCGTATCCAGCGATATCGTAGGAATGAGATATGGTTCTCTGTTCGATGCAACTCAGACCATGGTACTGCCGATGGACAACGGAACCACAGAGGTTCAGGTAATTTCCTGGTACGACAATGAGAATTCTTACACCAGCCAGATGGTAAGAACGATCAAACACTTCGGAAAATTATTAAACAAATAATTTTCCGCCGGCAGTTCAGGACGAGCCTTCGTCCTGAACTGCTACATCTTTGGATGTATAGGCTCATTAAGGGTCCGGTCTGTAAGGACCGGGCCCTTTTTGTATACGGATGATTCCGTAAAAAGGAAGTCCGGCAAAAAAGATTAAAAAGGAGGCATCTTCCCATGCTGAACAAAAAGACAGTTGATGATATCAACGTAAAAGGAAAAAGAGTCCTGGTTCGCTGCGATTTCAACGTACCCCTTCAGGACGGTAAAATCACTGATGAAAACCGTCTGGTGGCAGCGCTTCCCACCATCAAAAAGCTGATCAATGACGGTGGAAAAGTGATCCTCTGCTCCCATCTGGGAAAACCCAAGGGAGAGCCCAAGCCTGAGCTGTCTCTGGCGCCGGTGGCTAAAAGACTTTCCGAACTGCTGGGCCAGGAAGTAACCTTTGCCGCGGATCCCGAAGTTGTGGGCCCCAATGCCAAAGCTGCTGTTGAGGCTATGAAGGACGGAGATGTGGTACTGCTGGAGAACACCAGATACCGTGCGGAAGAGACCAAGAACGGAGACGCTTTCTCCAAAGATCTGGCATCCCTGTGTGACGTTTTCGTAGATGACGCGTTCGGAACCGCTCACAGAGCCCACTGCTCTAACGTTGGTGTTACCAAATATGTGGATACGGCTGTTGTGGGATACCTGATGCAGAAAGAGATCGATTTCCTGGGCAACGCAGTGAACAACCCCAACAGACCCTTTGTTGCCATTCTTGGCGGCGCAAAGGTTTCTTCCAAGATTTCCGTTATCAACAACCTGCTGGACAAAGTAGATACCCTGATTATCGGAGGCGGCATGGCTTATACCTTCGCGAAAGCCGAGGGCGGAAAGATCGGTATTTCTCTGTGCGAGGATGATTATCTGGACTATGCGCTGGAGATGAAAAAGAAAGCGGCGGAAAAAGGCGTGAAGCTGCTTCTTCCGGTGGACAATAAGATCGGCGACGCGTTCTCTAACGACTGCAATACCCAGATCGTTCCCACCGGAGAGATTCCCGACGGATGGGAAGGCATGGATATCGGACCCGAGACAGAGAAGCTGTTTACGGATGCTGTAAAAGATGCCAAGACTGTAGTATGGAACGGACCTATGGGATGCTTTGAGATGCCCAATTTTGCTCATGGAACCGAGGCAGTTGCAAAAGCACTGGCTGAGATCGACGCGACCACCATTATCGGCGGAGGAGATTCTGCAGCTGCGGTAAATATTCTGGGCTATGGAGACAAGATGACTCATATCTCCACAGGAGGCGGTGCTTCTCTGGAGTTCCTGGAAGGCAAAGAGCTTCCCGGTGTGGCTGCGGCCAACGATAAATAAATCGAGGTTTTACAAAAACAGAAAAGAGGATTCAAAAATGGCAAGAAAAAAAATCATCGCCGGAAACTGGAAGATGAACATGACTCCCAGCGAGGCAGTCAAACTGGTGGAGACTCTGAAACCGCTGGTAAAAAATGACGAAGTGGACGTGGTATTCTGTGTTCCCGCCATCGACATTGTGCCGGTTGTGGAGGCTTGTAAAGGAACCAACATCCAGGTTGGAGCTGAGAACATGTACTTTGAGGAGAAGGGTGCCTACACAGGCGAGATCGCTCCCAACATGCTGGTAGATGCCGGCGTGAAGTATGTGATCCTGGGCCATTCTGAGAGAAGAGGATACTTCGGAGAGACCGATGCGGATATCAACAAGAAGATGCACAAGGCCTTCGAACATGGCCTGACCCCCATCATGTGCTGCGGAGAGTCTCTGGAGCAGAGAGAGCAGGGCGTGACCATGGATTTCATCCGCCAGCAGGTGAAGATCGGATTCCAGGGCCTTACCGCTGATCAGGCAAAGACCGCTGTGATTGCTTACGAGCCCATCTGGGCCATCGGTACCGGAAAAACCGCTACCACAGAGCAGGCACAGGAGGTTTGCGGCGAGATCAGAAAGTGCATCGCTGAGATTTATGACGATGCCACCGCAGCGGAGATCCGTATTCAGTACGGCGGTTCCGTAAATGCCAAAACAGCAGCTGACCTGTTCGCGCAGGCAGATATTGACGGAGGTCTGGTAGGCGGCGCTTCCCTGAAAGAAGAGTTTGGCCAGATTGTAAATTACAAATAAATATCCGGCAGCACACTTTGCAGGATGTCTGTTTTCATGAAATGCCAAAAGCAGATTCTGTGAATATTCCATTGTTATGGATTCATGGATAAGAATAGATAAGAGATTTTGCGGAGAGAGCCTGAATACGTGAAAAGGCACCACGAAATATCCCCCCCCGGCCTGTGAGCCGGATAGATGAA
>DVON01000248.1 GCA_018713585.1 Candidatus Pullilachnospira stercoravium | reverse complement strand
CTATAAGTGGCGTTGACGTCTGGGTCTTACGCAACAGGAATCTGTGAACCGTGTCAGGGCAGGAATGCAGCAGCACTAAGCAGAACCTTCTGTGTGCCGTAAGGGTGCCTGGGCCGAGTTAACTGTAGGAGTAACGTTCGTGAAGATGGTTCGAGGTGCGGCGCGCATAAAAAAGAACAGAACAGGAGCGTATCAGAGGGAGAAGAATTCCCTCCGGATACGCTCCTTTTTCATTGCGGTTCAGCTTTCCGCTGTTGTCCTTTTATACGGCGGCCGGACACAGGAAACGGCAGGTTCCCTCCATTCCTGTGTTTTTGCCGTCCGCCCTTTCACCGAAGCAGAGCGGACAGAAGCATCCGCCCCGCCTGCGGAGTTTCTCAGTCAAATTTCAGGATCAGCTCCAGAATCCTTCTGCCGCAAATCTCCATCTCCTTGCGGGTAATCAGTCCCTTCTCCAGAGCCTCCAGCAGCCTGTCCGGATAGCCGCAGCCCATCTTGATATCATTTCCGGCCTTGGTCTCCAGATAATGCTCCGCGAAGGTCCACCAGTCCGTGGTCACCGCGCCTTCAAATCCCCACTCATCCCGCAGGATATCCGTCAGCAGCTCCCTGTTTTCCGATGCGTGGCAGCCGTTGATCAAATTGTAGGAGCTCATGATCGTCCAGGGCTGCGCCTCCTTCACGGCAATCTCAAATCCCTTCAGATAAATCTCCCGCATGGCCCGCTCGGAAACTCTGGAATCGCTGGCCTTCCGGTTGGTCTCCTTGTTGTTGCAGGCGAAATGCTTCATGGACGCTCCAATATGCTGGGACTGAATGCCCCGGATCATGGCCGCTCCCATCTTTCCCGCCACCAGCGGATCCTCCGAATAATACTCGAAGTTTCTTCCGCACAGGGGACTTCTGTGGATGTTCATGGCCGGCGTCAGCCAGATGCCGATGTTGTTTTCTTTCACCTCGGCGGCTCCGGCAGCGCCCACCTGGTATACCAGATCCTCATTCCAGCTGCAGGCCAGCAGCGTGGCGCAGGGCCAGGCGGTGGTACACACGCCGCACTGGGGCTGGATTCTCAGCCCGGCAGGGCCGTCTGCCGTCATGATATTGGGTACCCGGTGATCCGGGATATTTCCCATGCCGTAGGTGTTGGCCACGCCGGTGTTGGGCTGGCCTCCCAGAAGTTCCGCCAGTTCTTCGTCTGTCAGCTGGGCAATCAGCTGATCCAGAGTGGCTTTTCCCTCTGCCACGTCCGCCAGCATAACGGTTCCCGGCGCCGGGGGCTGGGAAAGCTGCACCTGTTTTCTCTCCAGAACAGCCGGAATCACACCCTCCAGTTTGTCCACATCCTGCGGCGCAAGGCCCAGCACGCGCTCCCTTTCGGGCCGCTGCGGCATTTCCTCAAAGGTTCCGTCAGAAAGCAGTCTCCGCTTCAGCGCCCTGGGCGCGCATTTTTCCGAATACTGGGCCACGATTTCCGCCTCATCCTTTTCCACAAAGAAAGGAATCTCCTTGGCCTCTCTCACCGATCCGCCCAGCCAGAAACGATAGATCCCCGCCTCCAGAACGTAGGCCGATTTTTTCACCTTCCCCAGATCATCATAGGAAGCCATGGAATCCTCCCGCATGGTCAGGCGCATCACCTGGCTGTCCCCGGCTTCCAGAAGCCGCGTTTTCCCGAAAGCTCCCAGCTCTTTCGCCGGCTTGCCCAGCTTGCCCTGGGGCGCCCCGTAGTACAGCTGTACCACTTCTTTTCCCGGCCGGCCTCCGATGTTGGTGACCCGCACATCCACGGAAATCACCCCGTCCTCCAGAAACGCTCCCAGATACTCCCGGGAAAAAGATGTGTAGGAAAGCCCGTAACCAAAAGGATAATTTACCTTCCCTGCCGCGCCGGAAATGGTCTCAAAATACCGGTATCCCACATAAATATCTTCCGTATACTCCACATAATCCTCCGATTCATTGAAGCCTTCGGAAGAAGGATAATCGTCAAAGGAAACCGCGAAGGTATCCGTCAGCTTGCCGGAAGGAGAAACCTCACCGCACAGAAGGTCCGCCGCCGCCAGGCCGCCTTCGATTCCTCCCTGCCAGGCCAGAAGAACCGCCTGGATTCTGTCGTTGGCGAAAAACCAGGAAGTATCCACCATGCCGCCCACGTTCAGCACCACGATTACCCGGTCAAAATTTCCGGTGACCGTCTCCACCATTTCCTGTTCTTCCTTCGTGAGATAAAAATCCCCATCCCCTGGAATCCCTTTGCGGTCCCAGCCCTCGCCGGAAAACCGGCAGATGGAAATAACCGCCGTGTCCGTCCATGCCTTCGCCTGGGTCAGCAGTTCCTCCGGGATCTTCGGTTCCCTGGTAAATCCCGGAACGACGCCCTGCGCGTACTGAGCGCTGACATTCTCCCGGTAAAAATCCGCCAGCGGTTCCAGAATCTGCACCTGCGGTTCTTTGGTTTTCAGTCCTTCGTACAGGTTTCTCGTGTAGGCCACGGTCACATCGCCGCTTCCGCCGCCGCCTTTCACATAATCCATGGTGGCCTTCCCGAACAGGGCCAGCTTTGCCCCCTTCTCCAAAGGCAGCGCCCGTCCCTGATTTTTCAGCAGCACCATTCCTTCCCGGGCTGCCTGCCGGGACAGCTGGATATGCTCCTGGCTGCCGGTCACCCTTGTCCCGTCCCCGCCCAGCGGCAGGCACGGCTGATACCATGCTCTTCCCCATCTTTCCATGTCTGTAATCCTCCTCCGTGTTCGTCAGCTTTCCGATAAGCTGTCTGCTGTCTCCTATTATACTCCCTCCGGCTTTCCTCCGGCAGAGGGCTTATTGACTTCTTTTTATTCCTTTTCTGACTTTTCCGCCCGGGAATATTTCATGATGGCGTCCACCGCCTTTTTGGTACTCTCCACCGGAAAAAGCTCATATCCCACAAATCCCCGGTAGCCGCACGCCTCCAGACACCGGAATACCGCAGGATAAAAGATTTCCCCGCTTCCCGGCTCATGGCGGCCCGGCGCGTCCGCCACATGAACGTGGCCGAACTGGTCGCTGTATTTCCTGATATTATCGCAGAGGCTTCCCTCATTCAGCTGCATATGATAAACATCGTACAGCAGTTTCAGCCGGGGAGATCCGATCAGACGGCAGATTTCCGCGCCCATCTGCGTGGTGGTCAAAAAATTCCCCACGTGATCCGTGGTAATGTTCAGCGCTTCCAGATGCAGGGTAATGCGCTCCCGCTCCGCCATCCGGGCACAGGCCAGCAACGTGTCGTACATAGAGCACAGCTTCACCGTATCCGACAGATTTTCATAAGAATCGATTACCACGCCACCTTCCCCCAGCGCGTTGGAATGAATGGTCAGGCTTCTGGCCCCTGTCTTTTTGGCGGCCTCCATAGAACGCTCCAGCGTCTCCAGATAGAGTTCCTTCTGAGCCGGATCCACCAGCGAATAGTCCGCGTCCCCGTTAAATCCGGAAATCACAATGCCCGCTTTCTCCGCCTCCCGCCGGATTTCCTCCAGATCCCGCACTCTCCAGTCCCAGAACTCCACCGCTGCAAATCCATCCTCCCTGGCGGCCGAAAAACGCTCCCTCCAGGGAAGCTCGGTATACAGCGTGTCAATGCACGCGCATTTTGCCAGTCCCATACAAAATCCTCCTCTTCCTCCGGCCAGATATCCCCATTTTCCCCGGCGCCCCAATTTTCCGCCGCCTGGCCGAAACTGTATTTCCATAATTTGTTTATAGCATTGCGGAGAGCAAAAATCAACAGCCATCCGTCACAGACAGCTGTTTTTCTCTGCGCCGCGGCGCAATCCCGGCAGATTGTTTTTATTTCATGGAACCGCACTTTCCTCTAAAAGAAAAAACGCCCGCAGACATCACGCCTGCGGGCTATCCTTATAAACGGAGGAGAAGGGATTTGAACCCTTGCGCCGGTGCTACCGACCTACTGGTGTTCGAAGCCAGACCCTTCAGCCACTTGGGTACTCCTCCAGAGATCGTTTCTTTCAAAAACGATCTCTAATATTATACAGCCGGGAACTGGCCGCGTCAACCGGTTTTTGCAGAAGTACTTGCCTCCGCTGCCTGAAATTCCGCAACATATACACCTGAAAAACAATTTTTATATATTTTTTTAAATTATCCACTTTCCCCGCTTATCAGGAGGGCCGTCTCTTTTTAATCTTTCGATTTTTATGCTTGACTAAATGATCTTGTAACACGCAAGCCAATACACTATGGTTTCTTAAAACGGTACTTCCCTTTCCCATATCCGGATACCGGTTCCACAATTTCTGCCTGCACCATCTTCGCAAGCAACTTCGATGCCCCTGAGGGTTTAATTCCCAGGATCTCACCAACGGATCCCCTCCCAAATATATCCTGAAACCCATATATTTCAAACAATTTTTCAATATGAGAAATGGTTTTCCCCGAAAACTTTTTTTCCGCAAGCATGGTGTGAATGTCCACTTTTGAGGTCTGAATATCCACTTTTCTGCCCTGAATATCCACTTTCCCGCCCTGAATGTCCACTTTTTCACCTCGAATGTCCACTTTTGGAGCACTCAAAAGTCCACTGATGTGCATATCCCGATTATGCAGCTCGTTCTTTTCACCCAATATCAGATTTCTGAGGAACAGTTCCAGATACTCTGTCGTTTCGTGGACACCCTTTTGCAGATTTGTATAATTTGCGCGAACAAGAGCATTTCTAAAGTACCACGCGTGATCGGCAAATATATCATTGGTCGCTGAAAATCCGAGGCTTCTCAGATATTTGATAAAAAAGACCGCTGTAGTTCTTGTGTTTCCCTCTCCCAAAATATGGATTTGCCACAATCTTGAGATAAAAACAGCAAGATGATGGATAATCTCATCCATGGAAAGTCCTTTATAGCTGAAATTCCTTTCCTGAGAAAAATCATATTCCAGTGTGGAGCGCAATTCCGTAGCGCTTCCATACAAAACGGTCGCTCCATTCAGAACCCATTCCTTTTTGGTTATATTGTAATCCCGTATCTTTCCGGCATGGCTGTATAGTCCCTGAAAAAGTCTGCGATGTATAGAGATATACTCATTCGGTGAAAAAGAGAACGCCTGCTCCGACAGAATAGCCGCAATCCGGGCCGACACCTTATCTGCCTCTTCGGTCCGTTGACTGTCCTGGCTGTCCGGCCGTTCCTCGTAATAACTTTCAATGAGATACTGCGCTTCCTCTAAGGTTACATTGCCTTCAATGTTCAGAATGGCAGTATGAAGCAGATATTCGGAGGTTTTCAGCCCATCTACCGCCTGTAGCCCAATAGCCGTACTCCAGACATAGCTTTTACCGGCCTTATCAGGTTCAGATTCTTTCATATATTCTTTGAAGGGATCTTTTTCCATATCCGTTTTCCACCTCTTTCTGAAATGTCCAAATATTTCTGACAGTGCCAAAATCTATTTTTCCGACTTCTTCTGTACCGAATCCTGTTTCCTGCTCTCCCGCAGCCTCCGGAAAAAATCCGACAGCATCTGGCTGCACGCTTCCTCCAGAACACCCCGGGTCACCTGCACCTGATGATTAAATTCCTTCATTTCCAACAGATTCAGTACAGATCCCGCACAGCCCGCCTTGGGATTCATACTTCCGATTACCACCCGGGGAATCCGGGCCTGCACAATGGCCCCGGCACACATCTGGCAGGGTTCCAGAGTGATGTACATGGTACATCCCTCCAGCCTCCAGTCCCCCAGCTTCCGGCTGGCCTTCCGGATGGCGTTCATCTCGGCATGAGAAATGGTATTTTTGTCCGTATTTCTCCGGTTGTAGCCCCGGGCAATGATTTTATCCTCAAAAACGATCACACAGCCGATGGGAACCTCCATCAGCGCCTCCGCCTTCTTCGCCTGCCGGATGGCTTCCCGCATATACTTCTCATCTTTTTCCATGTCCGTCATATTTCCTCTCTTTCCTGGCCGTATGGCCATAAAGGTATCCCTGCAAGGGGTTTCCTCTCTTTCCTGGCCGCATGGCCATAAAGGTATCCCTGCAAGGGGTTTCCTCTCTTTCCGCTGGCATACCGTTTCCTTTCTCAGCATATGTTGTCTTAGAAAATCTCTGAAAGGAAGTGCCCGCTTTGTCTGAATATAAAAGATTTGTCTCCTATGTCTACGAATACAGAAACGGGGAAAAGAAACACAGCTGCGGCTTCTGCCGGGCGGAGGTCCGGGGCGGCCAGTGCAAGCTGGAGCTGCACATGAAATTTTCTCCCTTCCCCTACACGCCCACCTTCCAGGTCTATACCTTTGCCGCCGGGAAGGAACGGCCCGTGGGAATTCCTCTGGGGGAGGCCGCCTATACCCGCGGAACCGTATACGGCCTGTTCCACCTCCCCGCCCGGGGAATCGGCGGCAGATATGACTTCCAGCAGCTGGGCGGTCTAATCGTTCAGTCAGATACCGGCGGTCTTTACGCCACCAGCTGGACAGACCTGCCTTTCAATCCCGAAAATTTCCTTGTGCAGGAAGATGCTCTGGAAAACACTCCGGAAATTGGCTCCGAATCGGATGCGGAATCCATATCTGGAAACACGGAGCCCGCCGCAAAACCCACGCAGAAAGCCGCTTCTGATATGGCCGCGATATCCATACCGAAAAACGCTTCTGATGGTACTGCGAAGTCTATACCGGAAAGCGCTCCCGATGGTACCGCGAAGTTCATACCGGAAAACACTCCCGGCAGTACCGCGAAGTTCATACCGGAAAATACTCCCGGCAGTGCCGCGAAGTTCATACCGGAAAACACTCCCGACAGTGCCGCAGAGCACACACCGGAAAATACTTCCGATAATGCCACAGAGTACACACCGGAAAGCTCTCCTGATATTACTGCGGAAGGCTCTCCTGATGGTGCCATGAAATCGGCTCCGGAAGTTTCTCCCGATAATACCGCGAAATCCGCTCCGGAAAGCGCTCCAAATATTGCCGCGAAATCCGCTCCCGGAAATTCTCCTGCTCCGGCCGCGCCATCAGAAATCCCCCCTGGGAGTACTTCCCCTGCCACCGCGGAATCTGCCCCGGAATCCGTCCGGGCAGCTTCGGTGGAGACCGAGGGTGAAATCGTCCCCGAAGAGCTTTCTGTACCATCCGGACAATACAATCCGCCATCCGCCAATCAGGAGAAGCCGCTGCGCACCATGACAAGCCGGTCAAATTCTCCCAAAATACCGCCCATACGAAACCGCCGGCCCGCCTCCGTTTCCCCGGATCCATCCGGCGAATCCCTGCTCCGCCAGGCCTCCGTACCATTTTCTCCCCACCGGTTCACCGGCGGCCCAATCCCCACACCGGAGGAGATCCAGGCCGGAATCTCCCGGACCACATCCCATGTGATCTATCCGGAATCCCCCGGGCAAAGCCGCGAGTCCCAGAACAGCCACAGGGCGGAAAACGCGGACATTTCCCGGAATTTTCCGGAGGACACAGAGGAGGCCCAGGAATGTCAGGAAGATGCCGATCCTCCCGCCAGGCCCGCCTTTTCTTCCAGAAACCGGGAAAGCTGGCGCCGGCTGCAGGACTGCTATCCCCACATCCAGCCATTCTCCGACGGCCAGATCCATCAGTGTCTCCAGCTGACCATGAAGGATCTTGCGGAACTCAGGAAAAATTCCTGGTTCATCGGAAGCAATCAGTTTCTGGCCCGGGGCTGCCAGCAGTACCATCATTTTCTTCTTGGCGTTTTCCGGGATGACAACGGCCAGGACAGCGGATGGGTGCTGGGGATTCCCGGAATTTACGACGAAAAGGAGCGGTTTCTGGCAGGGATGTTCGGATTTCCCAATTTTAAGCCGTCCCGGGAATCCTCCATCCGCTCCGGCCAGTTCGGATACTGGTACCGTTTTCTGTATTGACGGCAGCCGCCGCCCGGGTCCATGCGGCAGCTGCCGCGCGGGCCCGCAAGTCCGCTCCGGTACCTCAGATGCCCCGGATTCCTACTTCCCCGATCTTATCCAGCAGAAGCAGGCGGAAATTCTCCAGCTGCTCCCGGGAGTATCCGGAAAATCCGGAGCCGATCATCTGGTCGGATTCCCGGTAAGCCTGGAGGAAATACCGGCGGCTTCCCGCCAGCCATTTCCCGATCTCCAGGATATCCTCTCTGGTATGGAATTCCCGCGTCACAGTGGTCCGGAACTCATAATCCACGGTTCCCTTCCTGAGAAATTCCACGGTATCGTTAATTCTCGTCACATCCAGCTTCACTCCGGCGGTTTCCTCATACCGCCGGGGAGAATTTTTGATATCCATGGCCACATAATCCACCAGCCCGTCACCAACCAGCTGCTCCACCATTTCCGGATTGCTGCCGTTGGTATCCAGCTTCACCGCCAATCCCAACCGGCGGATGTTCTCCATCAGCCAGGGCAGCCGGGGATTCAGGGTGGGTTCCCCGCCGCTGACGCACACGCCGTCCAGAATTTTGGCCCGTTTTTTCAGCGTTCCCAGGATTTCCTCCATGGGGATCACCGGCTCCTGCTCCGGGTGAAGCACCAGGTTCCCGTTGTGACAATACGGGCACCGGAAATTGCAATGCCCCAGAAACAGCGTGCACGCCACCTTCCCCGGGTAATCCAGCAGGGTCAGCTTATTAAATCCATGTATTCTGATCATCTTCTGTACCTTTCCTTAATTCCTGCGCAACAGCCATGATTCCTGACCGCATGGCCGATGAAAAATCCCTCAGGGATTCTGAAGCCTTCTGATTTCCTTTTGCAGGCTGCGCTCCCGGTCCCGGATCATCAGCCGCTGACAGCGCTGCTCAAACGGCAGACACCCATACTGCGCAATCAGCCGCATACAGTTTCCGCTGGCGGAAAAAGCCTCCAGCGCGGCCATACAGGCCAGCCCGCCGGGAAAGTTTTCCTCCAGCCACAAAATGACTCTCCCGGCTTTGTCCGCCGCGTTTCTTCCCATCCGGTCCGTATTTTCCCGTTCTTCCTCCAGAATCCGGAAAAGATGCGCCCGGGCCTCCTCCCATCCGGTAATTCCCTGTGCCTTCAATTCCCAGAACATCCCGCGCATCCACCGGTTGCAGAACGCCTCCGTTCTCCGCTCCTCTTCCGTCATCAGCCCCGCTTCGTCCCGGATACTGAAAGCCCGTTCCCGGTTCTCCAGAAATTCTTCCATGGCCGCGGGGAAATCTTCCTTCTTCATCTCCAGCAGCCGCCGGGTCTCGCTGAGACATTTCTCCTGATTCTCCTGAAGTTGTCTCCAGCGCTCCACATCGTCAAGAACAGAGGAAATCAGGAGATTGACCACTGACAGCTGCACATCCGCCGGGAAGGAATTTTCATCGTTTCCGCCGGCCGGGGATTTTCCATCCTCCGCGTCACCTTCCAGAATCCGCTCCAGCGCCCCGCCGAAACGCTGCCAGCAGCTCTGATACATCTGATAGAAGCCGAAAAAATCCCCGGCAATCTGGGGGCACTGCAAATACTGTCCCACCAGTCCTTCATCCACGGCAATCCCCAACTCCTCGTACTCCCGCAGAATCATGGACAGATCTTCCCAGCCCCTGGCCGTAACAAATTCCCTGTGGTCCGGCGTCTGCTCCATCCGGTAGAAATTCTGTGGTTTCCCTTCCAGATACGCGCGGATGGCCCCATGAATCCGCTGCCTCACCGCATATCCTTTCCATGCTTCGTAGTCGATATCCACGGAAATGTATTTCACCCGGTCCAGGGTCACCACATCAAACTCCCTTACCGACTGGTTGTATTCCGGAGGATTGCCTGCGGCGGCAATGATCCAGCCGCGGGGCACCGGGTGATTTCCAAAGGTTTTTCCCTGCAGAAACTGAAGCATGGTAGGTGCCAGCGTCTCGGACACGCAGTTGATCTCGTCAATGAACAGAATCCCCTCCCTGCAGCCGGTTTCCTCCATGCACCGGTACACGGACGCCAGAATTTCACTGAGGGTATACTCCGTCACCGTGTATTCCCGGCCGCCATACGTCCGGTGTTCCACCATGGGAAGTCCCACCGCGCTCTGCCGGGTGTGATGGGTAATGGTGTATGACACCAGCCCCACGCCGCACTCCCGGGCCGCCTGCTCCACCACCGCCGTCTTGCCGATGCCGGGAGGCCCCATCAGCAGAATGGGCCGCTGCCGCACAGGCGGAATCCGGTAATTCCCCTGCTCATCCCGGGCGGTGTAAGCCCGCACTGTGTCGATCACTGTCTGTTTTGCTTCCTGAATATTCATACATTCCTCCTGCCGGCTTTTCTTCCTCCGTTATTCCATTGCCATTCTCATTTTTCCTGCCGCGGTCCGCAATACCCGGAGGCCATTCTCACCGCTCCCTGGCCTCCGGAAGATACAGCTTCCAGGCCCAGCCGGGCGCCTGCTGCTTCTCGGGACGCTTCCAGGGAAACACGAAGGCCGTCTCATAGGCCGGTTTTCTGTTGGGATAAATGCCGTCCCCGTCCGTGAAATAGAGCAGCCCCTTCAGCTTCCGGATCTCTTTCTTCTCCAGCATCTGATCCACCAGGCGGAACACCGGCGTAAAATCCGTTCCCCCAAGTCCCTGGATTTTCAAATGCGCCATATACTCCTTCCATTCCCTCTCGCAGGTGACCCTCCGGTGATCCTGAATCATGGAATCGCACTGAATCAGATGCACGTTCATTTTCCGGAAAAAATTCTCCCTCCTCGAAAGAATCCCGTAGGTTTCTTCCAGAAACCGCCGCACCACCGCTCCGGAACAGGAACCCGAGGTGTCAATGGCAATGACAAATTCCTCCAGGCGGCTGGTTTCCGTGGTCTCCAGCGGCTCCATCAGCAGCACATTTCCATAATGTTCCAGTCCGTACAGATAGGGGATATAGTCAATGCTGTCCGGATCCACCTGCATTTCCTCCCGGCAGACAAACAGCCTCTCCAGAAATTTCCGGTAATCTCCCCGGCCCGTATCCTGCAGAACCGCTTCTGCCGTCCGGTCGCCTTTGCGGGTTCCCGGCCGCCGCTTTTCTTCGCCCTGCTGCCGGGCCACGAGAAGAACGGCTGGTTTCCAACGGCCTGCCAGAGATCCTGCGTCCTCTTTTCTCTCCCTCCAGAACCTGTGGGAATCCACCCGGACTTCCCGGCCGATCTCTTCGATTTCTTCCGGGCTTCTGGACTGCAGCCATCTCTGGGCCGCCACCGCGCTGACCTGCCCATCCGGGGAAATCTCCCGGTACCAGCCATCCCGCTTCCGCCTTCGCTCCCGGTCAACGGGGCAGATTCCCATGGCATCCACCGCCCACTCCGCCGCCAGATCACAGGCCAGATCCCATGTCTCTGTCAGCTCGTGCTCTCCGCCTTCCCCCAGCATATGCAGAAACATACAGTGGCACAGAGTATGCAGATATCTGCGCCCCAGCGCTTCCACGCCCTTCAGAAACTCCTCCATCAGCAAATCCGCCGGGCAGAAGAAGAAATGCCCGTCCGTCCCCCATTCCGGATACTCTCCGGAAGGCTTCCACTCCAACAGAGAAAAAGCCGAGGAGAAACTGGCCATGCAATTTTGCAGGAAATCCGTCATGGTTTGAAGGATTTCCCTGCAAAGGTGTTCTTTCAAAAGTTCCGCATCCGTAACTTCCGCTGACTCTCCCGTACCCGGCAATCCCGCATCTGTCGCTTTCGTAAGCTCTCCTGTAGCCGCAGCCTCCGCCGGGTTTTCCACAGCCACGGTTTTCTCTGAACCCCCTGCAACCGCAGCCTCTGCTGATTTTTCCACAGCCGGGGCTTCCGCTGGGTTTCCTGTAGTCGCAGTTTCCTCTGATTTTCCCACATCCATGGTTTCCTCTGGATGCCCTGTATCCGCAGCTTCTGCCGAGTTTTCCACAGCCATGGTTTCTGCCGGATTCCCCGCAGCCGCAGCTTCTGCTAAATTTTCCACATTCATGGTTTCTGCCAGATTCCCCTCAGCCGCATTTCCCTCGGACTTCCGTATATTCCCGGCCTCTTCCGGTTTTTGCTTTCCCGCAGCCCCAGCCTCCGGCAGCCCCCGGATATACCGCAGCAGCCACAGCTGGCTCTCCCGGTGCTCTTCCCGCACCGCCAGATCCAGGTAACCGGAAGCCTCCCGTCGGGAAATCCATCCTCTGGCCGCAAACAGCCGCAGCCCCTCCAGATCGTCCCGGCGAATCAGCTGCTCCAGCGCCGGGCGTCTTCGGAACTGAAGGTATCTCTCATATTCCGCGAACTCCCGCCCTGTGCAGGCTCCCGCCCCGGCCATGGACAAATACGCTTCCAGGGCAATTTCCAGCTTCTTCGCCGCCTGCCCCGTCTCGCAAAACCTCTGATAGG
>DVON01000247.1 GCA_018713585.1 Candidatus Pullilachnospira stercoravium | reverse complement strand
CCTGGGGAGCCATCCAGGAGGTGGCGGTGCTGTTTATCGGTATTTTCATCACCATGCAGCCGGCGCTGATGATGCTGCAGCAGGTGGGGCCCAGCCTGGGACTGGATCAGCCTTATCAACTTTTCTGGGCCACTGGAGCGCTGTCCAGCTTTCTTGACAATACACCCACCTATCTGGTATTTCTCACCACGGCGGGCGCCATCGGATTTTCCAGCGGAATCTCCACCAGTCTGGGAACCGTTCCGGCACGTCTGCTGTCCGCGATTTCCTGCGGCGCGGTGTTTATGGGCGCTAACACCTATATCGGAAATGCCCCCAATTTCATGGTGAAATCCATTTCCGATGAAAACGGTGTCTCCATGCCGTCTTTCTTCGGATATATGCTTTGGTCGCTGGGATTTCTGATTCCACTGTTCTTGTTGGACACTTTGATATTCTTTTTGTAAGGAGGGCAGACAGACATGCAGGATAATGAGAAAAAATGTTTGGAACTTGCCAACCGTATCTATGATCTTGACGCTGAGGTTTATAAGTGCGTGGGTTCAGCGCTGGGCAGAACTTTCACCGGAAACAGAGAAAGTACCGTGGAGAATCTGTGTATGCTGATGCTCACAAAACCCGACGGCCATCTTCTCAGAAGTGAACTGGCGCTGATCGGCAACATGGCCCGGACGATCCCCGATAAAGAAGAAAAAGCTCAGATGATGGCCGAGTATGACAGTATTCTGTCGGAAATCGAGTCACTGCCGGACAGTTTCGGCAAGGTGGACATAGTGGATCTTGCCAGAGCGGAGCTGAATCCCTCTGCCGGAAAGAAACTTTCGGAAAATGACCATCTGGTCATTTGCATCAGCCGGACCCAGGGAAGCGCCGGAAACGATATCGGCTTTGAACTGGCGGATGAACTGCATATCAATTACTATGATGTGGAAATTTTCAATCAGGTGCTGAACCGGCTTGAGGCGGAAAAAGGGTCTGTCAGCGATGCGGAGACCGAACATTTCACGGATTTTGACAAATACCGGAAAAAGTCCTTTCGTCTGAAAACATGGCTTAGGGATTTTAACCGCTATCACGGGCTTCCCAGACAGGACGCTGTATTCTTCAACATGAGCGACCTGATCTGTAATCTGGCACGGACAGAGGACTGTGTGATCATGGGACGATGTGCGGACTCGATCCTGGCCAATAACCATATTCCACATATCAGCCTGTTTATCAGCGCGCCCTTCCCCCTCCGTATCCAGCGGATCATGGCGTCCAAAAATATGGATTTCCGGCAGGCCGCCCGCTTTTTAAAACAGATGGACCGTCAGCACAAGAAATACTACGACTTCTATACGGGTGGACGCTGGGGCAGAGCAGAAAGCTATGACCTGTGCATCAACAGCGCCAATTACGGAATCGGGGAAACCATTGATCTGATTGAACGGATGATTGACCAGAAAAGAAAATAAGGATCTGTGTCGGAAAGGAGAATGTTGTCTATGACAGATGCGGACAGACGATACCAGGAACAGAATATTGACGGTGAACAGAGACGGAAACTGGATTCCTACCGGCTTCTCAACGAATATGCCAGAAAAGGACAGATTCTCTTTACCGGCTCTTCCCTGATGGAACAGTTTCCCGTTCAGGAGCTGCTCTGGGCAAACGGAGAGGACCGGATCATCTACAATCGGGGCGTCAGCGGCTTTACCACCACGGATATGCTGCACGCCATGGAAGAAATGGTGTTCGGGCTGCTTCCATCCCGGATTTTCATCAACATCGGTACCAACGATATCGGAAGTCCGGATTACCGTTTGGAGAATCTGGAGGTCAACTGCCGCCGGATCCTGGAACAGATCCGCGGCCGTCTGTCCCAGACAGAGGTTTTCGTGATGGCTTACTATCCGGTAAATGAAACGATCATTGCCATGGGAATGACACCGGAGGAGGCAACTGGTCAGTTTGTCACAAGAAACAACCGGAACATCCGGCTGGCAAATCAGATGATGGAACAGCTGGCCGGTGAACTGGGCTGCCGCTTCATCGATGTCAATGAGGGGCTTACCGATGATCAGGGACGGCTGAGAAAGGAATTCACGGTGGAAGGGATTCATCTGTATCCCAATGCGTACCGGATCGTACTGGAGAATCTCAGGAAGTATCTGTGATTTTCGGTCACAGAACCTTTTCATACGCCCGGTACCATTTCAGTCCATAAACTTCTTCCAGCCCCAGATCCACCATTCCACAAAAATGGAAACCACATTTTTCAAAAAGTCTGGCTGCAGGAAGGTTATCCTGATAGGTGTCCAGGCGTACCGCCCTGCGATTTTGTCGGCTTGCCAGATCTTCGGCATACTGAAGAAGTGCCGCACCCACTCCGTATCCGAAATAATCAGGATGTACTGCCAGGATATGAATTACCAGCACCGGAGCCTCCATGGGAATCTGCCACTTGACTGTCCGATAGGCATCTTCCTGCTCTTGCAGACAGATCACTGTTCCAACCACAGCTTCTTCAAGAACTGCCACATAAAGCTGCCCGTTTCTGAAACCTTCCTCCGCCTGCTCCCGTACCGGATAAACTCCCTTTTTCCAACGTGGATAGTTCTTCTGACCCGGTTTTGCAAGATAATCATTCAAATCGTTATACAAGTTTTCAATATCATCCAGATCCTTTTCGCAGGCCGGACGTACTTCAATATTTGTGTTCTTGTTCATTT
>DVON01000246.1 GCA_018713585.1 Candidatus Pullilachnospira stercoravium | reverse complement strand
GTGCCTCTCCGCTTCCGTAAATCTTACTTAAATGCTCCACCCGCAAAATTTCCATGTTTTCTTCGCCTGCCTTTCCTTGTTATTGCCCATGAGCGGTTCCTGCCGGTATTTCCCGGACTGCCGCCCCTATGCACGCCAGGAAGAATCTGCGAATTTTTCTCCGCGCAGACACATCCCTCCTGGCAATTCCTATCCTAGCATGGCGGCCTTACATTTCCGTGAATCCTCCCTTACAGTTCTGTCATCTTCTCCCCCACAGGAAATGCCATGGAAAAGCAGGCTCCCTGGCCTGGCTGGCTCTGGACGGACAATATGCCGCCCTGGCCCTCCACAATAGCTTTTGCCAACGGCAGTCCCAGCCCTATGCCCTGGCGGTCCGCCGCAGCGGGAGCGGATTGACGGCTTCTGTAAAAACGCTTGAAAATATGATGAATATCTTCCGGGGCAATCCCCTCCCCGTCATCCTCCACGGAAATGCGAAGCATGGCGGGAGACAGTTCCCACCGAACCTGAATACAGCCGCCGGCAGCGGTGTGATCCAAAGCGTTTTTTACAAGGTTTCCCACCGCTTCCCCGGTCCATTCCGGGTCACAGAACAGCCGGCAGGAGTCATCCCCCTCCATCAGAAGCTGTTTTTCCTCTTTCCGCGCACGCAAAAGCAAATCCCCTGTCGCTTCCTCCACCAGACCACGGACCGGACAGTAACGTTTCTGAAAATGGATTTCCCCCGCATCCAGCCGGGTCAGGCGCAGCAGCATGAAAATCAGCCGCTCCATCCGCCCCAGAGAAGCCGCGGCGCTGGAGGCAAATTTTCTCACCACAGCCGGATTTTCCGCTTCTTCCCGGATGATTTCCGTATACATTGACAGGGCGGCCAGCGGCGTCTTTAGCTGATGGGAGATGTCGGAAACCGACTGTTTGAGAAATTCCCTGGCCTTTCCCTGCGCCTCTTCCCCAGCCCGCAGCGCCAGCGCCAGCTGATCCGTCACCGTAAACAGCCGGTAAATGCCGCCCTGGCGGTTGCGGGGCAGCCGGCAGGAAAACTCTCCTCTGGCATATTTCTCAATGATCCGGGCGGCATTCCCGAAAAGTCTTTCGCGCTTCTCAAGAAAACAGACGGCTCCCGCCACGGTCCCCAGGGCGCAGATCAGGTATCCTGCCAGAAGAATTTTTCCGGAACCTTCCGTGCCGATGCCAAAGGGAAAAACCTGCCGCTGATTTTCCTCCGTTCTACCCGTGGTTTTAAGAAGCGCCTCTCCTTCCGATGTAATCTGCTGATTTTTCAGGGCCGCCGCCACATACGTCTCCCGCTCTCCCTGTCTGAGAAGCCAGGAAGCAATCTGGGCCTCCCGCCTTCGGGATGCTTCGCGGCTCTCCTGCCCCTGCTCCAGGCCAAAAGCCAGCAGAAATCCCGCCAGCAGCAGCCAGCATATGATCAGAAATCCCAAAAACCGCCGGTTCTCCCGGTCCCACAGGCAAGTCATAAATCCGCCTCCCTCCACTGATATCCGAATCCCCGTACCGTAATCAGATATTCGGGACTGGAGGGATTTTTCTCGATTTTTTCCCTCAGCCTGCGGATGTAGACGGACAGGGTATTGTCAACCACAAAGCTGCCCTTTCCATCCCACAGGGCGTCCAGAATCCGTTCTCTGGACAGAACCCGTCCCGCGTTGCGCAGAAAAAGGCACAGCAGCCGATATTCCGCAGCGGTCAGCTCCAGATCCTGTCCGTTTTTCATTGCTCTGCAGTCCTCCAGATCAACTGTTATTTCCCGGGAGGAAAGGATTTTGCAAAAGGTCTGTCCATTTCCGCTTCTTCTTAGCAGCGCACGTATTCTGGAACATAATTCTCCCAGTTTAAAAGGCTTTGTAATATAATCATCTCCTCCTCCGTCAAGTCCACGTATAATGCTGGTCTCCTCATCCGCCGCCGTAAGAAAAATAATCGGCATCGTATCCCCCCGCCGCCGCAGCTGATCGCAAAGATCAAATCCTGTGCCATCCGGAAGGGTCACATCCAGCAGCAGAAGATCAAACTTTTCATCCGTCTCCAGTATCTTCCATGCCTCCTTCACCCTCCGCGCAACCCGCGGACAGAATCCATTTTTCTCAAGCGTATAGGTCAATCCTTCAATTAGGCTTTCATCATCCTCCAAAAGCAACAGTTGATTCATCGTAAAATTCCTCCTTATGAAGCTATTATATCATGCTTCTTTCTTTCCTTACATTCCCGTTATCTTACAGATCTGTAAGCAAGCAAAATCCGGCAGAACCTTTCCTTATCAGAAAGATCCTGCCGGATTTGACTGGTCTGGCGCCACCGTCACTTTCAGAATCCGGTTTACGCCTGCTGTTCAATTTTATACTTCACCGGAAACAATATCGTCAGACGGAACTGGTCCCCTTCCTGCTCCACCTGGCATTTTGCCTTCATTTTCAGCGTCATATTCCGGATGCTCTTGATGCCGATGCCTGTGCTTTCCACCGTTTCCTCCGTCTTCCGGATATGGTTTTCAAAGGAAAATCCTGCCATATGTTCCTCCTGGGCGGAGGATATGACAATGGGGTACGCGGGGTCCGCGTATTTCAGCACATTAGAGGTGATATTATCCATGATCCGTAGCATATACTCCGTGGAAATCTGGATTTTTTTCTCCAGCCATTTCACATGAAATTCCACCTGAAAGCCCCGCTGTTCCAGATAACTGCAGGTTTCCGAAAACAGATCATAGAACAGTACTTCATACAGCTCCGGTTCCTCCATCTGCACCTTGGTCTCGCCGGTCAGAAGAGAGTACTCAAACAGATGATCCGTCAGCTGTTTCATCCGCCGTGCCCTCTTTTCTATTTTTTCTATGTATTCGATCTGTCTGTCTTTTCCGTTTCCCCGTTTCAGGATCTCTGTGTACAGCAGAATGGAGGTAATAGGAGTTCTGAGATCGTGAGACATTTCCGTGACAATTCTCTGGTTTTCCTGAACCATTTTCGCTTCCTGGTTCAGAAGCTCCTGGAAAGATTTCCGCATACTGTCCAGGCCGAAAGCCAAAGTGGCCAGCTCGTCATTTCCTTTCACTGTGATGGGGTAATCCAGGCTGCCTCCTTCGAGGATCTCCACTTCCTGGCTCAGCTTACGGATATATCCCATTCGTTTTCGGATTCCCAGCAGCACCAGAAGCAGAAAAATACCAAAACAGATCACAATCTCCGCAATATAAACATAGATAAAAATCTGATACGCATAGTTTCCAACCACACTGACCTGGGCAGTTCCGTCTGAAAATGTCAGCGTATAAATTGTTTCCCATTCCTGATCCGTAGCCTCGATTTCCGCTTCCCAGATTTCCTCATTGGGATAGGCGGAATCGAAAACCCGGATTCCGTCCTTATAAATCTGGACATATAGAATTTTCTGACTTTTCACCCAGTCATTCAGTTCCTGCGCGTCTCTGGACGACAGATGATTCTGATCAATATAATTCTGCAGCTTTGTCATATACGCCTGATTATGACGTTCCTCATAATTATTGTTTTCAAAATAGACTCCGATCAGACGGGTGCTGATCAGATCCATCAGCACAAAAATAGCCACAGCAGCCACCGCGGAGACGATCAGAAGCCGCAGCAGCTGAACATAGATGGAATTACGCCTGTTCATTGCCCGCATCGAACTTATACCCCTTTCCCCACACGGTCTTTATATACCTGGGATTTTTAGGATCCGCCTCAATCTTTACCCGCAGTTTCCGGATATGTACCATGACCGTACTGCTGCAGGAATAAAAATAGGGTTCCTCCCAGACGCTTTCATAAAGATTCTGGGCGGAAAAGATTCTGCCGGGGTGCCCCATCATCAGCAGAAGAATACGATATTCAATATCGGACATTTCTTTTGCTTTTCCGTCGACGAAAACTTCATTATACGTCCTGTGAATCCGCACGCCTCTCAGTTCCAGCCAGGCGTCCTTCTCCTCCTGATCCGTGCCGGCCTTCCCCTGATAGACATTGTACCGGCGCACCAGCGCCTTTACCCTCCCCAGAAGCTCCGCATAGGAAAACGGCTTCGGAAGGTAATCGTCGCCCCCGGCCATAAGCCCGATCAGCTTGTCGGATTCCTGCGCCTTCGCCGTGAGAAACAGCACCGGCACATTGGATTTTTTCCGTATCTCCTCACAGGTGCGAAGTCCTGAGATTCCGGGCATCATAATGTCCAGAATTACAAGATCGATGGTATCGTCCAGAAGCTCCAGTCCCTGGCGCCCGTTCTCGGCCTCCCGGATACAGTAGTCTTCACTTTCCAGCAGAATTCTTACGCCTTCCCGGATGTCCGCGTCATCTTCCACAATCAAAATATTTCCAATACTCATCGTTTTCCTCCCTTCCTTTTATTGGCCTGACGGCCATAAAGGTATCTCCTCAGGGGCGCGGCCGTGTGCCTTCATATGCTTAGTAGCATAACAGGTTTTCCGCTCCGGGTAAATATCTCCGTGCGGTTTTCTTCCGCCTTTCGGATTCACCGTTACATATTTTCCAATATCTCTTTGGCCCGTTTTTCATATTTCTTTGCCATATTCTCCCAGGCCGCGTATCGTTCCTCTCCTCTGTGATCCGGCAGGCTGAATGTTTTTTTCAGGTAATTTCCCAGCCAGGAAGTTACCTTGCCGGCTCCGGACAGATTCAGGTGATCGCCGCCGTCCAGACTGTCTTTCTGCCAGTCTATCTTCAGTTCCTTCAGGAAAAGATTCAGATCTGTATAGGGAATTCCCTGGTTTTTCGCATACGCCTGCAGCGCCTTATGGGTAGCCAGGCTGTAATTGGATGGAGACGGGATACTGACCAGTATAAGCTTCGCGTCTTTCTTTTCGCACAGCTTTATGATTTTCTCCAAATAGACTTTCACGACAGGTGAAATTTTCCTGCTTTCCCGGGAAACCGTCATATAACTTCCTCCCATATAGGGGGTTACAGTATTCCGGAATTGAAATCCTTTATAATCTTCCGCCGTCCAGCGTTTCCCCGTCACCAGGGATTTCCAGACGTCGTGATAGGCAAAAACGGGGAAATAGTACCCTGCGCACGTTCTGATGGATTCCCCGATCCCGTCCAGCCCTTCTTTGGCCCGGAAGATCACGTTGGTCTCCAGCACCACCACCTTGGGGGACTGTTTTTGAAATGCCGTTTTCATCATATAATAGGATTCCTGAATGGTCTGTCCCGACTGGCCGCCCACAAAGGCCGCCATTCCATGACTGTTCCAGAGCTGCATGGGAGAAAAAGAGGAATAGCTGAGGCTGTCTCCCACAATCAGCACATCAATGGTCTGTCCGGCTTCCTGCCGGATTTTTACCGTGCTTTTGTTCCTGGTCGGCACCAGATCGTCGTTTTTCGTCACAAGGTCCGTCACGCCCCGGGACAGAACGCCCAGAAGCAGCGCCAGGATCGCCAGAAACAGCGCCGCCCCTCCCACCTTCTTTAAGGTCTGTTTAAAATCCCGCATAAATCAAATCCACCTGCTGATATCCGATTCCGTAAGCGCCAAAGATAATCACCGCCAGAAGCAGGCCGTAACAGGCAGCCCAGCGGATTGGCGCGCAGAATCTTTTTGTATTTTCCTCTTTCCAGAGGTTATGTTCTTTTACAACCCCCACGATTCCCACCACAGCACATCCCAGAAGGATGACCAGATAATCTCCCGAATCCAGCCCCAGATTCAGAAGCGTCGAATCCCACAGCTTTTCCGGCCGGAAATCCGTGAAAATGCTGACAAACATGTGCAGTCCGGCTTTCAGGCCGTTGGCCCGGAAAAAGAGTTCGCCCACGACAATAATCACCCAGGTTTTCAGTCTTCGGGGAACCGCCCACCAGACAGTCTGTTCGCTGATGTTCCATTTTTTCAGAATCCGCTCCCTAACTGGAGCCAGGGCCTCGCCGCACAGCAGAATCGTGAAGTAATACATTCCGTAGAAAATATAACTCCACCTGGGGCCGTGCCAGAGACCGTTCAGAAGCCAGACCGGAAACAGGCAGATGGCCGTAACCCCCAGCTTCGTCACATATTTCCCGGCATGGTTTTTTCCGAACCGGTTCCATTTCTTTACAATCCGCGATGTGGAAACCGGGTAAAATACATAGGTTTTCAGCCAGGTGCCCAGTGTAATATGCCAGCGCCTCCAGAACTCGGCCGCGGAACCGGCGGCAAAGGGCTGGCGGAAATTTTCGGGCAGTGACACGCCGAACATCCTACCGCTACCGATGATCATATCCATGGCCCCGGAAAATTCCATGTAAAGCTGTACCGTGTAGGCCACCGCCGCCGCGGCCACCACCACGCCCCCGTAGCTTTCATACTGGTCAAAAACCGCTTTTACCAGCACATTCAGCCGGTCGGCAATAAGCACTTTCTTAAAAAGTCCCCACAGAATCCGCCAGGCTCCCGCCGCCAGGTTTTCGCTCCGGATGGGACTGCCCTTCCAGAGATCCCCCGCGGTCTGGGAATAGGAACTGATGGGCCCCTCCATAAGCTGCGGAAAGAAACTGAGGCAAAGGGCCAGCTTTCCCGGATGTACAAAGGCGGAAGTTCTCTCCCAGTAGACATCCGCCATATAGCCCACAGCCCGCAGGGTATAGAAGGAAATTCCCAGAGGCAGCACCAGATTTTTGGCTGTAAGAAGGGCCGGACGACCTGCTTTTTCCAGCAGCAGATTCACATTCTGGGCAAAAAAATTGTAATATTTCAGATAGCCCAGCACAGCCAGCAGCCCGAAAATTCCCGCTGCCAGCACCAGGCGTTGTCTTTTCTTAAACAGGGCCTGTATCTGCTTTCTGTCATTTTCCGGTTTTCCGGCTTCCAGGCGGCACCGGCTCTTCAGCGTTTCGAGACCGAGACCAATATAATGTGTAAACAGAATTGTGCCGATCAGGAAGATCAGCAGCTTCCCGCTGACGGACCAGAAAAAAATCCAGCTGGCTCCCAAAAGCAGGAGCCATCTCTTTTTTTGCGGCGTTATCTGATATGCCAGAAGCACCGCCGGCAGAAACAGCAGCAGGTAAACCGGGGTATGATACGCCATTGTTATGTCTCCTGCAGTCTTGTCACCATCCGGTATATGGCCGCCGCCGAATTAAAATTTTCCGGCACCATTTCCGCGGCTTCAATCTCGATGGAATAAGCATCTTCCAGTTCCGATACCAGCGTGATCACCCCAAAGGAATCCAGAATGTGATCGTCGATCAGCGCCTGTTCTTTCTCCCAGTCGACGGTATCGTCAATGTCCATTAAAATATTTATCAAAGTTTTCATTGCCAACCTCCTTTGCCATGTTCCATTCGTAAGTGGGCTTTTCCCTGCGGATCAGCTTCCAGCCCTCCGCCTGGCTGTACAGCGCGATTTTTGGAAGCTCGTGGCTTAAAAACAGAGCCATTCCCTCCATGGCGGAATAGGCGCCCGCATTTTCAAAAATAAGTACGTTCCCCTGGCGAAGCCCCTGCAGCGTCACATTCTGTATCAGGATGTCATTGGCGGTACACAGGGAGCCGCATACGGTCCATTTCCTGGCGGGCTCATTTTCGTGCTCCGGGCTGATCCGGATTCCGGGACGGAACATCCCGCGAATCTGCCCGTCATATTGCAGCTGATGGATGCCGCCGTCCACAATACAGTAATTTACGCCGTTGTTCTTTTTGATATCCCGCACCCCTGTGAGATAATAGCCACAGGAAGCGGTGAAGGCCCGCCCCATTTCCAGGGTGACCTTTCCCTTCCACCTCATGGCGCTGATTTTCTCACAGATGGCCGCAAGTTCCTGGGCAGCACGGTCTTCTTCGCCTTCAAAACAGGCGGCAAAAAGCCCCGGACCGTATTCCAGCTCTTCGGCCTTGCATCCGGTTTTTTCCTCCGCTTCCAGAAGAAACGCGTCCAGCTGCTCCAGCTCCCGGCAGATTTTTTCTATCTTCTTGCGCGTGCCGGAAAAATAGTGAATCCCCCGGATGTTCACATGGGAGAAAAGTTCACGGGCCTGCATCAGATTCTGTACCAGGTCCTTATCCATTCCAAACTGATTTCCGCTGGTAAGCCGTAAAAGCACGGACACTTTCCTGCGGTTTTTCCTTGCCCACTCAGCCGCCTGTTCCATCTGGCTCAAGGACTCGATGCTGCAGAGGCATCCTCCCCCGCAGGTGTTTAGAATCTGCCAGAAATCTTCTTTTTTCTTCAGCACACCGGAGATCACCAGTTTTTGAACGGGGATCTGTGCCTCCTGACAAATCCGGAATTCTCCCATGGAACATACCTCGATCCGGTCTGTCATAGCCGCCATCGGCCCCACCAGAAAAGGATTGGCCTTCATGGCAAAACACAGATCCGCCCTTTTATGGGTGATTTCCCGGAACTGCTTCACCCGTTTGGTCAGCTCATCGGTGTCAAATACATAAAAGGGCGTGCTGTAATTTACAATTCCATATTCCAGGCTGTCCATATCCATCATGCGTTACCCTCCAACAAATGCAGCAGGTATTCCCTGTCCGTCTTTCCGTTCTTATTCAGGGGCATCCGCTTTGTATGCCGGATGCTGTGCGGTATCATGTAAACCGGAAGTTTTCGCTTCAGTTGCTCTCTGATCTGTCCGGACGGAAGCTCCCCTGTATAAAAAGCCGCCAGCTGATTTCGTTTTCTGTCCAGCAGACAACAGCTTTTTTCAATTCCTTCAAGCTTATTGAGGGCCTGCTCGATTTCTTCCAGTTCGATCCGGTGTCCCATGTGCTTTATCTGAAAGTCTTTTCTTCCTTCAAAATAGAAGGTGCCGTCCTCCAGAAAATATCCCAGATCACCGGTTTTGTAGCACCGTCCTTTCGTCCCGTCCAAAAAGGTGTGGAGGACAAATTTTTTCTCCGTCTCTTCCCGGTTTTTATAATACCCCGCGGCCAGGGATTCGCCTGCCACACAGATTTCTCCCGTCGTTCGCGGCGTACGGATTTCCCTGCCTTCTTTATCCATCAGAAATACCCTCCGCCCGGGAAATGGTTTTCCCACCGGCAGTTTTTCATTTTCATCATAGGTATCCGGAATCCGGTAATAGGTGCAGTTACAGGTGATTTCCGACGGTCCGTAAAGGTTGACAAATTCTGTTTTCGGCAGCGCGGCCCGCCATCTGGAAAGCTGTTTCGCAGGCATCACTTCCCCGCTGAACAGAATCTTTCTGACGGAATCGGGCTGCCTGTAGCCAAGTCCCTTCAGCGCCGAAACCGTTGTCAATGCCGAAACCGCCCAGATCAGCACGGTTACGTCCTTATCGCAGAGATAATCCAGCAAAACCGGCGGTGAAGAAAACATGGTCCGGGGAATCATAATCAGCGCGGCCCCTGTCATGATACAGGAGTAAATGTCTTTTACCGATATATCAAAATCAAAGGGCGCCTGATTTCCCAGCCGGTCGTGGTTTTCAATGCCGAAAATCTCCGTAAAGCGCGAGATAAAATCCATAACAGCCCGGTGACTTACCGCAATCCCTTTGGGTTTGCCTGTGGAGCCCGAGGTAAACAGAACGTACAGCAGATCGTTTTCGCTGCTTTCTCTTCTCCTCTCTTCCAGAAGCTGGTGGTCCGCCGTCTGCTGTATCGCTTCATTGACCAGACAGTAAGATCCCCCATATCCCGCCTGCCGCAGCAGAGAAAGCGCCGACGGCTCCGCCACCACCAGTTCGGGCTGTACCTGCCGAAAAATTTCCTGTAACCGGGCCACGGGCAGTGAAGGGTCCGCCATCACATAAAATCCTCCCGCGTACACGCATCCCAGCATCGCCGTCAATGTGATCACGCTTTTCTCCGCCAGAATCACCACCGGACTGCCGGAGGAAACCTTCCGCCCGATCACCGTGCCCATCTGTCTGGACAGCGCCGCCAGGGTACCCCATGTGACGCAGATTTTTCCGTCATCCGCCGCCAGCTGGTAAGGATATTTTCTTTCCGTGTTTTCCAGATATTCCAGGATATTTTTCATAATACCATTCTCCTGTGGAAACGGGCTGCATATTCCTGCAGCCCGCAGTTTTACTGATTGTTGTCTGTTCCCTGTGTCTGCGTATTAATTCTTTGACTGTGAGCTCTGGCTGTTCTTTGTTGTAGTGCCGCTCTTTGTTGTAGTGCCACTCTTTGTTGTAGTGCCACTCTTTGTTGTGGTGCCGCTTTTTTGTGTTCCGGTGGTGCTGCTCTTTGCCGATGACGCAGAGCTGTTCCTGGTACTGGCAGAACTGCCGGTGCTGCCAGCGGTTCCAGTGGTGCTGCCGGTTGTGCCTGTAGTACTGGTGCCGGTGGTTCCGGTTGTATCTGTACTGTTATTGGAACCGGAATCCGAGTTGTTTTTGCTGGTGGTTGATCCGGTACTGCTCTTGCTGGAGCTTGAACCAGTGCTGCTGTTGCTGGTACTGGAATCTGAGCTGCCCTTGCCGGTACTGGAGCTGCTGCTGTTCTTGCTGGTGCTTGATCCGGTGCTGTTTTTGCCGGTGCTGGAGTCCGTACTGCTGTTGCTGCTACTGGAACCTGAACTGCTCTTGCTACCGGAACTGCTCTTGCTGTCGGAACTGCTCTTACTGCCGGAACTGCTCTTGCTGTCGTTGGATTTGGTGGACTCCGTCTGGCTTTTGGCCTTCGTGCCGGAGGAAGAAGACTTCTTTCCGCTGGAGCAGGCCACCATTCCCATTGCCAGCACTCCTATGGTACAGAAAATCATTCCTTTTTTTACATACCCTCTGATATTCATTTTTTTATCTCTCATTTCTTTGTTCGTCATTTTTTACTCCTTTCCAGGTTATTGCTCTTTTTCGATAAAACACCTTCCCGTCTTCTTATTTTTATTATAGTTTTT
>DVON01000245.1 GCA_018713585.1 Candidatus Pullilachnospira stercoravium | reverse complement strand
GTCGCGGAGCTCAAGTCCGACATGGTCGAGGTCAAAGCCGATGTCGCGGAGCTCAAGTCCGACATGGTCGAGGTCAAAGCCGATATTTCTGGCCTCAAAGGAAACGTTGCGGAACTCTACAATAAAACAGATATCCTGAGAATGCGCCAGGATATCACCAACAGGAAACTTGACGATCTTCTCTGGGAAGTAAGATCTTCCAGGCGGGAAATCTGCCGGGATATCCACCATTTGAAAGACGTCACAGAAACCCTTGTTGCAGTTCTGCAAAGCCATGATATGTTACCCGTTCTCTGATCCCAAAACTGTTGTCATCTCCCGCGTGTACAATTCCACATGATTTACCGCAATGGAAAGAGCTCCCGAGAGTTTCCCATTGTCATGAATAACAGCAAGAGCTGCGGCCCCATATGGGAAACCGCAGCTCTTTACAAGTCAGTCTTCTCTGTAAGCTATATTTTCCGCCGATGATCCGGCGCCCTCTTCCGGGCTTTGCCAGATCACAGCATTTGTTCCGTTTCTGTCAGATCAGGAATTTTCTTCCGCCTGATAAGCTTCCAGGGCATCCTGATAGGCCTTCAGCGTCCGGTCATCCCGGCAGACCATAGTCACCGTTTTTACCACCTGTGTCCAGCGCAGAAACTCACAGATCGTCCGCACCGCAATAGGGGCCGCCTGCTCCACAGGATATCCATATACTCCTGTACTGATAGACGGAAACGCAATGGTCTCAAATCCCTGGCTTTCCCCCAGTTTCAGGCAATATTCATAGCAGCTTTTCAGCAGCAGATCTTCATAATTATTGCCTCCGTGCCAGACAGGCCCTGGTGTGTGCATCACATACCTGGCCGGAAGCCTGTATCCTTTCGTCAGCTTGGCCTTTCCGGTTTCGCATCCTCCCAGGGTTTTACACTCTTCCCGAAGCTCGGGGCCTGCCGCCCGGTGAATGGCGCCGTCCACTCCTCCTCCGCCCAGAAGGGAGGTATTGGCAGCATTTACTATTGCATCCACAGCGTATGTAGTGATATCGCCTTTCTCAATCCTAAATTCTCCCATAATAATCCTCCTGCCGACTTGCTCTTCCTATTATAAACGCTTCGGCAGGAAATAACAACACATTTCAGAGAATTTCCTTTTTCGCGCTTTATTGACGCAATAGTTCAGTAACCTGCTTCCTCCAGAATTTCTCCAAAACTTCTGGTGAATTCAGCGGCGCCGTCCCCATACAGATGGCCTTCATAATCCGCAAACTCTTCCAGCTGTGAAGGCATCCCGTATTCCCAGCCCCTGGTAAAATCATAATAAGGAACTCCTGCTTTTTCCATATAGGAATCGAAATACGCCGCCGCGCTGTCATAAGCATCCTGATATTTCTCATAGGTTACCCGGGGAACCGGCGTGGTCACGGCAATCAGCCGGATCCCTTCTTTTTCACAGAATTCAGCCAGCTTTTTAAAATACTTTCCGGCATCCGGATTCAGCTCGTCTTTTGAAAAAAGCACCGGCTGATCCTCCTGCGTCCTGTCACTCTCCACCGGTTTGCGCACGATCATTCCATCCTGACGATAATCCTGTACCGGACTGGAAAATGGCTCCACCCCATAATTCTTATAGACATTTCCTCTCTTCTGCTCCAGAATCTGCGGCACCTGACGGATCTCCTTCCGATACAGATACCATGGGAAAAGGGTGGTCCGAAAATCCGCCTGCATCATCTTTTCCAGAAAATACTCTGCCTTCACCGGTGAAAACTCCATTTCCTGATAAAAGACCGCGTAATCCGCCGTCTGATTCGGCTCCGTCACCCAATATCCCGGATCTACCTCCAGGATTACCCGGGAAAGTTTCCTGTTCCTGGCAGCTTCCTTCACCAGAAAATAGGCATCCACAGGATATTCCCCTCCCTGGCATACGTTGATGGAAATCTTCCCGGTAACTTCCTGCATCACAGCCGGATCCAGTCCGCATTTTCCGTGGGAGGATCCCACAAATACTTCCTCATACCGGGCCGTCCGCAGATTATGCGCGTCCACCCGGGTATAAGTATAGGGGATCATACAAACATTTAAAAACCCGTTTACAGCCACACAAAGCATCAGGAACAGGCCGCACCACGCTATCCGTTTAAAACTGCGCATAGATAAATCCTCCTGTAGTTGCGGGAAACTGTCCCAGCATAGGAATCGCAAACAGTATTGCGCCATATACCGCCAGTCTTACCAACGCCGGCCCCGCCGCCAAAACTGAAAATACGTCCCTGCCCCGCTCCTGGAAAAAACTGACCGAAAAGAGAATGACGCAGCCCGTCAAAAGTACTCCCAACGCTAAGGCCGTATACGCGGCTGTTCCACCCAGTCCCACAGGAACCGACAGAAGCGCGGAGGGTTTCCAGCAGGTCACGGTATTTTTCATCATCCGCAGTGCCTGTCCCACCGTATCTGCCCTGTCAAAAAACCAGCTGATATTTACCAGCAGAAATGTCCTTGCTATTTGAAAAATCTGCCAGTATGCTTTTTTGTCATCAATACGGCATGACTTTTTCCATTTCCGAAAGTTTACATTCATCAGTCCGCTGAATGCGATAAGCATACCATTGTACATACCGTAAACGATATATTTCCAGGCAGCTCCATGCCATACTCCCACCAGGAAAAAGACAATCAGATTCGCCAGGCAGATGGGAAGGGTGCGCCCCGTACTCCTTCCGAAAACCCTTCTGGAAAATTTTCCAAACTTGCCCATCCATCGGGAAAGGGAAACCGGATAAAATACGTAATCTTTCATCCATGTACCCAGAGTAATATGCCACCGATGCCAGAAATCCGTGATCGTTCTGGCAAAATACGGCCTCCGGAAATTTTCATCCAGGGAGATGCCAAACAGCAGGGCGATTCCTGATACCACATCAATTCCTCCGGAAAAATCCCCATAGAGCTGTACAGAATAAGCCAGCACCGCAAAGACTCCCAGACCGGGATACATTTCGTACTGATCAAACAATGCCGATACAAAAGGAGCTGCCGTGTCCGCCAAAACCATCTTTTTGAAAAATCCCCATAAAATCAGCTGAAAGCCCCGCTCCATCCTGCCCCAGTCCCATCTGTGTTTCTCATAAAGCTGGCATGCCAGTCTGGAATAACGCCCGATGGGCCCCTGGAGAAGCTGCGGGAAAAAGGAAACAAACAAGGCAAACCGAAAGGGATTTTTCTCCGCCTGGCATCGCTTCCAGTATACATCCAGCAGATATCCCATAGACTGAAAGGTATAGAAAGAGATCCCCAAGGGCAACGCCAGATCCAGAAATGAAAGATGCCCGCCGGTAATTCTGTTGAAATTCAGAATTACAAAATTGGAATATTTCAGCACCGCCAACATTCCAAAGTTCAGCAGCAGCACTGCGACCACCAGCCATTTTTTCTTTTTCTTATCAGTAATTTTCTCCAGAATCCACCCGCCCGCAAAGGTGGTCAGGGTGGTAAACAGCAGATAAGCCACCAGATACGGCCCCTGGGAGAGATAGTAGATATAACTGCATACAAGCAGCCATATCCACTGAACTTTCCCGGGAATCAAATAATACACCGCAGCCGCCGCAGCCGCAAACAACAGAAATTCCAGCGAATTCAGCGCCATGGATCAGTTCTCCTTCAACAGGCGCTGCACCATAGCCCACAGGGCCTGGGCGGAATTAAAGTTTTCCGGAATAATCTCTGCCGGAGTCACCGATACCCCGAAAGTATCTTCCAGTTCCGCCACAATAGATAAAATGGCGAAGGAATCCAGAATTCCGTCGTCGATCAGCGTCGTACAGGTTTCATAATCCGCGTCCGGCTGAATATCCTCTAAAATCTCCAGTAATTTTTCCATAAAACATTTCTCCTTTCCTACTACAATATATTTATGGTTAATACCCCTTACCGCCAGTAAGGAATTACCCATCTTGTTGCTTAAGCTGTTAGAATGAGTAGGGCAATAGGTCTGGCCTCTCCTTTCCAGGACTTAACGTCCGTAAAATAGTCAGCCAACCAGCCCTCATTCGCAGCGTTCGTTTTACGCAGGTTGAACTTTCTCGTTCGTG
>DVON01000244.1 GCA_018713585.1 Candidatus Pullilachnospira stercoravium | reverse complement strand
CGGCCACATACAGCGACTGATCACTTTCCAGACAGCATATCTTCAAAGCTTCGTTGGATTGCTGTACCTCCCGCAGATTCTGCTTCCCTCCGCATCCGCTGGCAGCCGCGAAGAACAGGAGGGCAAAAAATATCCTTTTTGACTTCATGATTCATGACAATGGAAAGTTCGCGAAACGTGCTTTCCATTGCTTTGCTCCCCTCCTTCCCCAGGAATTTTGTATAAATTTTAACTATAGTCTTATTTTATCACAGAATATTCTTTTTTTTCAGTCTTTATCGCATAATGTGCCCTTTCCATCGCAAACGTATAAAACCGCACAAAATTATAACGTTCACGATAAGTTTATGTCGTGAACGTTATCCGTTAAGGTCTTTATGAAGAAAACCTCAGAAGCAATTTTCAATAAACATAAAAAAACTGCGGCAGAAAATTTCTCTGCCGCAGCATACTTCCGTTTTCTCTATTCTGTTTTCCTGTCCGGCAGCCGGTATCTTCCGATCAAACGTAAGTAGCTGATACACAGCAGCAACGCCGCTCCGCTCCATGCACAGATCTCCGCGTAAAAAATACCGTTTTGTCCCACCAATCTGGGGAGCAGCAGGGCTACGCCCACGCGCATGAGAAATTCCACGGCTCCGCTCAGAAGAGGTATTACCGTATTTCCCAGGCCCTGAATAGCGGAACGATACACATACAGCAGATAAAGCACAATCAGAAAAGAAGCCATAATGAAAAGATAGTGGTAGGCAATTTCCATAACCTGGCTTACCTGTTCCTGTTCCCCGGAAATAAACAGGGACAACACCGGCCTGCCGGCCGCAATCATTACCACGCCGATCACCAGTGCCGTCAGCACTGCCATAAATCCTCCTTTTCGCACACCTTCCCGGATTCTGGGGACATTACCCGCTCCCAGATTCTGACCCACATAAGTAGTGATGGCGTAACCGTAGGAAATGGCTGCCAGCTCCAGTACACCGTACAGCTTGTTTGTAGCCGTAAAACCTGCCACAAACAAAAAGCCGTATCCGTTTACCACGTACTGAACCACTAGTCCGCCCACAGAAATAATCATATTCTGGAATTCCAGCGGCGCGCCCAGCTTCAGAAGCTGTCCCGCCAGGTAGCCATCCCGGGAAAAATCCTCCCGCCCGATTTTCACCGCTTCAATTTTCCGAAGCACCAGAAAACAATACAGCGCGGAAAAGGCCTGAGCTGTCACTGTGGCAATGGCGGCTCCCGCCACTCCCCAGCCGAATACGGCCACAAACAAGAGATCCAGCCCCACATTGATGACCGCCGCCACAATCATGGCAATCAGAGGGGAACGGCCGTTGCCAAGAGCCCGCAAAATAGAAGCCAGGCAGTTATATGCGGCAATGACCGGAATTCCGCAGAAAATGATCCGCACATAAGTGACGGACATGTCAATGACATCCGCAGGCGTGTTCAGGAATACCAGCACCGGCTGTACCGCAGCCTGACTGATCACCAGCACCACCAGAGCAGTGACAGCCGTCAGCACATAGCTCATGGCTACCGTCTTCTTCAGCGCCTTTCCGTCCCCGGCGCCATAATTCTGAGCAGTCAGGATGGAAAAACCCTGGGTGCCTCCAGTCAGGATACCCTGGATCATCCAGATCAGCCAGTCGGCAGCGCCCACCGCTGCCAGGGCTTCCACTCCTACCACCTGTCCTACCACCATGGCGTCCACCATAGTATAGAACTGCTGAAAAACGTTTCCCAGCATCAGCGGAAGGGCGAAAAGCAGAATCAGCTTTCCCGGCGCTCCACTGGTCATATTTTTTACATTTGCCGCCATAAAAACCTCCCTTTAAGTCAAAAAAATAAGGCGAAACACAAGTTCTGCATTCCGCCTTGTCCGCATCACAGGCGATCAAAATTATTATAACTCCGGCCAGGGCAAATTGCAATCTCTTTTCTGCATTTGCAGCTGTTTGGCGTTACAGTCCGGCGCCTTTCAGGCCGTCTTCACATTTCTGGTGGCCACAATTGACACTCCTGTGCCGGCCACATTTTCCGCCACCACATCACCGATGGAAACCGGTGCCGCCACCCGGATGGATTTCAACGCCAGCACGCACGCGCGGATCTTTTCCTTGGGAATATCGGAGGCTGTTTTCACGGATACCACCGGCAGCTCGCCTCCCGTCACCCGTACCGTGGAGGTGACGATCCTGGTGGGATTGGTCACTTCCTTGCGGGCATAGGCATCTCCCCTTTTGCAGGTATTTCCCTCCACCTGACGGATTTCTCCCGCTTCCATGGTCACCCGCATCTGGCAGCCCATGGGGCAGCCGATACACGTCAATTCTCTGATCTCCACAATCCTTACCTCCTATTCCTGCTCGATCCTGATGGTGATTTTTCCGGGGCCTCCTCCGGCTGTCAGCCGTTCCCGCTCCAGAGTTACCGTCTCCATCTCCCCGGGAGCCAGGATCTGGCGCTTCCGGTGAAGAATCCGCTCCTCATCCAGATACACACTGACGTAACAGTTCTGGTACACGGCTCCCACCCGGAACCGCACCGGCAGCTTTTCTTCCATATGGTCAGGCCGGATGAAGGAAGGCACCGTATACCGGACGCCGCCCTCGGCACAGACAGGAATGGAGGCAGTGTCCGCCGTTCCCAAATTCTCCGGTGCGCCGCCGCGGGCGGACGCCACATAGCAGGCCGCGTATTTCCCGGCCAATGCGGCCTCCTGGGACACAAAATCCACCAGGTCATGGACATGCAACACATTTCCGCAGGCAAAAACGCCGGGGATATTGGTCTCCAGGCTCTCATTGACCACCGGGCCTCCGGTGACAGGGCTCAGATCAACGCCCGCGGACCGGGACAGTTCATTTTCCGGCAGCAGTCCCACGCTCAGCAGCAGGGTATCGCAGGAATACTGCTCCTCCGTACCGGGAATGGGCCTTCTCTGGTCGTCCACCCGGGCCAGGGTGACGCCTTCCACCCGCTCTTTTCCCTGGATATCCACCACCGTGTGGCTCAGCTTCAGGGGGATGCCGAAATCATCCAGACACTGGACGATATTTCTCTTGAGTCCGCCGGAGTAGGGCATCAGCTCTGCCACCACCTTCACCTTTGCCCCTTCCAGGGTCATCCTTCTGGCCATGATCAGTCCGATATCGCCGGAGCCCAGGATCACCACTTCCCGTCCCGGCAGATAGCCTTCCATGTTCACCAGCCGCTGGGCCGTTCCCGCGGAATAGATGCCCGCCGGCCGGTAGCCGGGGATGTTCAGGGCGCCCCTGGAACGCTCCCGGCAGCCCATGGCCAGCACCACAGCCCCGGCCTGTATCTGGAACATGCCCTCCTGCCGGTTCATGGCGGTCACCACCTTATCCCGGGAAATATCCAGCACCATGGTATTTAACAGGTAAGGAATCTTCCGCTCCTCAACCTGCCGGATAAACCGTCCGGCATACTCCGGTCCGGTGAGCTCCTCCTTGAAGGTGTGCAGTCCAAATCCATTGTGGATACACTGGTTGAGAATACCTCCCAGCTCCCGGTCCCGCTCAAGAATCAGGATTTCTCCGGCCCCCTGGTCATAAGCGGCCACAGCGGCGGCCAGCCCCGCGGGGCCGCCTCCGATAATTACCACATCTGCATACTTTTTCATCACTGGTCCTCCTCCTGCAGTCTGTCCTTATTCACTCCCACAATCAAACGGGAATTTCCGCCGCATTTCGTCACCTGATCCATGGGAATCTTCCACTCCCTGGCCAGGATTTCCATGGTTCTCGGAGAGCAGAAGCCAGCCTGGCATCTACCCATTCCAGCTCTGGTCCTTCTCTTCACCCCATCCAGGGATCTAGCCCCCAGCGGCCGGCGGATGGCATCGATGATCTGCCCCTCCGTCACCGTCTCACAGCGGCAGATCACATTTCCGTACTCCGGATGGCTGGCAATCAGGGCGTTCCTCTCCTCCTCGGGAAGATGGAAGGGATTGACCACATCCTTTCTGGTCTCAATGAACGTCTCCTTTTTCTCCGGACGCAGCTTTTCCGTCACCAGTTTTTCCAGAAGCTTGCCCACAGCCGGGGCGCTGGACAGTCCCGGCGATTCCATGCCCGCGCAGTCGAAAAATCCCGGCGCGTCCGCCGCTTCCTCCACAATAAATTCCGATCCGTCCTCGTGGGCCCGCAGACCCGCGAAGGAGGTGATCACCTGACGCATGGGCAGCCCTTCCACACTGAGCGCCGCCTTGGCTGCCACCTCGTCCAGCCCCTGCCGGGTGGTATTGGTCCCCTCTTTGTCGGGGATATCCGTGGCCGTGGGGCCCACCAGGGTATTTCCGTGCACCGTGGGCGTCACCAGAACACCCTTGCCGAATTTGCCCGGAAGCTGGAAAATAGTCCGGTCCACAAATCCTCCCGTGCTTCTGTCCAGCAGATAATACTCACCCTTTCTGGGGGTAATATGCAGTTTCCTTTCGCTGACCATGTTGTGGAACACATCCGCGTACACGCCGGCCGCATTGATCACGCAGCGGGTCTCGTAAGTTTCCCCGCCGGTCACCAGCCGGTAGCCCTCCTGCGTTTTTTCCACCTTCTTCACTTCCGTATCGAAGATAAATTCCACGCCGTTGACGCAGGCATTTTCCGCCAGGGCGATGGTAAGCCCAAAGGGGCAGACAATGCCTCCTGAGGGCGCCCAGAGGGCGGCGGTCACTTCACGGCTAAGGTTGGGTTCCAGGGCCCGGGCCTCCTCCCCGGTCAGGATCTGAAGCCCCGGCACTCCGTTGGCCTCTCCCTGTGCCTTCAGTTCTTCCAGCATACCTTCCTTCTCTTTGTCAAAGCACAGCACCAGGGAACCATTTCTGCGGAAGGGGAAATCCAGGGTTTTGGAAAGTTCCTCCATCATGGCGTTTCCCTCCACGTTCAGTCTGGCCATCAGGGAACCGGGCCGGGCGTCAAAGCCGGCGTGGACGATACCGCTGTTGGCCTTTGAAGTGCCGCTGCACACATCCTCCCCCTTTTCCAGAACGCCGATTTTCAGCCGGTATCTGGACAGCTCTCTGGCTGCCGCGCAGCCGGATACGCCGGCTCCGATAATCAGTACATCATACATGATAATCTTTCCTCCTAAATCTGTATAAAATTGTAACAATTCCGCCTTCCGGCTTCACCGTCACAAAAGAACGCACACAGGCACATCGAAAAAAACGCTCAAAAAAGACAGGCCGAACGGCATCCCTTCCGGGATGCTGCTCATTGCCTGTCTCCATTCTCCGCAATGTCTCTTTTCGGTTTTCTGGGCGGTGGATTTTACTCCTCCCGGGCCCAGCCGAAGGCGTATTTCACAGCCTTCTTCCAGCCTTTTATCTTCTCCTGCTGCTGCTCGGGGGTAATCTGGGGCAGGAAGGTCCGGTCAATAGACCAGTTTTTCCTTACCTCCTCCGGGCCGGACCAGTATCCCACCGCCAGCCCTGCCAGATAGGCGGCGCCCATGGCCGTGGTCTCCACGCAGGAGGGCCGGTTCACCGGTCCCTGCACCATATCTGCCTGGGTCTGCATCAGGAAATCGTTGGCGCTGGCGCCTCCATCCACCTTCAGGGAGGTGAGGGAGATGCCGGCATCCGCCTCCATGGCCTTGATCACATCGTTTACCTGGTAGGCGATGGACTCCAGGGTAGCCCGGATAATGTGGTATTTGTTTACCCCGCGGGTGATGCCCACGATGGTTCCCCTGGCGTACTGATCCCAGTACGGCGCTCCCAGGCCGGTGAACGCCGGCACCACATAGCAGCCGTTGGTATCCTTCACCTTTCTGGCCATGTAGTCAGAATCCATGGCGGAATCGATGAGACGCATCTCATCCCGCAGCCACTGCACCGCGGCACCTGCCACAAAGATGGAGCCTTCCAGAGCATAATTGACTTTGCCGTCAATGCCCCAGGCGATGGTGGTCAGCAGTCCGTTTTTGGAAAATACCGGTTTCTCTCCCGTGTTCATCAGCAGGAAACAGCCGGTTCCGTATGTATTTTTGGCTTCTCCCGGATCAAAACAGGTCTGGCCGAAAAGTGCCGCCTGCTGGTCTCCTGCCGCGCCGCCGATGGGGATCTCCCCGCCCAGAAACGCGGGGTCCGCATAACCGTAGATGCAGCTGGAGGGCTTTACCTCGGGCAGCATGCACCGGGGAATATCCAGTTCCTTCAGAATATCCTCGTCCCACTCCAGGGTATTGATATTAAACAGCAGGGTCCGGGAAGCATTGGAATAATCCGTCACATGCACCCGTCCCCGGGTAAGCTTCCAGATCAGCCAGGTCTCAACCGTTCCGAACAGCAGCTCGCCCCGCTGGGCCTGCTCCCTGGCTCCCTTTACATTGTCCAGAATCCATTTTACCTTGGTTCCC
The DNA here is from genome assembly GCA_018713585.1 of Candidatus Pullilachnospira stercoravium. Taxonomy (GTDB): domain Bacteria; phylum Bacillota; class Clostridia; order Lachnospirales; family Lachnospiraceae; genus Pullilachnospira; species Pullilachnospira stercoravium. The sequence goes on along the minus strand of DVON01000244.1, from coordinate 9,325 downwards.
GCAAAGTAGGCGTCAATCAGAAGCCCCGTCTTCTGACGAAACATTTCCGTCAGGCCCTTCTCTTTTAAGGAATCACAGTACTCGGATGTTCTGCGGCACTGCCACACGATAGCCCGGTACACCGGCTCCCCGGTTTCCTTATTCCACACGATGGCGGTCTCCCGCTGGTTGGTAATTCCGATGGCCGCGATATCATCCGCGGACGCTCCGATCTTCGACATGGCCTCCACCGCCACCCCCAGCTGTGTGGACCAGATCTCGTTGGCGTCGTGCTCCACCCAGCCCGGCTTCGGGAAATACTGGGTAAATTCCTTCTGTGCGACGCTGCACATTTCCCCCTTCTCGTTGAACAGAATACACCGGTTGCTGGTGGTACCCGCGTCCAGCGCCATTACATATTTTGCCATAAAACCCTCCTTGACGCAGAGATGCTTCCGCCCTGGCCTGCGTTCGCCTTATGCCTTCGCACAGCCTCACGGCTCGCGGGCGGCGGCGAGTGCATGCGCAAGCGCCTGCGTTCGCCTTATGCCTTCGCGCAAAAAGAGCAGACTGACAGGACAGCATGGTGCTGTCTGGTGTCAAAGCCTGCTCCCGTCTCCGCTTTCGTTTTCTTAAACTGCTTTCAGTCTACCACAAACCGGAGAAAATGGCAAGAAAGATCCTGCAATTTATCAGCACCAGCTTTTTACGATCACCTGCAGATTCTCCCTGCCCTGATATTCGTCGATTTCCGGATAATACAGCACGGAAATGGTATCCCGGCCCTGAAGCTTTTCCACAAACTCGTCGCCGTCCCCGAAATAGATACCGGTCATGGCAAAGCCCGCATCATCTGTCAGCTGCATCCGCACCACATTCCGGTTTTTTCCCAGCACCCGCAAAGCTCTGGGATGCAGCCCCTTCTGGGCAAACAGCGGTTTTTCGTTTCCCTTCCCGAAGGGTTCCAGAATTTTCAGTTCCCGTACCAGATCCTTTCGGATATAAGCCAGCGGCATAGGCACGTCAATGGTAATTTTCTCCACAAAATCTTTCTCCGTCAGACCGCACCGGTCATTGAGAGCCCGACGGAAAGGCTCCACATTTTCCTCCGGCAGGGAAAGCCCTGCCGCCATGGGATGCCCTCCGAATTTGGTCAGATATTCCCGACATTCACAGAGTTTTTCGTACATGGAGTAGGCCTCTGTGGACCGGCCGGAGCCTTTGACGCCCTCCTCGCCTCTGGTGAGTACAAAGGTGGGCCGGTGATATTTTTCCCGGATTCTCCCGGCGATAATTCCTGCCAGGCTTTCATGGCAGTCCGGAAGAAAGATCACCAGAACGCCGTCCCTGGTCATGTTCTGCTCCTCCACCTGACGGACAGCGTCCTCCACGCCACGGGCGGTCATATCCTTCCGGCTGTCATTGAGATTCTTCAGATCCCCGGCCAGCCGGGCCGCCTCCTGCCGGTCCTCGGCGCACAGAAGGGCCAGCGCCCGCCGGGCAGTATCCAGCCGGCCTCCGGCGTTGAGGCAGGGACCCAGCACAAAACCGATGTGGTAGGAGGTGATCTGCTCCGTCGAAAGGCCATTGATCCGGATCAGCTCCTGAAGTCCCAGATTCTCCGTTTTATGGAGCCGCTTCAGCCCCTCCTTCACGATAATCCGGTTCTCTCCTACAAGGTCCATCACGTCTCCCACCGTGGCCATGGCCGCATAGGGAAGCATCCGGTCTACCAGATCCACCTGGGGCTTCCTGGCCCGATACAAAGCTTCCATCACCTTCATGGCCACCACTGCCCCGCAGATTCCGGAAAATCCGTAACCGCAGTCCGCCTGTTTGGGATTTACCACCGCGTCCGCAGGCGGAAGGATTTCCCGACGTACTCCGTTCTCCTCCACGAAAGGTACCTCATGGTGATCGGTGACAATCACGGTCATTCCCATCTCCTTCGCCCGCCGGATCTGATCAGCGGCGGCAATCCCGTTGTCACAGGTAACAATGGTATCCACCCCGTCCTCCCGCGCCGCTTCAATCAGATGCTCATTGATTCCGTAGCCGTCCAGGATTCTGTGAGGAATGGTGTAATCTGCCCGGGCGCCCAGTCCCAGAAGGCTCTGGTATAAGATATAAGTGGACATGACACCGTCAATGTCATAATCGCCGATGATGCGGATATGCCTGCCCTCCTCAATTTTTTTTCCCAGAATTTCCACCGCCGGCTTCACATCCTTCATAGCCAGAGGGTCCCTCAGATCCTCTCTGGTGCCATACAGATACTGCCGGATCGCCTCATCCCCCACAATATCCCGGTTCCGGATCAGCCGGGCAGTCACCGGATCAATACCAAAGGTACTGGCAATCCGGGCAAAATCCGCCCGTTTGGCGGCCACCACCCATTTTTCCATGGTTTTCTCCTTTCTCTTTCTCTGCCGCCGGAACAACCGCCGGCAGTCTTTTCACACTTTCCAAAAAAACAGGAAAACTGTCTTCGGAAAAAGGGAGAACCTTCCGGCCCTCCCTTTCTGCCTTCCTTATGCATTTTTCTCTTTCTTTCCGCCCAGCTTTGTCTTCATCACATACCACAATGGGCCGGTGACGCAGACAGAAGAATATGCTCCGCAGACAATTCCCACCATGATCGGCATGGCAAATTCCCGTATGGAGGCCACGCCCAGCAGAAACAGTACAAAAATCGTGATAAAAGTTGTCAGGGATGTATAAATACTTCTGGTCAGTGTCTGGGTGATACTCATATCCACAATCTCTGCCAGATCCTGATTTTTCTTCATTGACCGCATATTCTCCCGGATACGGTCAAAAATGACGATGGTGGCATTGATTGAATAACCCACAATGGTCAGCATACAGGCGATGAACGTATTTCCCACTGATGTTCTGGACAGTACATAGAAGGCAAACACCACCAGAACATCATGCACCAGCGCCAGCACGGCACTGGAAGCGAAACGGACATCCTTAAACCTCAGCCAGATATACAGCAGCATGCAGACCGTGGCGATAGCCACCGCCACCAGAGCATCCCGGCGCATCTCGGAGCTTACCGTAGAGGAAATGTTCTGCGCCGTGATATCCCCTTCCACTCCGAAATGATCCCTCAATGCCTGATCCAGTTCTTCTCTCTCATTCACGTCCAGCGCTCTGGTACGGAAATTCACCTGATTGCTTCCAGCCACTTTGGACGCCTGAATCTCCGCGTCGCCGGTCACATCCTGGATCACCGGCTTGATCTGCCGGTCAATCTCCTCGATGGAATAATCCTCATCAAAGGTAACTGTTGTGGAAGTACCTCCCCTGAACTCCAGGCTGAAGTTCAGCGGCTCTCCCTGGGTTGCCTGAAACGCCGCCATGCCGGCCGGTCCCAGAAGCACCAGGATAATGGAAACCGTAAAGAAAATCTTTCTTCTCTTTACAAAATGAATCGTCTTTCTTTCCTTCTGTCTTCCGTAAAACTTCTCATCCCGCAGGCCGATGTCATAGAAAGCATTGACAATCAGACGGGAAATCACCAGGGCTGTAAACATGGAAAGGACAATACCCAGAGCCAGTGTCATGGCAAATCCTTTCACACTTCCGGTACCCATCAGCCAAAGCACTGCCGCGGCAATCAAGGTGGTGATGTTTCCATCAAGAATGGCTGACAGTGCTTTCTGGAAACCGGTTTTGATGGCTGTCCGGACACTTCTTCCCTCACCGATCTCCTCCCGGATTCTGGCGTAAATAATAACATTGGCATCCACCGCCATAACGATGGACAGAATGATTCCGGCGATACCCGGAAGAGTCAGAGTCAGATCAAAAGCGTTCAGCATCACCAGCTCCAGGCCCACATAGATAATCAGAGCCAGGGCTGCAGCCACACCGGGCAGGGCATAAACCACAATCATGAAAACCGCCACCAGAGCGATGCCGATTCCTCCGGCAATAAGGCTGGTGGTGATAGCCGCCTGACCCAGCTGGGCTCCCACCACGTTGGAGCTCAGTTCCTCCAGCTCCACACTCAGCGCGCCGATCCGGATGGATGAGGCCAGCTGACGGGCCTCATCGATGGAGCTCATACCGGAAATCTGGGCCTGTCCGTTGGAAATCACATTGTTGACGGTAGGGGCGCTGATGGTCTCCCCGTCATAGACGATGGCAATCTGTTTGTTGAGATTTTCCTCGGTGGCTGTGGCAAACTTCTCCGCTCCTTCATCGGTGAGCGTCAGCTCCACCACATATTCCGTGGCCCCTGTGGTCTGATTCTGGATAGCGCCGCCCTCGGCAGTCTCCACATCGGTACCCTCCAGCACCACATTACCCTCTTCATCCTGAAACTCCAGGGAACCGGGCTGTCCCAGTTCTTCCAGAATCTGGTTTGCATCAGATACACCGGGAATTTCCACTGTAATCCGGTCTGTTCCCTCCTGGAATACCTGAGATTCCTCACTGTAGCTGTCCACACGCTGCTGAAGCTTGTAAACCGTATCAGCCATGTCTTCCTGGGAAATATCGTCTCCCACTGCCTGGTAAGTGATGCTGACACCCCCGGACAGATCCAGACCGGTTTTGATGTTCTTCGCGGAACCTGTACCAGTCTTACCGAACCCTACTGCTGAAGTGAAAGCCAGGAGGCCAATCAGGACAGCGGTAAGAATCAGCACGAGAATTCCTTGATTTTTCTTCATTTTCTTACCTCTTCGTTCATGTTATTCATCTGCCATGGCTGCTTTGATCATCAGCGCGCACTCCACACGTTTTTTCTCCATCTCGCAGCCCACCTCATAGATGTCATTGATTCTTCCGTGGAAATTATAGGAATTGGCCGCGCAGCCGCCGCTGCAGTAGAACCGGGCAAAACAGTTTTTGCAGGCCTCCTTGGCGTAAACATTGCACTCCTTAAATTCCCCGCAGATTTCGGGATGAGTTATGCCCTCATCCACATTTCCCAGCAGGAACTTCTCCTCGCCCACAAACTGATGGCAGGGATACAGATCTCCCCAGGGTGTCACCGCCAGGTACTCGGTTCCCGATCCGCAGCCGGAAAGACGCTTGTACACGCAGGGGCCTCCGGTCAGATCAATCATGAAATGGAAGAAATTAAAGCCTCTTCCTTCTTTATTTCTCTTCACCATCTCCCGGGCCAGCATGTCATACTGTTCAAAGATCTCGGGAAGATCCTCCTGGCGCAGCGCGTAATCCGCCTCCGGCGGTGCCACCACCGGCTCCACGGAAATCTGTTTAAATCCCAGATCCGCCAGATGCAGCACATCCCGGGCAAAATCCAGATTGTAATGGGTAAAGGTTCCCCGGGCATAGTACTTGTCCTGATTTCTGCTGTCCGCCCACTTCTGGAATTTCGGCACAATCAGATCATAGCTGCCCGCACCTTTCCGGAAGGGACGCATCCGGTCATGCACTTCTTTTCTTCCATCAATGCTCATGACCACATTTCCCATCTCCCGGTTGCAGAACTCCATCACCTCATCATTCACCAGCACACCGTTGGTGGTCAGGGTAAAGCGGAAATTCTTGTTGTGGATCTTTTCCTGCTCTCTTCCGTAAGCCACCAGATCCTTTACCACCTGCCAGTTCATCAGCGGCTCCCCGCCGAAGAAATCCACTTCCAGGTTCCGGCGGTTCCCGGAATTGGCAATCAGAAAATCCAGTGCCTTTTTCCCGACTTCGAAGGACATCAGGGCTCTTCTTCCATGGTATTCTCCTTCTTCTGCGAAGCAGTACTTACATGCCAGATTGCAGTCATGGGCAATGTGCAGACAAAGCGCCTTCACCACTGTAGGCCGGTTTTTGAAATGCTCAATGGCATTTTCATAGATATCCTCCGTAAACAGCATGCCATTTTCCGTCAGTTCCGCAATCTCCGCCAGCGCAGCCTGCACTTCATCTGCCGGATAATTCCCGGAAAGCTTCCCGGCAGCCTCATCCTTGTTTACCCCCTGATCCAGAAGCGCGATCAGCTCATAAACCAGATCGTCCACCACATGAACGGAACCGCTGTTCACATCCAGCACAATATTATAACCGTTGTTCTTATACTGATGTATCACGTCAGTCTCCCTTCCATAATTTTCCAGACAGCCTGCATACAGTCCCTGAGGGCTCTGCCAGGCCGCCGTGATATACCGCCGGCCGCTCACATCAAAGCCATTCGCTATCCGGCGGGCTTATCGCATAAACAAAGGAACGTACGCTGTGCGGACCTTCCTTTGTCATGAAAAACAAGCAGCGGTAGCAACCGCTGCTTGCCATCTTGTACTTTCAGAGAACTATTACTTTGTATTCTCGCAGCTCTGATTTCCTACGGTGCAGGAAGTCTTGCATGCGGACTGGCAGGATGTCTGACATTCACCGCATCCGCCTTTTTTCACTGTGTTCTGCAAACTTTTTGTATTTAAAGTTTTGATATGCTTCATCGTATCTTCCTCCTTATGTTTTTAACTACAGCCCATTATAGCATAGGCCTGCTGATTTTGAAAGAGTTTTTTTCACGCCAACATTCCACCCATCATTCCTGCGCCCATGCACATGATAAAGGATGTGATTACAGACGGTGCTCCCGAAGAAATGCCGGGTCCGGTAAACGCGGACACCGCCATGAGAAGCAGTACATAAATCAGCCCCAGCAGTAGTCCCCACAGAAATTTGCGGCTGCCCGCCCGCTTCCCTGCCAGCAATCCTCCCAGGAAACAGGAGAGAATGTAAATGATGATGATTCCCGCCGTTATTTTTCCTTCCGTCAGATCCAGTTTGAACAACAGCAGGGCCAGAAGCAGAAGCGAGCCTCCGGTAATCGCATAGGCAGCTACCAGCCCGGTCAGCAGGGCCGTTATCTTCTGTATCCGTCTGGCCGTTTTTTCCATAAAACTACCCTCCCATACTTTAATATATGGGAGGGTTGTACCTTCTATCACTCTTTTGTGTTTTCAGATTCTTTCCGGCGTGCCGCAGTTTTTTTTGCTCCCACTGCCGCTCCTGCCAGTATGATCAGCGCCGCAGCACCAATGCCCGCATACAGCAGCGGATTCTGCGGATCGTTGGTTGCCGCAACCCGGTTCACCCGCGAAGAACTCTGACTTCCGGAAGAAACCGCCTGCGAAACGCTGCCGGTCAGCGTCTGCGTCTGACTGCCGCTGCCCTGGCTTCCGCCCCGGCCAGAGGACGAAGTGCCGCTCTGGGATGTCTGTGTACTTCCCGACGAACCAGAAGAATTTCCTCCTGTCGCGGCGGGTGTATACAGCCAGTTGGTATTTCCCACCAGCACCTGGCTTCCTGCCAGATTATAAGGGCTGAAAGATGTAGTGAGGAAACTGATGGTACCGTTCCCGTTATTGACAGGAGTGATATATTCCACGCTTCCATCCTCAAGATAATGAAGAACCACCAGCTGGCTGAACATATTCATATCCGGCGCCGGCATGGTGATCCGCACCTGCTGGCCTTTCAGATGATATTCCTGCTGATTCATCAGATCCCACAGCAGCATGTCATAAGGAGCAATCACGGTATCTGCCCCCGAATTCTGAGGCAGCGTCAGCTGATCCTCCTGGCTGTAGTATTGGGCTCTGAACTGTACATACCAGGGAAAATCCCCTTCGATGGTCACGCCGTTGGAAGTCCGATTCAGCGCTGCCGACTGCTGCTGCAGGGCTTCCAGATGTCTTACCGACTCTGCGTTCAGCGTCTCTCTTGACGCATCATTGAGGCTCAGATAGGCACGGGTAGCTTCCACCACCAGATTTACATCATCCAGAGAAGCCGCCTGCTCCGGCAGAGCATCCAACAGTGCCTGCACATCGGCTGCCTGCTGCTGCTCCTCTCCGGTAAGTCCTCCTGCCTCTCCGGCTGTCTCATCGCCCGACGGGGCAGTTCCGGTATCCGGCGTCTGGCTGCCGGCATCCGGATTTTCCGTTCCGTCACCCGGCTGCTGAGCTGATCCGTCTTCCGGCACATCGGAATCCTCGGACTCCTCTCCCTCCCCGGCCGCAGAACCGTCTTCGCCGCCGGTCGCCGGGTCTCCTTCATCCGTCTCATCCTGTCCGCCGTTTTCCGGAGTCTGATTTCCATCCCCCGGAGTCTCTCCGGTACCCGGCTGCTCCTGGCCGGAACCGGATTCTCCGGCGTCCGGTGCCTGATTGCCGGAATTATCTCCGTCCGTTCCCTCTTCCGGGAACTCGCCGTTCTCATTTCCACTGTCTCCGGTATCCGGCGTCTCCTCTGTTCCGGATCCGTTACTTGCTCCGGTATCCGGCATCTCTTCTGTCTCAGATCCGCTGCCTGCTCCGGTGTCCGGCGTCTCTCCTGTTTCAGATCCGCTGCCTGCTCCGGCGTCCGGCGTCTCTCCCGTCTCGGATCCGCTGCCTGCTCCGGCGTCCGGCGTCTCTCCTGTCTCGGATCCGCTGCCTGCTCCGGCGTCCGGCATTTCTTCTGTCCCGGATCCGGTATCTTCTCCGGCATCCGGCGCCTCTCCTGCTTCCGAACCGGTATTCCCTTCTCCGGAACTATCCGGCACTTCACCAGTTCCGGATTCTCCCTGACTGCCGCCGTCTTCCGGAGTCTCCGATGTTTCCTGATCCTCTCCGTCTTCACCGGCTTCCTCCAGGGAAAGCACCCGGACGGTCACCTGGCGGATCACAACACCGCTTTCTTCCACCCAGCCCTCTTCCTGGCTGTAATCCTCTGCGTCCGGATCTTCCGGGCGGAAAATCACCTGATACACGGTCTCCCATGCTGAAGGAACCGCATCCTCATTCTCCCAGGAAAATGTTCCCTGGCCCTCACATTCCTCCAGAGAAATCTCCGACAGGGGACACGGCTGCTCAATGGAAATCACCTCCGGCACTTTCACCAGGCTCTCCCGCACAGCGCCCTCCACCTCACCGTCTCCTGTGATCTGGCTTTCCGTTATCCAAATATTTTCCAGGGTCAGGCTTCCGGTGACACAGACCAGGGGATCAGAAAATCCCTCTGCCGCCCGGATGCTGACGCCGTCCGGCAGCTCCCAGGTTTCCTCCCCTTCCACGGTAACCGTCCCGCAGATCAGGATCTTCCCCTCCTCCCCGGCAAGGCGGGCCGCCTTCCGGAAAGTCTTTACCGCCCGTTTGGCACTGGTTCCGGAATTACTGTCGCTGCCGCTCTCTCCGTTCAGATAGATCACATGTTCTTCCTTATTCTCTTTATCTGACTTTTCTATATGAGAATCCTGTCCGGACGCATAGACTGCCTGGCCGCCGGTTCCCGCAGTGACCATGGCAGATGCCAGAAGCACTCCCATCATTTTCAGGCATTTTTTTCTGCCCATCGGTTTTCTGTTTCTGTTCATATTAGCCTC
>DVON01000025.1 GCA_018713585.1 Candidatus Pullilachnospira stercoravium | reverse complement strand
AACCATTGATCATACTGGCCGGCCCCACTGCCGTGGGAAAGACCGGCCTTTCTGTAAAACTGGCAAAGGCGGCGGGCTGCGAAATTATCTCCGCGGATTCCATGCAGGTTTACCGCCACATGGATATCGGCTCCGCCAAAATCCGCCCGGAGGAAATGGAGGGGGTTCCCCACCACCTCATCGACTGTCTGGATGTGGACGAAGAATTCAACGTGGTGCGGTTCCAGCAGATGGCCCGGGCGGCCATAAAGGAAATCCAGGGCAGGGGGAAGATTCCCCTGCTGGTGGGCGGCACCGGATTTTATATTCAGGCGGTGGCCTGGGACATTGATTTTGAGGAAAATCCCCAGGACGATTCCATCCGCCGGCGTCTGGAGGAAATGGCCAGATGCCAGGGGGCAGAAGCGCTGCATCAGATGCTGGCCCAGAGGGATCCGGCCTCCGCGAAAGCCATTCACCCCAACAATGTGAAGCGGGTGATCCGGGCGCTGGAATACTATGAGCAGACAGGCTCCCCTATTTCCGCCCATAATCAGGAGCAGAAGAGCCGCCCCTCCCCCTATCAGCTGGCCTATTTCGTGCTGAACGATGACCGCCCGAGATTGTACCGGCGGATCGACGCCCGGGTGGACCGGATGCTGGAGGACGGGCTGGTGGAGGAAGTAAAACATCTGAAGGAAATGGGCTGTCACCGGGGCATGGTGTCCATGCAGGGACTGGGCTACAAGGAAATTCTGGACTATCTGGAAGGGCGCATGTCTCTGGAGGAAGCCGTTTACACCTTGAAACGGGACACCCGCCATTTTGCCAAGCGGCAGCTGACCTGGTTTAAGCGGGAGCGGATGACCGAATGGTACAGCTGGCCGGACTATGATGACGACCAGGAAAAAATTCTGGAGGCCATGCTGGCCTCGCTGAGACAGAAAGAAATCCTATGAAAAGAGGAAAAGGAAAGATATGGATACAGCAATGACACGCCAGATGTACAAGGATCTGGGAATTGACGGAAAAATATTTGATCTGGGCGAACAGACGGCCCGCCGGCTGGCAGACCGGTTTGCCGAAATCGACCGGACGGCGGAATACAACCAGCTGAAGGTGGTGGGTGCCATGCAGAAATGCCGCGCCAGCGAGGCCTGCCTTTACCCCACCAGCGGCTACGGCTACAACGATGTGGGCCGGGATACCCTGGAGGAAATTTATGCCGCCGTATTTCACACGGAAGCGGCCCTGGTGAGACCGCAGATTGCCTGCGGAACCCATGCGCTGGCCCTGGCTCTGGCCGGAAACCTGCGTCCCGGCGACGAGCTGCTCTCTCCGGTGGGAAAACCCTACGATACCCTGGAGGAAGTGATCGGCATCCGGCCCTCCAAAGGTTCCCTGGCGGAATACGGCGTCTCCTACCGGCAGGTGGAGCTTCTGCCGGACGGCACCTTCGATTATCCGGCCATCCGCGCCGCCATCACCGGGAAAACCCGGATGGTGGAAATCCAGAGATCCAAAGGCTATCTGACCCGTCCCACTTTTTCCGTGCAGCAGATCGGAGAGCTGATCGCTTTTATCCGTCAGATCAAACCAGATGTAATCTGCATGGTAGACAACTGCTACGGAGAGTTTGTGGAGACCATTGAGCCCTCAGATGTGGGCGCGGATTTGGTGGTGGGATCCCTGATCAAAAACCCCGGCGGCGGACTGGCTCCCACCGGAGGTTACATCGCCGGCAAAAAAGAGTATGTGGAAAACGCCGCCTTCCGTCTGACCGCCCCCGGTCTGGGAAAAGAGGTGGGCGCAAGCCTGGGCGTCAACCAGCCCTTCTATCAGGGTCTGTTCCTGGCTCCCACAGTGACGGCAGGAGCCTTAAAGGGCGCTGTATTTGCCGCCAATCTCTATGAACAGCTGGGATTTTCCGTGGTTCCCGACGGCAGGGAGAGCCGTCACGACATCATCCAGGCGGTGACCCTGGGCTCTCCGGAGCGAGTGATTGCCTTCTGCAAAGGAATTCAGGCCGCGGCCCCCATCGACAGCTATGTGGATCCGGAACCCTGGGCCATGCCGGGCTATGACAGCGACGTCATCATGGCTGCCGGAGCCTTCGTCTCCGGTTCCTCCATTGAGCTGAGCGCCGACGGTCCCATCAAACCGCCCTATACCGTGTATTTCCAGGGAGGTCTCACCTGGGAGCATGCCAAGTTCGGCATCCTCATGAGCCTTCAGAAGCTTTATGAAAAAGGGCTGGTGACCCTTCCCGATCCCGGACAGAACAAAGAGTAAAGAAGCAAAAGGGAGGAACCCCTATGAATCGTGTGGTAATTATCGGAGGCGGCGCCTCCGGGCTGACGGCGGCCATCTGGGCCGCCCGCGAGGGCGCGGCGGTGACCGTACTGGAGCAGAACGGCAAGCCTGCGAAAAAAATTCTCGCCACCGGGAACGGCAGGTGCAATCTCACCAATATACAGCAGGAGCCCTCCTGCTACCGGTGTTCGGATCCCCGTTTTCCCTGGAAGATTATTGAGCAATTTCCCGTTTCGGACACCATCCGTTTCTTTTCGCAGCTGGGTATTTATACCAGGAACCGGAATGGCTGGATGTATCCTTACAGCGATCAGGCTTCCAGCGTGGCCCGGGTGCTGGAAATGGAGGCCGCCTACCGGAAGGTGAAGATCAAGACCAACCAGAAGGTATGTCATATCCGGAAGGCAAATGGCGAATTTCTGGTGGAAACCGATGGCTGGCAGTATACCTGCGACCGGGTGATCATCGCCTGCGGCGGCTGCGCTTCCCAGGTGGAGGGCAGCTCCGATTCCGGTTACCGGCTGGCCGAAGAACTGGGCCACACGGTGATTCCCCCCATGCCGGCCCTGGTGCCCTTAAAGTGCAGCGGCAATTATTTCTCCCGGTGGGCGGGCGTGCGCATGGAAGGGACGGTTGCCCTGGAAATCGAAGGCCATGTATTTCTCAGGGAACGGGGAGAGCTTCTGTTTACCGATTATGGAATTTCCGGAATCCCCGTGTTTCAGATCAGCCGCTATGCGGTGCGGGCCTGCCGGGAAGGGAATCAGGTGCGCTGCCGGCTGGATCTGATGCCGGACCTGACCCTCGGTGAGCTTACGGCGCTTCTGAATTCCCGGAAGAAATCCTGCCCCTATAAATCAGTGCGTGAGCTGCTTCTGGGGCTGGTGCCGGAGAAAATGATTCCCGTTCTGGTGCCGGAGGCGGCCACCCTTGCGGAAGCTGCCGGTAATCTGAAGGACTGGACGGTAAATGTAAAAGACGGCCATTCCTTCCGGCAGGCGCAGGTATGCTCCGGAGGCGTCAGTACCAGGGAAATGACGGAAAACATGGAATCCCGTCTGGTTGACGGGCTGTATTTTGCCGGAGAGGTGGCGGATGTGGACGGTCCCTGCGGGGGCTATAATCTTCAGTGGGCCTGGTCCAGCGGGGCAGTAGCCGGCCGGGCCGCCGCCAGAAAGGGAGGAAGAGACGTATGATTCGAATTTCTCAGATAAAAATACCGCTTCCTTTTCAGGAGGCCAGTCTGGAGCGGCAGATTCTTCAGATCCTGAAAATCCGCCGGGAAGAGCTTCTTTCCTGGAAGCTTATCCGCCGGTCCGTGGACGCCAGGAAAAAGCCGCAGCTGTTCTATGTATGCACGGTGGACGTCCAGGCCGCCGGCGAGCGGAAGCTGCTGAACCGTGCCCGGAAAACGGGAAACCGCAATATCATCCCGGCGCCTGCGGCTGCCTATCAGCTCCCCCCATGCGGTACGGAAAAGCTTTCCCACCGGCCGGTGATTGCCGGAAGCGGTCCTGCGGGGCTGTTCTGCGCCTGGCTGCTGGCAAAGGCCGGCTATCAGCCGCTTATCCTGGAGAGAGGCGACGAGGCCGCCGTGCGGAAACAGAAGGTGGACGCCTTCTGGGCCGGAGGACCCCTGGATACCCAGAGCAATGTTCAGTTCGGGGAGGGCGGCGCGGGTACCTTCTCCGACGGGAAACTGAATACCTCCGTAAAAGACCCGGCAGGAAGAAACCGGAAAGTGCTGGAGCTGTTCGTGGAGGCCGGCGCCCCCGAACAGATTCTGTGGGACCAGAAGCCCCATCTGGGGACGGATCTCCTGATCACCATCATCACCACCCTGCGCCGGCAGATTGAGGATATGGGCGGTGAGTTCTGCTTCCGAAGCCAGGTGACGGATCTGGAGACAAAGGGTGGGAGGCTTTCCCGGATCCAGATCAATCACAGCCGCTGGATCGACGCGCAGGTGCTGGTGGCCGCCATCGGACACAGCGCCAGGGATACTTTTGCCATGCTGAAGGAGCGGGGGGCGGCCATGGAGGCCAAATCTTTCGCGGTGGGCGTGCGCATCGAGCATCCCCAGTCCATGATCAATTTTTCCCAGTACGGCGTTTCCCGCCAGGAGGAGCTGGGAGCGGCCAGCTACAAGCTCACCTGCCAGCTTCCCTCCAAAAGAGGCGTCTACTCCTTCTGTATGTGTCCCGGAGGCTATGTGGTAAACGCCTCCTCTGAGGAGGGACTGCTGGCGGTCAATGGCATGAGCTACCACAGCCGGGCAGGGGAAAACGCCAACAGCGCCATGATCGTCACTGTATCGCCGGAAGATTACCTGCCCTATTCCACCCCGGAGGCGGGCGTGCTGGCAGGGGTGGATTTTCAGAGATATCTGGAAAAGAGAGCCTACGCTGTGGGCCGTGGAAAAATCCCGGTGCAGACCTTCGCGGACTTCTGCCGGAAAGAGGAGACCACCTCCTTCGGACAGGTTTCCCCCTGTATGCGGGGCGGCTTCTCCATGGCCAATGTGGCTGAGATTTTTCCGGAGGTTATCTGGCAGTCTTTGGCCGATGGCATCGCAATCTGCGGCAGAAAGATCGAGGGCTTTGACCGGCCGGACGCTCTGCTGTCCGGAGTGGAGAGCCGGACTTCCTCGCCGGTACGGATCCTCCGGGACGAAACTTTTCAGTCCTCCATTTTGGGACTTTATCCCTGCGGAGAGGGCGCCGGATACGCCGGAGGCATCACTTCCGCGGCCATGGACGGCCTGAAGGTGGCGGAGGCAGTCTGTAAAAAATATATGAATTTCCTGTGATACCGGTATACTTTGACCGGAAATTATGCTACAATATTTTCCGTATTGTGGGAAGTCTGGCATTTTCCCACCATCAGCCGCAGAAAAAGAATGCAGGAAAAGAAACGAAATCAGAAGAATACCATACAGGACATGCCGCCCCAGGAACGGCCCTATGAGAAGTGTCTGCTGGAGGGCCCGGAGGCGCTCAGCGACCGGCAGCTTCTGGCCGTGATTCTGCGCTCCGGCGTATCCGGCAGCTCTGCCGTTGCCCTGGCGGGCAGCGTGCTGGAGAAGTGTCCGCACGCGGAGGGGCTTCTGGGCATCCATCATCTGTCGCTGGCCCAGCTGACGGAGATCCGGGGAATCGGAACCGTCAAGGCCATTCAGATCAAGTGCATCGGCGAGCTGTCCAAGCGGATCGCCGCGAGATCCGCCCGGAAGCTGCTGGATTTCGGCAGTCCGGACACCATAGCGGAATATTATATGGAACGGATGCGTCATGAGGAACAGGAACAGATGGTCTGTATGATGCTGAATACAAAGAATCAGCTGCTGGGGGAGGAGCAGATTTCCCGGGGAACGGTGAATGCATCTCTGGTATCGCCCAGAGATCTGCTGCTGGCAGCCCTGAAGCATCATGCCGTACATATCATTCTGATCCACAACCATCCCAGCGGCAATCCGGAACCCAGCAGGGAGGATATTGTGCTGACCCGCCGTATCTGGTCGGCCTGTCAGCTGGTGGATATTCCGCTGCTGGATCATATCGTGATAGGGGATCACCGGTATGTCAGTTTCCGGGAAGAGGGGCTTCTGTGTCCGGCAGGGACGCAGGAAGGATGATAGAAGGGATATTCAATTCATGTTAAACAGCCATATATATGGAATTGATCCCGGGAGCAGCATCGTGAAGATCTACTCCCGGCAGAGCGATGAAATTATAAAAGAGAAAAATATGATTGCCATCCGCAACAGGGAGGATATTCTCGCCGCAGGCAACGAAGCCTACGAGATGTTCGAAAAGAACCCGGCCAACGTGACGGTATCCTCTCCCATGTCGGGGGGCATGATTGCAAATATCAGCTATCTGGAGATTATGCTCCACTATCTTCTGCGCCGGACGGGACGCAGAGTGGGGCGTCATCCGGTCATTTACTTTGCGGTCCCTGTGGATATGACGGAGATAGAAAAGAGAGCCTATTATTCCGTGGCCCACAGCGGCCAGCTTCGAAAAAGCAAGGTGCTTCTGGTGGAGAAACCGATTGCGGATGCCCTGGCCCTTGGAATTCCCATCAATAAGACAAAAGGATCCATGATTGTCAATATCGGCGCGGCTACCACGGAGATTTCCGTCATCGCAGACGCCAGAGTCATCATCAGTAAGATTGTTCCCCTGGGAGGAGAGCAGTTCAACCGGGATATTGTAAATACGGTCCGGAGAGCTTATAATTTTTCCATAAGCCAGAGAACGGCCAACCGCCTGAAGGTCTCCCTTGCGGATCTGAAAACCCAGAAGAAGATTGCCGGACGGGTGGCGGGCATCGACTGCGTGGCAGGCCTGCCCCGGGAAAAGGTGATTCCCTCCGGGCTGATTAACCGTTCTGTCCGGTCCGGCGTAGAAGAGATCGGACAGGAGATCCGTTCCTTCCTGGAGCGGACGCCGCCGCAGATTCACCGGAATATTCTGGCGGAAGGGATTTACCTGACGGGCGGCAGCACGCGGATTTCCCATATCGACCAGGTACTGACCGAAGAGACCGGATGTTCCATCCTTCTCTCAAAGTATTACGATCTGTGCACCGTATACGGTCTGAAAGAGATTATCACCCACGATGCCCTGCATCACTGGGCCTTTACACCCAAATTCAGAAAGTAGGAGGCGCTTCCTTTGAAAAAGAAAAACAGATATCATATGCAGACGAAACACCTGATCGCGGTCATGACCATCCTGTGCATTGGTCTGATCGCTCTTTCCCTTTCCTCCCGGTTTTCCTTCGCGCCGGTGCGGAGCGCCCTGGGATATGTGATCGTTCCCTTCCAGAACGGCATCAACGTGGTGGGCGACTGGCTGACGGAACAGAAAAACGGGTTCCAGAGCATGAAGGAGCTGGCCCAGGAGAATGAGGATCTGAAAGCCCAGGTGGACGAGCTGGAAGCGAAGAACAGCACGCTGGTCCAGGACCAGGAGGAGGTGGACCGTCTCCGCACGCTCTACAATCTGGACCAGGATTACTCCGAATATGACAAGGTGGCCGCCCAGGTAATCGGCAAAGACGCCGGAAACTGGTACAATACCTTTATCATCAACCGGGGCAGCGAGGACGGCATCGCGGTGGATATGAATGTGATCGCCGGGGCGGGACTTGCCGGGATTGTTACGGAAGTGGGACCTCACTGGGCCACCGTCCGTTCCATCATCGACGACACCAGCAATGTGAGCGCCACCGTAACCTCCATTTCCCAGAACTGTATCGTCACAGGCGACCTGGAGATGATGGATGAAGGAAAGATCCGTTTCATCCAGCTGACGGACCGGGAAGATCAGGTTCAGGAGGGCGACAAGGTGGTGACCTCCTCTGTCAGCAGCAAATTTCTTCGGGGAATCCTGATCGGCTATATCAGTGATGTGGAGACGGATTCCAACAATCTTACCAAGCAGGGAACCATTATCCCGGCAGTGGATTTCGACAATATCCAGGAGGTGCTGGTCATCACGCAGCTGAAACAGCAGACGGATGAGGAGGGAACATCATAAATGAGGAGAAAAATCACTCTGGCAGTGCTGATACTGGCAGTCTTTATCCTGCAGGGAACCATTTTCCAGACGCTGTCCATCGCCTCCATATCCCCCAATCTGCTACTGATCCTGACGGTTTCCTTCGGATTTATGAGGGGAAAGCAGGAAGGACTCTTCGTGGGATTTTTCTGTGGACTGCTGATCGATATTTTTTACGGATATGAAAATGTGGTTGGATTTTACGCGCTGCTGTATATGTACATCGGATTCTTTAATGGATTTCTCTATAAAGTCTTTTACGATGAAGATATCAAGGTTCCCATGCTCCTTGTGGGCGTCAGCGATCTCGCCTATGGCCTTGTGGTTTACGGCATACAATTTCTGCTGAGGGGGAGACTGGATGTATTTGTTTACCTGTACCGCATTATTATTCCCGAGATGGTTTATACGGTACTGATTACTGTAATCTTTTACCGGATATTATTCTGGCTGAACCGAAAACTTACTGAAACTGAATGGGAAGGACCGAGATTACCTTGAAAAGACGATTTAAAAAATTCCTGAAAAAAATAACCCTTCAGAGAACGACAGCTCTGATTCTTGTCTTTGTACTTCTGTCCCTGGTTCTTCTGCAGAGACTGTTTTATCTGCAGGTGATTCATGGCCAGGAATACGCGGACAATTTCAGCCTTCAGACCACCCGTACCAGGACGCTGAAAAGTACCCGGGGCAACATCTATGACAGAAACGGAAATGTTCTGGCCTCCAACCAGCTGTCATATTCCGTGACGCTGGAAGACAACGGTACCTATTCCACCACCAGAGAGCGGAATCTGTCCCTGAACGGGGAGATTTACCGCATCATACAGATTGTAGAGGAAAACGGGGACAGCTTAAGCTCCAGCTTCCATGTGGTTCTGGAAGACAACGGGGAGTACGCCTACGATGTGGAGGGCGTTTCCCTGCAGCGTTTCCGGGCCGATGTCTACGGACACAGCCTGATCGATGATCTGAGGGCTGAGGAGGCGGACGCCACGGCCAGTGAGCTGATGGCGGATCTGGCAGACCGCTTCGGCGTGACAGATCCGGAGAACGACCCCTATACGGAGGAAGAGCTTGCCGGCGTGGGGCTGCCCGAAGAACTTACCAACGAAGAGATTCTGAAGATTGTGACGGTGCGCTACGCCATGTCCATTGTCAGCTTCCAGCGGTATATGCCGGTGACCATTGCCACGGATGTCAGTGAGGAGACTGCCTCCGCCATCCTGGAAAACCAGTCGGAGCTTCAGGGAGTCGATGTGGCAGAGGATTCCATCCGGGTTTACACGGATGCGGAATATTTTTCCAATCTCCTGGGTTATACCGGCCAGATTTCCTCTGAGGAACTGACAGAATTGCAGGAGGAAAATCCGGACGCCGGCTATTCCACCACCTCCATCGTAGGAAAATCCGGCCTGGAGCAGGTAATGGAAACCACCTTGCAGGGTCAGGACGGATCGGAAAAGGTTTATGTGGATAATCTGGGCAAGGTTCTCGAGGTGGATGAGGAGAGCCGTCAGGATCCGGTACAGGGAAATGACGTGTATCTGACCATTGACAAGGATCTTCAGATTGCTTGCTACCGGATTCTGGAGCAGAGAATCGCCGGCATCATTGTCAGCAATCTCTCCAACATCAAAACCTTCGAGGCATCGGAGGATGTGCAGGCTTCTGCCATCCCCATTCCGATTTATGATGTTTACAACGCGCTGATCAGCAATTCCGTCATTGATATCTCGCATTTTACGGCAGAGGATGCCTCCGCCACCGAACAGGAGGTACAGCAGGCATTTGAGAGGAAACAGCAGGAGGTTTTCCAGTGGATCACCGATGATCTTACCGGCTCAGATCCGCAGCCGTATTCTGAGCTGAACGAGGAAATGCAGGAATATGAAAGTTATATTGTCAATGACCTGCTGATGGACAAAACAGGAATTCTTTCCGAGTCAGCCATCGATAAAAATGACGAAGTATACAAGGCCTGGACCACGGAGGAATCCATCAGCCTGCAGGAGTATCTGACCTATGCGGCCAGCCAGAACTGGATTGATATATCTCAGATTTCCACCCAGGAAACATACCTGGATTCCCAGCAGGTATACCAGGAACTGGCTGCATATATTGTGGACTATCTTTCCACGGATGAGGATTTCAGCAAAGCTCTGTATCATTATATGCTGCTGGATGATGAGATATCCGGAAGAGATCTGTGTATTATTCTCTATGAGCAGGGAATTCTCTCCACGGATGACGGCGTCTACGAATCTTTTATGGCAGGAGAGGTGACACCCTTCGACCTGCTGAGCCAGAAGATCGACAACCTGGAAATCACGCCGGCGCAGCTGGCCCTGAATCCCTGTTCCGGATCTATTGTTATCGTAGATCCCAACACGGGAGAGACGCTGGCCTGTGTTTCCTATCCGGGCTATGACAATAACCGGCTGGCCAACAATATGGACACCGAATATTACAGAAAACTGAACAGCGATCTGTCAAGTCCCTTCTACAACAAGGCGACTCAGCAGAGAACGGCCCCCGGATCTACCTTCAAACCCATTACAGCAGTGGCAGGTCTTATGGAGGGGGTTATCGATGACAGCACCGTCATTAACTGCAACGGACTGTTCGATAAGATCCAGGGTTCCCCGCTGCAGTGCTGGCAGACTTCAGGCCATGGAGACCTGTCCATCCGCGGAGGTATCTCCAACTCCTGCAACGTATTTTTCAGTGAGACGGCCTACCGGCTGGGACAGAATGAGGACGGCGTATTTTCCGACAGCACCGCGCTGCAGAAGCTGACTTCCTACGCGCAGCTGTTCAATATGGACAAGGAATCGGGACTGGAAATTTCCGAGTCCACGCCTCAGGTATCCGACAGCATGCCCATCCCTTCCGCCATCGGACAGGGTACTCATAACTACACCACCTCCCAGCTGGCAAGATATGTGGCTTCGCTGGCCAACAGCGGCACCAGCTACAATATTTCTCTGCTGGATAAGGTAACCGATGCGTCCGGCAACTTGACTCAGGATTATACTCCGGAGGTGCTGAGCACCATCGATCTGCCCCAGTGGATCTGGGATGATCTTCATGCCGGCATGGAAGGTGTAATTACGCAGACCAACAGTTATATTTTCGGCGATCTGGGCGTGACCCTGGCCGGAAAAACCGGTACGGCGGAGATCACCGCCGAGCAGGCCAACCACGCTCTGTTCGTGGGATACGCGCCTTCTGAAAATCCGGAAATTGCCCTGGCAGTCCGAATTGCGAATGGTTATTCATCTCAGAATGCCGCCTGGGTGGCAAGAGATGTTTTAAACTATTATTTTGAACTGGAAGATGAATCAGAGATCCTCTCTGGAGAAGCGCAGACCGATGGTATGACTACCAATAATGTACGGACTGATTAAGCGCTTCGGCGCAGACCGGATATGGGGAACCTGCAGGCCGGGTTTCCCAAATTTTGAAAACCAGGAGGATGGAAGATGAGTGAAGTAATCGTAGTAACATCGGGAAAAGGCGGAGTGGGAAAAACCACCACGGTGGCCAACATCGGTACCGGTCTGGCACAGCTGGACAAAAAAGTAGTCCTGGTGGACACGGACATCGGGCTTCGGAACCTGGATGTGGTCCTGGGACTGGAAAACCGGATTGTATACAATCTTGTGGACGTTATCGAAGGAAACTGCCGGATGAAGCAGGCGCTGATTCGTGATAAGAGATATCAGAATCTTTTCCTTCTTCCCTCCGCTCAGACCCGTGACAAAAGCTCTGTATCGCCGGAACAGATGAAGAAGCTGTGCGAGGAATTGAAGCCGGATTTTGACTTTATTATTCTGGACTGTCCGGCGGGGATTGAGCAGGGATTTAAAAATGCCATTGCCGGCGCCTCCAAAGCACTGGTGGTAACCACTCCGGAGGTTTCGGCCATCCGTGACGCGGACAGGATTATCGGCCTTCTGGAAGCGGAGGAGCTGAAAGATATCCATCTGATCATCAACCGGCTGCGGGTAGACATGGTACGCAGAGGTGAGATGATGTCCGTGGACGATGTGGTGGATATTCTGGCAGTTCCGCTGATCGGCACCATTCCCGATGACGAAACGGTGGTGGTGGCCACCAATCAGGGCGAACCCCTGGCAGGGAAGACCAGTCTCTGCGGACAGGCCTACGGAAATATCTGCCGGCGGCTTCTGGGTGAAGAGGTGCCCTTCCTGGATCTGGAAAACAAACGGGGATTTTTCGGCCGTCTGTTTCGGAAATAGGAGGGGTGGTTATGGGATTCTTTGGCAGAAAGCGGAAAAAATCAGGAAGTATTGCAAAAGACAGACTGGCGCTTCTTCTTGTGGCGGACCGGGTCAGCTGTTCCGCCCAGACGATGCAGATGCTGAAAAACGATATGATAAAAGCGGCCGCGAAATATGTGCCCGTGGATTCGCCAGGCGTTACCGTCAGCTTCCGGCAGTCTCCGCCCATGCTGACAGCCAACATTCCCCTGAAGACCCGGACCTCCGACATTCACACATGAAAATCACGGCAGTGTATTCACTGACCGAAAAGGATACAAGGTGCAGACAATATGCTTAAACTTTACAGATTGCGAGATTACAATTTCAGACTGGTACTTTGGCTTCTGATGATCAGCGCCGTTGGCGTTCTGCTGGTGGGAAGCGCCAGGGAAAGTCTTCAGTCCCGCCAGCTGATGGGTGTGATCCTGGGAGTGGTGCTGATGGTCATCGTCTCTCTGATGGATTACAGCTGGCTGCTGAATTTTTACTGGATTATCTATTTCTTTAACATTGTCATGTTGCTGGCAGTGCGCGTGGCCGGCGATAATTCCGGCGGTGCCACCCGGTGGATTGATCTGGGCTTTATCCGTTTTCAGCCCACGGAGCTTTCAAAAATTCTTCTGATTATGTTCTTTGCCAGATATCTGATGGCTCATGAGGAAGATCTGAACACGCTGAAAACGATCCTGACTTCCGTGGGACTGGTGGCGGTTCCTCTGGCGCTGATTGCCATACAGCCTGACCTGAAAAACACCATAACGGTGGCTGTGGTATTCTGCGCGCTGATGTACATCGCGGGACTCAGCTATAAAATCATCGGCGGAATAGTCGGTGTTGCCGTTCCTCTGTTTATCGTGGCCATGCTTCTGATCACCCAGACGGATCTGCCGATTATCGACGACTATCAGAAAGGAAGAATCATGTCCTGGCTGTATCCGGAGGACGAGGAGTACGAGGATCTGGCTATTCAGCAGAACAATTCCATTACAGCCATCGGTTCCGGCCAGCTGACGGGCAAAGGATACAACAACAACAGCGTATCCTCCGCCAATAAAGGAAATTTTGTATCTCAGATTCAGACGGACTTTATTTTCGCAGTGGCGGGTGAGGAACTGGGTTTTGTGGGATCCGCCGGGATCGTGATTCTTTTGCTGCTGATTGTTATAGAATGCATTCTCACAAGCCGCCGGGCCAAGGATCTTTCCGGAAAGATCATATGCTGCGGTGTGGCGGCGGTGGTGGGATTTCAGAGTTTTCTGAATATCTGTGTCGCAACCGGACTGCTCCCCAATACAGGTACGCCGCTGCCTTTTGTCAGCTATGGCCTGACCTCTCTGGTCAGCCTGTATATTGGAATGGGGCTGGTTCTGAATGTGGGACTGCAGAACCGGAGATATTTAGGAGGTGAAAAAAATGAATATCGGATTTATCGCCCATGAATCAAAAAAGAAACTCCTGCAGAATTTCTGTATCGCTTACCGGGGTATTCTTTCCCGGCATGAACTGTATGCCACCGGGACATCCGGAAGGCTGATCGAGGAAGCCGCCAATCTTTCGGTTCACAAATTCCTGGCGGGGCATGTGGGAGGAGAACAGCAGATGGCTTCCATGATCGAACAGAATGAGATCGATCTGATGATTTTTCTCCGGGATCCTTTTATGCAGAAGAAGCGTGATCCGGATCCCAACAAAATCTTTCGTCTCTGCGATGTACACATCATACCGCTGGCCACCAATCTGGCAAGCGCTGAGATGCTGATTAAATCCCTGGAAAGAGGAGAACTTGACTGGCGTGAAAATTATAAATAACCTTTCCCATAACCGAAAATGGAAGATCACAGTCATCCTGTTGGCCGTTCTGGCTGCGGCCGTGCTGCTGGCTGCGGCTGCGCTGTGGCTGATTTTCAGAGGCCGCAGCCTGGATCTGACCATGGCATACGACGGAACCAGTGAATTCTATGACGGCGGTGCCAGTGAAGCTTCTCTCCAGAAAGCAGATGGCTTTGCCCTGGATCTCTGTGTAGGAGACGCCAATGTATCACGGGAAGGAGTTTCCCTTTCTCAGCAGGCAAGGGCCGGCCTGTTCGATCTGGAAGGCGGCGACGTCCTGTTTGCTCAGGGAATGTATGACCGGATGTATCCGGCCAGTATCACAAAAATCATGACGGGAATTCTCGCGGTAAAATACGGGAATATGGACGATGTGGTAACAATTACGGATGCGGAGCTGAACCTGGAGGAAGGTTCCACCGAAGTGGGATTCCAGCCGGGAGACCAGGTTACCATGGAGGAACTTCTTCATGTTCTTCTGATTTATTCCGGAAACGACGCGGCCATGGCCATCGCCCGCCAGGTGGGAGGAACGGTGGATCAGTTTGTGGAGATGATGAATCAGGAAGCGGCAGCCTTAGGAGCCACCGGAACACATTTTGTAAATCCTTCCGGCCTTCATGATGAAAATCATTATACAACGGTTTATGACATTTATCTGATGCTCAACGAAGCATTGAGTTATCCCAAGTTCGCGGAGGTCATGCAGCTTTCTTCCTATAACCTCACTTTCACCAGAAACGGGGAGGAGCAGACCATTCACATGGATTCCACAGACCAGTATATGACGCATCAGGTTTCCGCGCCGAAGAATGTTACGGTTCTGGGAGGGAAAACGGGTACCACCGGCGATGCCGGCTCCTGTCTGGCCCTGGTGAGCCAGAACGCCTATGGAGAACCGTTCATTTCCATCGTTCTTCACGCGCCCACGAAGACTGTGCTCTATGAAAATATGAATCAGCTTTTGTCTCAGATTAATTCATAATTTTTTGAAAAATTACGAATTAAGGATTGTATTTTTTGGTCAAATGTTCTATAATCGTAGCAAGAACAAAGATGTTTTTGGTCAATACATACTATGAGATCTAAGGAGGAAACTGCTATGGTTCAATTAATTGTAGGCAATAAGGGGAAAGGGAAAACTAAGCAGCTTTTGGATAAGGTAAACGGAGCGATCAAGACTGCCGATGGAAATATCGTATATCTGGACAAAAGTTCCAAACATATGTATGAACTGAACAATAAGATCCGGCTGATCGATGTGTCCGGGTATCCGCTTCGCAACAGTGATGAATTCATTGGTTTCATCTGCGGTATTATTTCACAGGATCACGATCTGGAAGAGATGTATCTGGACAGCTTTCTGAAAATCGCGAAGCTGGAAGACGCGGATATTACAGATACGCTGAAACAGCTGGAACAGATTTCCAGAACGTTCGGCATCACATTTACAATCAGCGTTTCCATGGATAAGGAACAGATTCCGGAAGCATTTCAGGAGTCCATTCTCATTGCTTTATAAAGAACATATGCAGTACAACAGCCCTGAAAGGAAAACAGGCTGATAGAAAAAAGGAGACCTGTACAGAAGAAAAGTACGGTCTCCTTTTTCCTGTCCGTCAGTCCTGAGATCTCCCCAGCTTTCCGAAAAAGGTGAGCAGATAAAGTCCGCATAAGCCCACCAGGGCATACACAATTCTGGAAATCCAGGACATATTTCCGAAAAGGAACGCAACCAGATCGAAACGGAAAAATCCGATCAGCCCCCAGTTGACTGCTCCTATAATCACAATCGCCAGTGCGGCATAATCCAGTCCTCTTGTACCCATTGAAGCACCTCCTGTTTTTTCCTCGTTGTTATCATTCCCGGATTGCGCTGCTTTATGTATAAAATTTGCAAAAAATTTGTAACTTTTAATTTATAACTTGAGAAATGCCTGCAGGAATGGTACAATACAGGCATATGAGTAATTGGATACCTTCCGGCTTCACCGGGGAATGGAGCGGAGAAGGATGCCGGGGGACCGGAAAACCACGGCAGATTCCAGAAGGGGAGTGTCTCATTGTCTGACAGAAAAGTATGGAGGAATCTCAGGAAACTGAAGCATCTTTCCGGTGCTTTTGCCGGACGGATTCCTTTTAACATAGGCACCTTTATTTTCGGGGCGCTTTTTGTATATATGATCATATCCATCCTGCTTTATCTGACAGCGGATCACATCACCGTCTATCAGGTGACGGCGGGACCGCTTTCCAAGAATCAGACCTACACCGCGATGGCCCTCAGAAATGAGCAGGTAGTGACTTCCGCCGGTTCCGGCTATATCACGTATTATGCCCGTGAAAATTCCAAAGTGGCAAAATCCGGCGTGGTTTATACGTTGGGAACCCAGCAGCAGGAAGCGGCTGTAGCACAGCTGGATGAGGCGGATTACGCGGATCTCCGCCTGTCCATGGCCAATTTTGCATCTTACTACAGTGACAGTAATTTTTATGACACCTACAATTTCAAATATGAGCTGGAAGGCTCCATCCTGCAGTATACCGGTATCCAGGCAGATGAATCCGGAAATGTGCCGCAGTCTGTCAATGGCAGTACGGTGTATACCGCAGATCAGGCCGGCGTGATCCTGTACTCCATCGATGGATATGAAGACGTGACAGAGGATACGCTCTCTCCGGATCTGTTTGACCGCAGGAGTTACCGGAAACAGAGTCTTTCCACCTCCCGTCAGGTAGAGGCCGGCGATCAGGTGTACAAGCTGATTACCAGTGAGGACTGGTCCATTCTGATTCCCCTGACCGCGGAGCAGACGGTACAGCTGTCGGGGAGAGAAACCATCAAGGTGAATTTTCTGAAAGACAACACTACCCAGACCGGCAATTTCACCATTGTCACCGACGCGGACGGCAATTATTACGCAAAGATTTCCTTTACCAGCGGTATGATCCGCTACGCTCAGGAGCGTTTTCTGGATGTGGAGCTTGTCACCAATACCCAGACGGGACTGAAGGTTCCATTGAGCGCCATTGTCACTAAGGAATTCTATGTGATTCCAAAAGATTATGTGACTTACAGCGAAGAAGACGGCACAGCCGGATTCAACAAGGTGGTGGAGCAGGGGGAGGGCGAAGATCCTACAGCGGAATTTGTGGAGGCAGTTATCTATGACGAGGACGAGGAAAACTATTATGTGGACACATCAACCTTCCAGGAAGGAGATGTGATCATAAAGCCGGATTCCCAGGATACGTTTACCGTGGAGGATACCAGCCCGCTGGAAGGCGTCTATTCCGTAAACCGCGGATATGCGGTTTTCCGTCAGGTATCCATCATCGATCAGAATGATGAATACTGCATTGTGGAGACGGGTACCAGTTATGGAATTGCCCAGTACGACCATATTGTCAGGGACGGAAGTACGGTCAAAGAGGATGATATTCTGATTAACTGATCCCGGATCCCGGGAAACAGGAATATTTTCATTGATAAAAAGAAAAGGAGTGTATTTTTCATGATACGCACACAGTTGGAAGAAGTGCAGGAACGAATCCGGAAAGCCTGCCAGAGAAGCGGCAGAAGCCCGGAAGATGTGACGCTGATTGCCGTCAGCAAAACAAAGCCCGTATCCATGATCCGGGAGGCCATGGAAGCGGGGCAGACGGTTTTCGGGGAAAACAAAGTTCAGGAACTCTGCGCCAAATATGAGGAGCTTCCCAAGGATCTCAGCTGGCACATGATCGGCCATCTGCAGAGGAACAAGGTAAAATACATTGCCGACAAAGCGGCGCTGATTCATTCGGTGGATTCGCTGCGGCTGGCGGAAACTATCGAACAGGAGGGTGCCAGGCATAACCGGGTGATCCCTGTTCTGATCGAAGTGAATGTGGCCCAGGAGGAATCAAAATTCGGTGTTTCTTTGGAAGAAACGCTTCCGCTGATCGAAGAGATTGCCGGACTGCCTCATGTAAAGATCCGGGGGCTTATGACCATCGCTCCCTTTGTGGAGAACCCGGAAGAAAACCGCCCGGTTTTTGCTGCTCTCAGACAATTAAGTGTTGACATCAAAGGCAAAAACATGAATAATGTGGATATGGATATTCTGAGTATGGGAATGACCAATGATTATGAGGTTGCGGTGGAAGAAGGCGCAACCATGGTCCGTGTGGGAACGGGCATCTTCGGAGCGCGGGATTATTCCGCAGAAAACAGATAGGAGATAGTATAAAATGAGTGTTTTAGACAAATTTTTGGATGCGATCCGGTTAAATGATGATTTTGACGATGACGACGAGTTCTTCGATGACGATGAGCTGGAAGCCATGGACGAAGAAAAACCGAAACGCCGTTTCTTCAAAAAACTGGAGGACGATTTCGATGACGAGGATGATGAGGAACCCGCACCTGCCAAAAAAGTGAAGGCAGCGA
This sequence comes from Candidatus Pullilachnospira stercoravium, assembly GCA_018713585.1. Taxonomy (GTDB): domain Bacteria; phylum Bacillota; class Clostridia; order Lachnospirales; family Lachnospiraceae; genus Pullilachnospira; species Pullilachnospira stercoravium. Next base: position 5,434 of record DVON01000025.1, on the reverse strand, counting down.
AAACTTCTGCTGCAGCCTCAGCGCCGAAGCCGGCCCGCCAGCCGAAAGCCAGCGCCACATCTTCTTCCAAAATCACTCCCATGCGGGGCCGGAAGGTTTCCGGAGGAAATATGGAAGTCTGTGTCATCAAGCCCTCTTCCATGGAGGATACCCGCGATATCGCGGATACGCTTATTGACCGCTGTACAGTGGTTCTGAACCTGGAAGGCATCGATGTGGATGTGGCCCAGAGAATCATCGATTTTTCTTCCGGCGCCTGCTATTCCATCGGCGGAAGCCTTCAGAAGGTATCCAGCTACATTTTCATCCTGACTCCTGCCAATGTGGAGATTACAGGGGATTTCCAGGAGATCCTCAGCGGAGCCTTTGATGTGCCGTCAGTACGGACAGGATTCTGAGACGGCTATGGAAAAAGAAGAGATATTGCTTAAGAAGCGGATTCAGGATCTGGCCAGAACTGCATATCAGAGAGATTATGTGACATTTTCAGATTTTCTGGATCTGAATGAACAGAATATTGTACATAGCCTGAAACCGGAGGAGCTGGGCGCATCTGTCCGCTTCTTCGGAGGCTATGAAGGAGCAGAGCGTCAGATAGCAGCATTTCTTCCTGATGCTCTTTCTTATGAAGCAGATATTCCCTATCCCCTTGCCTGTCTCAGGATTGAACCTTTGTCCAGAAAGTTTTCCGAGCCGCTGACGCACCGGGATTATCTGGGCGCCCTGGTGCATCTGGGGATTGAACGGGCCATGCTGGGCGACATTCTGGTACGCCAGCAGGAGGCATACGTTTTCTGCCACAGCAGGATGCGGGAATTTCTGGAGGAGAACGTCACCCGGATCCGGCACACCAGCGTCATTGTACAACAGATCACCCAGGCGGAGGATCTGCCGCGCCCGCAGTTTCAGTCCATCCGGGGAACGGTGGCATCCGTACGCCTGGACAGCGTTATTGCTCTGGCCTTTTCTTCTTCCCGCAGCAGTATGCTGGGACTGATTGAGGGCGGAAAGGTCTTTGTCAACGGCCGGATGACGGTATCCAACGGGCACCCTCTGAAGAACGGCGACGTGGTTTCCGTCCGGGGATATGGCAAGTTTCGGTTTGAGGAAGCCCTGGGCACCACCAAAAAAGGGCGGTGCAGCATCCTGATCAGCCGTTATGTATAATGTAATAAACGCAGAAAATCAGTGGAGGACATCAGTATGAGCAAACGGATAAGAGTACACCGGGAAGGTGTATTTGACTATTCTATTGTGTGGGAAAATCATTTTTCAGGACTTTCTGAAGAAATCAAAAGCCTGAAGCCGGCGGGCAGCCGGATCTGTGTGGTAACGGACAGCCGGGTAGGAACGCTTTATCAGAAAGCCGTGTGCCAGGAACTGGAACGCACGGGGCTCCATGTGGATGTGTTCGTCTTTCCTGAGGGAGAGGCTTCCAAAAATCTGAATACCGTACAGGACCTGTACCGTTTTCTGATAGAGCACCGGTATACCAGAAAGGATCTTCTGGCTGCTCTGGGCGGCGGTGTTGTGGGGGATCTGACCGGTTTTGCGGCGGCCACCTATCTGAGAGGCGTGGATTTCATCCAGATTCCCACCACGCTTCTGGCTCAGGTGGACAGCAGTGTGGGCGGAAAAACAGGAGTGGATTTCGATCAGTACAAAAACATGGTGGGGGCCTTCCACCAACCCCGTCTTGTCTATATGAATATGGAGGTACTGAAAACCCTGGACGCGGATCAGTTTGCCAGCGGTATGGGTGAGGTGCTGAAAACTGCTCTGATCCGGGACGGCGCATTTTATGAATGGATTATCAATCACATGGAGCCTATTATGGACCGCACCGGGGCCGTACTGGCAAAAATGATCCAGAAGTGCTGCCAGATCAAATCTTCTGTGGTGGAGAGTGACCCCACCGAAAAGGGCGAGCGGGCTATCTTAAACCTGGGACACACGGTGGGCCATGCCATCGAAAAACTGAAAGATTTCCAGCTGCTGCACGGCCACTGCGTGGCACTGGGTACTGTGGCGGCTGCCTATATTTCTTTCAGGAGAGGTTATCTGTCTACAGAAGAATTCTATGAAATCCGCGATATGAACGTGGGCTTTGATCTGCCTATCTTCTTTGACGGGCTCACAGCAGAGGAGATTTTGCGTGCCACAAAATCGGACAAAAAGATGGCCAACGGACAGATCCGTTTCATTCTTCTGAAAAAAATCGGTCAGGCTGTGATTGATGACGCAGTGACAGACGCGGAAATCATCGAGGCCGTAAATTTTATCAATGGAGATCTGATCGATGGAGAATAAGAAAAAAAACGGAATTTACGTCCTTTTCGCGATCATCGGGGTGGCGGTTCTTGTGGGGCTGGATCAGTGGACCAAATCCCTGGCTGTCCGGCATCTGGCCGGACAGGAGAGTATTACTCTGATTCCGGGCGTTTTCCAGCTGCAATATCTGGAGAACCGGGGCGCTGCTTTCGGGCTGCTGCAGAACCAGATCTGGCTGTTTGTGATCCTCACCGCCATTTTTCTGGCGGCGGCGGTATGGGTCTATATCCGGCTTCCGAAAATCAAACGGTATATGCCGCTGCATATTACGGCGGTGGTTCTGGTTTCCGGGGCGCTGGGCAATCTGATCGACCGGATCCGTCTGGGTTATGTGGTGGACTTCTTTTATTTTTCGCTGATAGATTTCCCCATTTTTAATGTGGCGGATATTTATGTGGTACTTTCCTTTGTATCGCTGATGATCTGCATTCTGTTTGTGTACCGGGAGGAAGATTTCTCTTTCCAGAGCCGCAGAGGACAGGAGGACGCGGATGAAACAGATAAACTTTGAAGTGCTTTCAGAGGACGCGGACAGCAGAATTGACCGGTATCTGGCACAGCAGATGCCCGACCAGTCCCGGTCTTTTCTGCAGAAACTGATCCGGGAGGAACAGATTACCGTCAACGGCCGTCCCGTCAAGGCAAACTACCGGCTGCAGCCGGAGGATCAAGTGCTGGTTATCGTTCCGGATCCGCAGCTTCCGGACATTCTCCCGGAAAACATCCCCCTGGATATCCTTTACGAGGATTCCGATGTGCTGGTCATCAATAAGCCCAAGGGTATGGTAGTACACCCGGCTGCAGGGCATTACACCAACACGGTGGTCAACGCGGTGATGTATCACTGCCAGGGAAATCTCTCCGGTATCAACGGAGTCATGCGCCCGGGAATCGTTCACCGGATCGACAGGGATACCACCGGTGCCATTGTCATCTGCAAAAACGATCAGGCACATCAGAGCCTGGCACAGCAGCTGAAGGAACATTCGATTACCAGGAGCTACCAGGCCATCGTCTGGAATAACCTGAAGGAAGATGAGGGTACCGTCGACCGCCCCATCGGGCGCCACCCGGTGGACCGGAAGAAAATGGCGGTCAACGAAAAGAACGGCAAGACGGCGGTTACCCACTACCGGGTGCTGGAGCGGTTTGGCAGTTTCACATACATCGAATGCCGTCTGGAAACAGGCCGTACCCATCAGATCCGCGTTCACATGGCATCTATCGGTCACCCGCTGCTGGGAGATGAGGTCTATGGACCTTCGGGAAAGCAGCCCTTCCGGCTTCAGGGGCAGTGCCTGCATGCCATGACGCTGGGATTCCTCCATCCTTCCACCGGAGAATATGTGGAATTTGAAGCGCCTTTGCCCGAATATTTCACACAGTTATTAAAAAATTTTAGAAAATAGAGACTATACATTTTGACGAAAATATTCTATAATAGTTTTTATAAGATTTTCGTGAAAGGGAGGGGTTTTGTATGGAGACAAAAACCGTGATTACCATCGGAAGGCAGTACGGAAGCGCCGGCCGTCAGATCGGCAGGGCCCTTGCAGAAGAGCTGGGAATCAAATGTTACGATAAAGAGCTGTTGGATAGGGCTGCAAAAGACAGCGGCATGAGCCAGGAGCTTTTTGAAAACCAAGACGAAAAGCCCACTAACAGTTTCCTGTACTCTCTGGTCATGGATACGTATTCCTTCGGCTATTCTTCTTCCGCTTTTTCCGATATGCCGATCAATCAGAAGGTTTTTCTTGCACAGTTTGAGACGATAAAGAAAATCGCTTCCGAGGGACCCTGCATCATGATCGGACGGTGCGCCGATTACGCGTTGGCAGATTTTGACAACTGTCTCAGTGTCTTTATTCACGCCAGCCTGGAGACCAGGATCCGCAGAATTGCGAAGCTGTATGATCTCACAGATGCAAAGGCCAAGGATAAGATCCAGAAAGCGGACAAGAAGCGTTCCAGCTACTACAACTACTATACCAGTAAAAAGTGGGGCGATGTGGATTCCTACGATCTCAGCATTGACAGCGGAAAGATGGGAATTGACGGAACCATTGAACTGATCCTGAAAGCGATTCAGCAGAAGGAGAAGGGATATAAGAAACCGATTTACTGATGGCTTCGGCTGCCGTATGAGATAACTTCATACGGCAGCTTTTTATTTCACAGGATTCTGATCCTTATCTGACAGGCTTCGGCCATCCTTTGATATCGCCTCGCAAAATGGCGGCAAACATGCGCTCCCGGGCACCGGGATGCTCCTGATTCAGCTGGCGCACCAGATTTTTCGCGTATTCCCGCTTCGTGTATCCGTCTGCCGGGCAGGGGCTTTTGATGACGGGAAGCTGGTATTTCGCGGTAAATCCACGGACGTCGTACTCCGAAACGTACATCATCGGGCGGATCACCGTCAAATCCATCCGGTCCAGGTACGTTTTCGGTGAAAAGGAATGGAACCTTCCTTCAAAAATCAGGGAGAGCAGCATGGTCTCGATCATATCGTCCTTGTGATGGGCGTAGGCCACCTTGTTGCAGCCTGCCTTTTTGATGGCGTCATTAAGCGCGCCTTTGCGCATCTTCGCACACAGAGAACAGGGATTTGACTCTTTGCGCTCCTCAAAAATAATCTGGGCAATCTCCGTTTTTACCACGGTATAGGGGATTTCCATGCTTTCACAAAGCTTCCTGACAGGCGTCACGTCAAATCCCGGATGACCCAGATCCACTGTTATAGCCTCCAGTTCAAACGGATGAGGGTAAAACCGTTTCAGCCCTGCCAGCGCATAGAGAAGGGTCAGGCTGTCTTTTCCTCCGGAAATTCCCACCGCAATCCGGTCTCCGTCCTCAATCATTCCGTAATCATCAATGGCTCGTCTCACATAACTCATCAGCTGCTGCAACTTCATGGGCTGTACATCTCCTTTGGGGTTCATTTGTTTTCCGCCGCTGCCGCGGCACCTTCCTGCGGTTCCGCAGAAATCGCTTAACCGCATTCGCGGTTATTATACCTTGATAAGTGGAAAAAGGAAAGAAAGAATTACGAAAAATTGAAAAACAGGTGAAAAATCGTAAAAAATCCGTTATATAATTGTTT
>DVON01000243.1 GCA_018713585.1 Candidatus Pullilachnospira stercoravium | reverse complement strand
CTTTTCCTCCATACCGTCCCGGATACACTTCATATGGCCCCCATCCATCTCGCAGACAATGTCACACAGCACATCGATGTCATTTTGACTGTGACTGGAAAGAAGAATGGTTTTCCGGTCATTTTTCAGCCGGAGAATCAGCTTATGCATCTGATTGACGCCTTTTTTATCCAACCCGTTAAAGGGCTCGTCCAGAATCAGCAGAGAAGGATCTTCCATTACCGCCTGGGCGATTCCGAGCCTCTGGCGCATCCCCAGAGAATATTTTGATACCGGTTTCTTCATATCCGGATCCAGTCCCACCATCCGGATCACTTCCCGTATCCTCTCTTTTCCCACCTTTCCCCGAAGCGATGCCAGCAGTTCCAGATTTTTAAGCCCCGTCAGATTCGGCAAAAAACCCGGCGTTTCAATAATCACTCCCACATCCTCCGGAAAATCCGTCTCTTTTCCGATTTCCTGATAATTGACCAGGATTCTTCCTCTGGTGGGGTGCAGAAAACCGCAGATACATTTCATCAAAACGGTTTTCCCGCTTCCGTTGTTTCCCACAATTCCATAAATCCTTCCCTCCTGAAACTCAAAGCTAAGATCGTGCAGGACTTCTTCCTCCCGGAAAGTCATGGAAACGTGTTCCAGTCTGATTACTGTCCTCATTTTTTCTCCTCAAGTCTCCGTTCCCCGGAACTGGAAACTGTATTTCTTCATTCTGCGTATCGTAAGCACCGTAAGTGTCAGCAGAATCACTCCGAAAATCCCCGCCGTCTGACGCATGGTGGGAAGATTGTCATAGCCGAAATCGTGCATGGAATAGGTGGCCTGGTTTAAAGGGGAAATCCACCCGACCCATACCCGGGCCTTATAATATAATTCATCCGGCAGCTTCAGCAGCGACTGGATATTTTCGGGATTCAGAAGCAGCCCGTAAGCGCTGAATGTCAATGCACTCACCACCCCTGCGGCCTGCCCTTTCCAGATGGTAAAAAACATCTGGATCAGAATAAGTACCAGCGTATATGCCAGTATCAGCAGAAAAATATACCCGGTTGTCTGAAAGGGCCGCCCCATCTCCAGTGTTTTCACTGCCGCGGGGATAGCCAGCTGCTCCCCTTTCTCCGAGTAGGCCAGAGTGGCCGCCGTATAACTCCATGTGTTTTTGGGAAATGCGTACTGCATACAGAGTACACAGGTGGAGAACAGGGTAAAACCCAGATACAGAAAGGCGGCCAAAAAAATATAAAGCAGCTGCCCGGCCATCCAGATTCTGCGGTTTTCCCGGATCAGAAAAAACGGGGTTGCGGCTGTGATAAAAGGAAGATCCCCAAACAGCAAAAGCAGCAGCAAAGACGAGAGAAGAATGGAATTTCCATCCCCAAAAGTCCAGATAAACGCCTCCAGTATCTGCATCGTCGTTCCTTGCTCCCGGGCGAAAACCACCAGTTTATCCGTCAGCAGAAAGCAGAGAATAAACGCCAGCACAAACGTGGCGGCAATCCGCATATTTCCTCTCCACAGCCGGAAATTATATCCCGCCGTAATCCAGATCATCTTCAGTTTTTTAACCACGTCCCAGCCTCCTTTTCGCAGCTTTGAAAAACCCCGCTGCCGAAGCCCCGCAAAGCAGCGCCAGCCAGCAGACCACACTCCACCCATTCCACGGCCATGCGGCTTCCGGCTTCAGCCACTGTGCCGGATACAGAATCTTACACGCCGGGAAATATCTCTCGCAGAAAATGATCAGAAGGTACTCCGCCATGAAAGGGGAAAGCCACGCCATATAACGGTTATACAGAAGTGTCGAAAGCCACAGACCGGTTTCCGCCCCCAATGCTCCCAGACAAAAATAACGGCACAAAAGCCGCCCATATTCCGGGACAGCCGCCGCCAGTTCCTGCCCCTGGTTTCCTTCCTCCAGCGGAAGAAACAGCACCAAAGCAGCGCACAGAAAAGCCAGCGACCCAAGCAAAACAACGGCACCTCCTGAGAAAGCAGCCGCTGCCGCTTTGGAGCTCAGATAGCGGGAACACTTCACCCGTGTCAGGACGAATTTCGTGACACCCGATTTCGCTTCATCAACAAAACTGGATGCATAAGGCAGGGCACAGATGACCGGAAGGAAAAACAGCATGGCGTCCCCCTGCAGGGTATCCAGAATAAACTGGTTCGTCCACCCGGCTGCAGGCGGCTCTTTCGCCCGGAGAATCCCGGCAATCGCGTCCATCCGGGTGAGCATCAGAAAAAGCGGAATTGCAAAAACACTTATATAAATCCACCGGGCCGAAAGGGCCCGGTTTCTGTCATACTTCAGCATAAAATCCTGCCTTACTCAGTAACCCAGATTCGTATCAATTACACTGCCGTCCAGGGCGTTAATCATAACAAATTCCTGCTCCGTCCATGTGGAACCATCTACCACTGCAGTACCGTAAAAAGACCATACCGGCACGACCAGAAAATCATCCTGATTATTTTTTTCTTTAATCCGGAAAAGTCCCTGCCGGATCTTTGTAATCCGGATTTCCATTTCCATCTCATCAATACCGGGAATTTCCGGATCAATGATTGTTGTCTTTGTAAACTGTGCCTGCATCTGATTTTTAAACGCCTGATAAATCTCTTCAAACGGCAAAGTTTCCACATCCGGATTTTCAATCTTCACCACATCCATGGGGGATACCAGTTCCACACTGGTAACACTTCCGTTTGTAATACCGATTCTGATCTCAGAATAGTAATAGTTTGCAGCATATAAGTCATCGGATTTCACATTGATCATGGGCCCTCTTAAAGTCTGAACTCCTTCATAGGCCGGTGTATAGAAAAGCGAAAATACCTGTTCCGTATGTTTCACCACGGTGTAGTCATAAAATTTCCAATCCGAAAATCCCAGTTTTTCCACCAGCTGATCGCCAATTTCCACTGCCTCATCCTTTGTGATTTCTCTGTCCGGAAGACTGGAAACAAAATCCTCTTCCTTCTCATAATAGCAGGACAAATAATTCAGCCGGTAATCCTCCTCATCCCTGTTGGTGATATCAAGAATCCGGGGAAATCCATCCGCCCCATCTGTTTTGGCGATTAATTGATTCGTTTTTTCCAGCCCCTCATACCCTGCCTCGCCAGCCGATGGCAAAGGAAATTCACTATAATATTCATAGGAATGAAATTTCCATTCACATTTCTTTTTTTCTGCTTTTT
>DVON01000242.1 GCA_018713585.1 Candidatus Pullilachnospira stercoravium | reverse complement strand
AGTATAAAAGTCCTGTTTACAACGTGATTGCGGTTCCTCTGGAGAAGGTGAAACCCAATACCTACAATCCCAACACTGTAGCCCCTCCGGAGATGAAGCTGCTTTATGAAAGCATCAAGGAGGACGGCTATACCATGCCGGTGGTCTGTTATTACGCCAAATCCCAGGACGTCTATGTGATTGTAGACGGCTTTCACCGGTACCGGGTGATGAAGGAGCATCCGGATATCTATGAGCGGGAAAAGGGGCTGCTGCCGGTTTCCGTCATCGACAAGCCGCTGGATCAGCGGATGGCCAGTACCATCCGCCATAACCGGGCCCGGGGAAGCCACGATGTGGATCTTATGAGCAATATCGTCCGGGAGCTGCATGAACTGGGAAGATCCGATGCCTGGATTTCCAAACACCTGGGCATGGACCGGGATGAAATCCTGCGGCTCAAACAGATCACCGGTCTGGCGGCGCTTTTCAAGGAAGTTCAGTTTGGAAAAGCCTGGCAGCCGGATGAGGAGGACGCGGAGGATATCCCGGAAGATAACGATTGATTGCACAGAAAATCTTTGCATATTTCTGCGGGATCCGCCCTGAAATGAAATTGAAAGAAAAAAGGGGTTTCATTCTGGCGAAAAAATGGTAAAATAGAAAACAGTGCGAGAAATATCGCAAAGAAAGGACGAAGAAAATACATGACCAACAGCATCATAGAACAGCAGATGGAAATTCCCGCGGAGCATGAGCGGAATCTTTTTGGTCAGTTCGACGAGCATATCAAGAAAATTGAGCGGACGCTGCGGGTGACGCTGATTTCCCGGGACGGAATGCTGAAAATCATCGGCCCCGCCTCCAACGTGAAAAAGGCCGCCGACATTTTCCGGGAACTTCTGAAGCTTTCTCTCCGGGGCAATGTAATTCAGGCTCAGAACGTGGATTATGCCCTGTCTCTGGCGCTGGAAGACCAGGAGGCACCTCTGGCCCAGATGGATGAGGACTGCATCTGCCATACCATCAACGGCCGTCCGGTAAAGCCCAAAACCCTGGGGCAGAAGGCCTATGTGGACGAGATCCGAAAAAAGATGATTGTTTTCGGCGTGGGGCCCGCGGGAACCGGAAAGACATACCTTGCCATGGCCATGGCAATCACGGCCTTCCGCAACGATGAGGTAGGGCGGATCATTCTGACACGCCCGGCCATTGAGGCGGGGGAGAAGCTGGGATTTCTTCCGGGTGATCTTCAGAGCAAGGTGGATCCCTATCTGCGTCCCCTCTACGATGCCCTGTATCAGATTATGGGGCCGGAAAGCTTCACAAAAAATATGGAGAAAGGTCTTATTGAGGTGGCTCCCCTGGCTTATATGAGAGGACGTACCCTGGATAACGCCTTTATCATTCTGGATGAAGCGCAGAATACCACCCCTGCCCAGATGAAAATGTTCCTGACAAGAATCGGATTCGGATCCAAGGTAATCGTCACCGGCGATTCCTCCCAGAAGGATCTTCCTTCCGGTCAGAAATCCGGTCTGGAGGTTGCGCTGCAGGTGCTGAAAAAGGTGGATGATATCGCCGTCTGCCAGCTGACCAGCAAGGATGTGGTACGGCACCCGCTGGTACAGAAAATCGTTCAGGCTTACGAAGCGTATGAAAAGAAATATCCCCTGGATGAGCATCCGGTCCCGGGAAAGATGCCGCACAGAAGAGGAGGGCGCAGATGACAGTTTCTCTGGAAAATGAACAGGATCAGCAGTTTGATTTCGATTTTGAACAGGTGGCCCGGCAAGTGGCGGAAGCCGTACTGGATCAGGAAAGCTGCCCCTATGAGGCCTGCGTAAATGTGATTCTCACCGGCGACGAGGAGATCCGCAGCGCCAACCGGCAGTTCCGGCAGATCGACCGGTCCACGGATGTACTGTCTTTCCCCATGGTGGATTTCCCCGCTCCCGCCAGCTATGAATTTCTCGAAGAGGATCCCGGATGTTTCCATCCGGACACCGGGGAACTTCTCCTGGGAGATATTATGATTTCCATTCCCACTGCCGTCCGGCAGGCTGCCGCTTACGGACATGGAATCCTGCGGGAATATGCGTTTCTGATTGCCCACAGTATGCTTCATCTGCTGGGGTACGATCACATGGAGGAAGAAGAACGGGTACTGATGGAGAAAAAGCAGGAACAGGTGCTGAATGTCCTGCATATCACAAGATAAAAGGAGCTTGATTATGAAAAAATATGCAGCAATTATTTTCCTGCTGGGAGCCGCGGGTGCTCTTCTGGCAGGTTGCCAGAAAACGGATTCGGAGTCGGATGTGACGCCCACGCCTACGCCTGCGGCGGAGGCCGCAGCGGAAGAAACACCCACTCCTGAGATACTGGAGGCACAGGATCCGGAGCCCACGGAGACCCCGGTTCCGGAAGGTTATGTGACCAGTTATCTGACCGGAGAGTATGTGCCGGAAACCATCGGAAGACGGCGTCCGGTGGCGGTGATGATCAACAATGTGCAGGCGGCGCTGCCGCAGGCCGGAATTGCCAACGCGGGCGTAATGTATGAGGCGCCGGTGGAAGGCGGAATCACCCGGATGATGGCTATTTTCGAGGACTATGACAGCCTTGAGAAGATCGGTCCGGTACGCAGCTGCCGGGATTATTACATTTTCTATGCCTCCGGCTTCAATGCCATCTATACTCACTACGGACAGTCCGCCTACGCGGTTCCTTATCTGGAGCTTCCTGAAGTGGAAAACCTCAGCGGTCTGGCCGGCTACGGTGATCAGGTATTTTACCGTACTTCAGACAGAAAGGCTCCTCATAACGCCTATACCAGCTTTGAGGGTATTCAGAAGGGTATTGAGATCAACGGCTACAGTCAGGATTACGCGGAAGACTTTGTGCCGGGCTACGCGTTCTGTGGCGTAGATGATGAAATCGATCTTCCGGGCGTGGATGCGCAGATTGTAAAGCCGGGCTATTTTCTCAACGAGCCCTGGTTTGAGTACAACCCGGAGGATAAGCTGTACTACCGGTATCAGTTCGGCGACAAACAGATCGATGAGCTGACGGGAGAGCAGCTGGCATACAAAAACATTATCCTTCAGTACTCTACCTGGCGCAATTACGATGAAAACGGTTATCTGAACATCGATGTGGACGCCGGAAACGTGGGAAAATATATTGTAAACGGAAAAGCCATCGATATTACCTGGAGCAAGCAAACTCCCTGGGGTCCCACATATTATTATGATACCAACGGAAATCAGATTACTCTGGACACCGGAAAAACATGGGTTTGCATCATTCAGGACACCTATGCGGACCGGGTAGAGATTCTGGGCGCGGATACCGCGTCTCAGGAAGCCGGTACAGGTGAAACAGCCGAGACCAGCGAGACGGACTCAACCGGTGAAACAGCCGACACCGCGGATGCCGCCGGGGCTGCGCAGGAATAAGGACCGGACAGGTATAAACAGGAAGAACAGGACCGATACTATAAGAAAAAAGGAGCTTTTGTTATGCGGAAATTTTCTTATGCTGTCGGTCTTTTTTCTGTTGTTTTTCTTCTGGCCTTCGGTTTCTATGCCAGCTACCGGTTCTTTTCAGGCGGTTCCCCCAGAAGTATGGAAACGGAGAGTTCCATGGAACCCGAGTTTGAAATCCGGGAGGACGAGGGGATGGTTACCGTATATACGGAGGACGGGGAACTGTATGAAACCACGGAAATTCTCTACGCGTCGCTTCCGGAGAAAGTGAGAGACAGAATCCGGGAAGGCTATGTGATCCGGGGAAAACAGCGGCTGTACGGATTTCTGGAAAACTATTCCAGCTGACGCAGGAGGCGGAAAAAAGTGCTGGCGCTTTCGGCGCAAGTGCGATACAATAGTAAAACAGCAGAAAGGGGCGGCGCCCCCTGCCAAAGAGGAGTACAAAGAACGATGAACGCAGTGAGAGAGAGACTAAAAGAGAAAAAACGGGTGGTGATTAAAATCGGATCCTCCTCCCTGACCCATAAGGAGACAGGAAATCTGGATCTGATCAAGCTGGAGATTCTGGTACGGGAGATCAGCGATCTGCGCAACCAGGGAATCGACGTGGTGTTGGTATCCTCCGGAGCCATCATGGTGGGAAGCCGGACGCTGGGATACGACCGAAAACCTGCCACCCTGTCGGAGAAACAGGCCTGCGCGGCCATCGGCCAGGCGAAACTGATGATGATTTATCAGAAGCTTTTTTCCGAATATAATCAGGTGGCGGGGCAGATCCTGATGACCAAAAGTATCATGCTCCACAGCGCCAACAGGAAAAATGCCAGAAATACTTTCTGTCAGCTTCTTTCCATGGGAGCCATCCCCATTGTTAATGAAAATGACACCATTTCCACCCACGAAATTCAGTTTGGCGACAACGATACGCTGTCGGCGGTGGTGGCCGCGCTGATCGGGGCGGATCTTCTGATCCTTCTTTCGGATATCGACGGTCTGTTTACCGACGACCCCCATCAGAACCCGGACGCCCGGTTTATCGATGTGGTGGAGAAGCTGGACGACCGGATGCGTCAGATGGGCAAGGATACCCCTGGAAGCAGCGTAGGCACCGGCGGTATGGCCACAAAACTGAAGGCGGCGCAGCTGGCGGTGAACGCCGGGGCCGATATGGTGATTGCCAACGGATCGGATTTTCATGTGATCCACAAGATCATGCAGGGAAGAAATCACGGAACCCTGTTTCTGGCAGATCCCAAGGAAGAGTTTTATCTGCTGGATTACATCAAAAGCACATCCTGAAAAAGAAAAAGGAGTTTACTATGGAACAGGAAAAAATTGACCGCATCAATCAGCTGGCCAGAAAGTCCAAGGCGGAAGGGCTGACAGAGGAGGAAAAAGCAGAGCAGCGCAAGCTGCGTCAGGAGTTTATCGCCAGCGTGCGGATGAATCTGAGAGCACAGCTGGACAATATTGATATTCAGGAGAAGGACGGCACCATCGTCAATCTGGGAGAAAAATATGGAGACAAAAACAGACATTAGGAAAAAAGTATTCCGTCTCAGGAAGGAAGCTCCAGAGGAGCAGATTCTCCGGAACAGCCACGAGATCTGCCGCCGGGTGATTTCTCTTGCGGAATTTGACCGGGCCAGGTGGATTTATCTGTACATAGACTGCCGCAATGAAGTAATGACCGGGGAAATCCTCAGGGAGGCCCTTGCCCGTGGAAAGCAGGTAGCGGCTCCTAAAGTTGAGGGAAAAGAGATGATTTTCTTCCGGATAGACGGGGAAGAGGATCTGGAACCCGGATACTTCGGCATCCGGGAGCCTAAACAGGGGCTTTCGGCGGCAGACGGCAGCAACGGTTTGATGATTATGCCTGGCGTGGCCTTTGACCGGAGCCGGGGACGGGTAGGATACGGCGGAGGATTTTACGACCGGTATCTGGCCGCTCATCCGGATCTCTTTACCGCCGCGGTAGCTTTTGAATTTCAGTTATTTGATCAGGTACCCCGGGAGGAAACGGATATCCTTCCCCGCTGCCTGATTACGGAGAAGCAGATTTACCGGTAAAAATCCCGCAAGGGGATACCTTTTTGGCCATACGGCCAAAGTTAAGGAAACCCCGCAAGGGGATACCTTTACGGCCATGCGGCCAAAGTCAAGTAAGAAAGGAGAGCAGAATGGAACAGCTGGAACGTTTGGGAATCAGGGCCAGGGAGGCGGAAACTTCCCTGCGGCTTCTGACTACGGAGAAGAAAAATCAGGTGCTGCATCAGGCAGCCGACGATCTTCAGAAAAATGCGCGGCAAATTCTCGCGGAAAATGAGAAGGACATGGAAAACGGCAGGAAAAACGGAATGAGCGCCGGACTTCTGGACCGGCTTGCCCTCACGGAGGAGCGGATCCGGCAGATTGCTCTGGGGCTTCGCCAGATTGCGGCCCTGGACGATCCTGTGGGCGAGGTTATCGGCATGAAGAAACGGCCCAACGGTCTGCTGATCGGCCAGAAGCGGGTGCCCCTGGGCGTGGTGGGCATCATCTACGAGGCCCGTCCCAATGTCACGGCGGATGCTTTCGGTCTCTGCTTCAAGACCGGCAACGCGGTAATCTTAAAGGGCGGAAGCGATGCCATTCACTCCAATACAGCCATTGTGGACAGTCTGCGGCAGTCGCTGAAAGACTGTCAGGTAAACCCGGACGCGCTGCTTCTGATCACGGATACTTCCCGGGAAACCACCCGGGCCTTCATGAAGCTGAACCGCTATGTGGATGTGCTGATCCCCAGAGGCGGGGCGGGGCTGATCCGTTCCGTGGTGGAGAACAGCACCATCCCGGTGATCGAGACAGGCACCGGAAACTGTCACGTGTATGTGGATGAGACCGCGGATCTGTCCATGGCCGCGGACATCATTTTGAACGCCAAAACCCAGCGGGTGGGCGTCTGCAACGCCTGCGAATCCATTCTGGTACATGAGAAGGTGAAGGAGCAGCTGCTTCCTGTACTGGGGAAAAGACTGGGAGACAAACAGGTGGAAATCCGGGGAGATGAATCCGTCCGCAGCCTGATTCCGGAAGCGGTACCCGCCACGGAAGAGGACTGGGGACAGGAATATCTGGATTACATCGTTTCCATGAAAACGGTTTCCTCCGTGGACGAGGCCATCGCCCATATCAACCGGTACAATACGGGCCACTCGGAAACCATTGTCACCGACAGCTACGAAAATGCCCAGAAGTTCCTGGATCTGGTGGACGCGGCCTGCGTCTACGTCAACGCCTCCACCCGGTTCACAGACGGATTTGAGTTCGGCTTCGGCGCGGAAATCGGTATCAGCACCCAGAAGCTTCACGCCCGGGGGCCCATGGGGCTTCTGGCTCTGACCACCACAAAATATATCATCTACGGCAGCGGACAGATCCGTTCCTGAACACTGTTCCGGAAACATCGCCCTGCCCGGGGACACGGTCTTTTTGGGGCCGTGTCCTTTTTTTCGGATTTCAGGTTCTAAAACGATTCCCGGCCGCATATAGTAGGTACAAAAAGCTGAAATACAGATACACGGAGGTACTTACTATGATTGCATTAAACAGGCGCTACTCTTATGAGGACATTTTTCAGGGAATGGAGGAGCTTTCCCGGCGGTATCCGGATTTTACCGTCTGCCGGTCCATTGGTACAAGCCACGACGGCAGGGATATTCCCATGATGAGGGTTGGTCTGGGAAAAAAGACACTGGTGCTTACGGCCGGAATACACGGAAGAGAATCAGTAAATCCGGTATTGCTGGTAAAGATGCTGGAGGATTACTGCCAGGCTTTCCAGGACCGCGAGGAGCGTTATGGTTATCCGGTACAGACCCTTCTGAACGGATGCTCCGTCGTGGTAATTCCGCTGGTGAACCCTGACGGCTATGAGATCGCGCTGCGAGGATTTTCCGTGATACATAATCCGGTGCTGCGTCAGCTGTGCAAGATGAAGGAAATCGGCTGGCAGCACTGGAAATACAATGCCAGAGGGGTGGACATCAACCGGAATTTCCCCTGCCGGTCCTATATTCAGCAGCAACTGGGCGAATATCCTGCCAGCGAAAATGAAACCCAGGCGCTGATCCAGGTATTCCAGGACTACGATACCCTGGGCTATGTGGATTTTCATTCCAGAGGCCGGATTATCTACTATTACCGGCAGGCCATGCCTTTTGCCTATAATCAGCGCAACCATAAGCTGGCCCGCTATCTGCAGAAACTGTCGGATTACAGCCTGGGCAAACGGGAGGAGGAATACCTTTCTCATCTTAACGGCGGAAGACCGGTAAATTATTTTTCGGAGTTTCTGGGAAAGCCGGCCATCACGGTGGAGACTGTGGAGGAGGACGCCTCCTATCCGCTGGATCCTTCCTACCAGGAGAAAACGTACCGGGAAATCTGCGCGCTTCCGCTGGAGCTTCTGTCACGGGCAAAATAGCAGGGGAATATGCGGACATTCCCGCCGCCTGACATGCCGCTGAGGCTGCTGGCGTTAAAAATGGTCACGCCGGTGGTAAAAATATTTTTGTACGGCCCAAAAAGGAAAAGCGGAGCTTGCGTTCCGCTTTTCCTTCAGTTATGTAAAGAAACAGTGAACGTTTCGTGACAGTACCGTGTTTTTGTTGACACCCCTTTTTTTGTGCGTTACGTTAATAAAAAGAGAATCCTGATACATTCAAAACATTGAAGGATGAACGCTCAGCACTGACAGGAGAGAAGAAGAATGAAAGCTGTTTTTCGATTTATGCTTGGATTGATACCAATGGCATTATTATTTATATTATTGTGCTGCTACAATATCCAATTAAATCAGCTGTCAAGCGATGATAAATTGGATAAGCTGGATATGCCGCCCTGCTGTGCTGCGTGTCCGGCCGATATGTATGCCGATCACGCGCTGCGGCTGGCGCAGGAAGTAGTAACGGAAAATTTCTTCCTGTGTCTGCTCCGGCAAAAGGGCAAGGGCGGCGGCAAGTTCCGCATGGTACAGAACGGCGGTCTGGCCGCAGGCAGTAAAAAGATATTCTTCAAGCTGCTCCGGCTCGGCAAGCTGGACAAACTTCTCATTCATCAGGTAGTCAAGGGAAACTTCCCGTTCCCACCTCCGGCGCAGCTTCAAGATTTTATCTATGGCTGCATGGCGAATAACAATCTTGCAAAAGGCATTGAATGTGTACTGGATATGCGCTTTGTAGGCTTCATCTTCAGTCATGGAAATTCCCCCTCTCTGATAATAGTGCGGGGCGGCAGCACTCCTTGCTGTCGCCCCTTGATTGCCTACCAGCAAAGGCGGGCGGGGCTGTCAACGACGCCGCAAAGCGGCGTTCATTTTATCGTTGACTGACTCGGCTGGCTTTGCTACAAAGAGTTATTTTTTACGGTTCTTCCATTTTTTATATATCTGATTTCCGATAGGAAGTAATATACAAATCAAAACAAACCATTCTGGAAAATGTGGCATTTAGTTTTCTCCTTAATCACATTATTTTATAAGCAATTATCAACACACATATAATAAAAATTAAAGCAGAAACAACGATACGTTTTACTGAAAATTGATATAGCGTTTCTGGCTGTTTTGTGTTGTAGTGTACTGGTATATGACTTCCAACATCTACTGACATTGGAACTTGTATGCGATTTTGTGAAGTGTAATTTTTTCCGGCAACTTTATATGTTACGATTGCCCATTTTGAATTCCGCATTTTTTCTGTTGTAGGGTTAGGCATTTTTACGGAAATGACTGTTCCTTCTGTTTCTTTAGTATGGTTTTTATTGATAAGATAAGAAACAATATTCGCAATACAAAATCCCAAAACAATTATGGTTATAATAGTTAAAAAACAAGTTCATTGTCCATGATTAACACCTCGGTAAAATTACGATAAATCGGCTTGTTTAAAAATTTTTATTGATATAGCGGAAGATATAGTCAAAATCAATACACTTATTACCAAACTTCCAGTGAACAAAAATATAGGATTTATGTTCTCGAAGATATTTATATTCAAACTGTTTTTCATTTTTAAAGATTGTGCGAATACAAATGGAGAAGCCATTATCAGCACTACAAAAAACAGTTTTGTCTTTTCATAACCAAATTTATATTGTACTGGCAAATAAACACCCAAAAATAGAGATACGATTAAAAATAAGATGACAGGTATTTCAAAGCCTATATTCCGAAGTTGTGGAAATAAAAGTGTTTCAATTCCAAAAATCAGGCAGCAAGCAAAATATATTGTTATACAAAAGATATACTTTGCCAATACAATATCTTTTCGTGGAAATGGTAGTGCACATAATAAAGTTGACGCTTTAGGATATTGTGTTTCTTTCAAAGATACATATTGTAAAAGCATAAAAATTGAAAAAATCGTTATCAAAACAAAGCCCAATATGCCTGCATATTCAGGTGAACGCCATATCAAAAATAATGGAAAAATAACGCATACCGCAAACATAATTAGTACATATTTCTTAACAATCAAAAAATCC
>DVON01000241.1 GCA_018713585.1 Candidatus Pullilachnospira stercoravium | reverse complement strand
TGTACTCCGTTGGCGTCCACCACCGGGGTGGCGATGGCAGTGGGAGAGAAAAATCCGGGGATGGAGCGGGCATTGTCAATGACGGCTCCCACACCGCCGGCGGAAATAGTACCCAGCACCAGAATCGTGATCAGGGCAATTACCATCACCACCGCCTGCATGAAGTCAGAGGCGCTCTCTGCCAGGAAGCCTCCGATAAACGTATACACCACCACAAAGATGGCTCCGGCGATCATCATGGAATGGTAAGAGAAGCCGAACAGGGTGGAGAACAGCTTTCCGCAGGTGACGAAGCAGCTGGCGGCGTATACCGTAAAAAATACAAGAATAAACACAGCCGAAATGCCCAGAATTACCTTTTTCTTTTCGTGGAACCGGTTGCTGAGAAAATCGGGAACCGTGATGGCGTCACCGGAAACTGCCGAATACCTCCGCAGCCGCCGGGCCACAACCAGCCAGTTGATATAGGTTCCGATGGCCAGACCCAGGGCAGTCCACATGGCATCGGAGATACCGCACCAGTAAGCGACGCCCGGAAGGCCCATCAAAAGCCAGCCGCTCATATCGGACGCCTCCGCGCTCATGGCAGCCACCCAGGGGCCCAGAGAACGTCCGCCCAGAAAATAGTTTTCCGAGTTGGCCTGTGCTCTTTTGGCAAAAAACAGGCCGATGCCGATGACCACCAGCATATAGGCGGCCATGGCAAGAAAAATCTTCAAAGTTTCACTTGACATAGATTATCCTCCATATTCTTCTATTAATACTTTACCATTTTAAAGGATTTTTCCCCGCTTGTAAATGCTTTTGTGTTTGACAAACAGGGGAATCCGGGCTATACTTTGGAAGGAAATACTTTGATAATCAAATTAATTAAGTATCGGGGATGACATATGACATCGAGAATAACAGGAACCGGAAGCTGTCTTCCGGCAGAAATTATCACAAATGACGATCTGGCACAGGTGGTGGATACCAGTGATGAATGGATTTCCACCAGAACCGGCATCCGCAGCCGGAGAATCGTAAAAGGAGAATCAGGAGCCTCCATGGCAGCGGAAGCGGCCAGACGGGCGCTTGAGAATGCGGGAGTTTCAGCCGGAGAGATTCAGCTGATTATTGTGGCCACCTGCACAGGGGACCTGCAGTTTCCCGGCACCGCCTGTGTGGTGCAGAAGGAGATTCAGGCAGATGGCGCGGTGGCTTTCGATCTGGGAGCGGCCTGCTCCGGATTTCTTTTTGCCCTCAACACGGCCCACGCCTATATTCAGACGGGGGTCTATCAGAAGGCTCTGGTGATCGGAACAGAGGTGCTTTCCAAACTGGTGGACTGGAAGGACCGCTCCACCTGCGTGCTTTTCGGCGACGGAGCCGGGGCGGCGGTGGTGGAAGCCTCCGAAGAAGGGCTTCAGGGGTTTGTGCAGTATTCGGACGGCAAAAAGGGAGAGGTGCTCAGCTGCATCAGCCGTCCGGTGGAAAATCTGATTCACAGGAAAGAGGAGGGGACGGATTACCGGACGCCGGTTTCCGATTACCTGACCATGAACGGCCAGGAGGTATTCCGTTTCGCGGTGAAAAAGGTGCCGGAGTGTATTCATCAGCTGCTGGACCAGACCCGGACCCGGGCGGATCAGGTGGACTGGTATATCCTGCATCAGGCCAACAGCCGGATTATCCAGTCGGTGGCAAAACGGATGGGTGTGGACGAGGCCCGTTTTCCCATGAACATGGACCGGTATGGAAATACCTCTGCCGCCAGTATTCCCATCCTTCTGGATGAGCTGAACCGGGAAGGAAAGCTGGCGCGGGGACAGCAGATCGTGCTGGCGGGCTTCGGAGCCGGACTGACCTGGGGTGCCGCAAAGCTGACCTGGTAGGATACGGCACCGTTTGACCGGTGTTTTTTGCATAATCGCCGGCAAAATGACACATGCTGTGGATATCAGAACAGAGAAAGTGGGTGATATCCATGAAGCAGAAAAAGAAAAAGGAAGCGTTCGTCTTTCCGCCAGAGGATGATTTTGCCTGCTGCTCCGGCACAGACTGTACCGGACTGATTCCCGCGGGACTGACCAGCGAGGAGGAGGCGGAAGCCTATCAGGAACTGTATCCGTATATGACGCCGCCGGCTGTCAATAAAAAGGAAGAGGAGTGACGGGTTGCGTATGGAGAAAAAATCCGCTATGATATAGGCGGTTGAAAAAACGGAGCATAAGAGGGCAAAGGCAGGGAGTACGGAAGATGAATATCGTTAATATTGAACAGATCAGCAAGGTTTTCGGAGAAAAGGTGATTTTCGACAACGCCTCCTTCGGGATCCAGGAGGGGGATAAAATCGGCATCATCGGCATCAACGGCACGGGAAAAACCACCCTGCTGCGGATGATCGCGGGGCTGGAGGAGCCGGACGCGGGGCAGATCGTGCAAAGAAACGGTCTGAAGATCGCCTGGCTTCCCCAGGAACCCAGATTCCCGGAAAATGTCACCGTCCGCTCCTGGGTGGAGAGCTGCCAGGAGCAGTGGAAGGTGGAAAGCATTCTGACCCGGCTGGAAATTACGGAGTATGATATTCCGGTGGAGAAGCTGTCCGGAGGGCAGAAGAGAAAGCTGGCGCTGGCCGGCACGCTGGCTGGCGACGGGGAGCTGCTGATTATGGACGAGCCCACCAACCATCTGGACGAGCAGATGATTCTCTGGCTGGAGGATTATCTGAAAAATTACCGGGGAACGCTGCTGATGGTCACTCATGACCGGTATTTCCTGGACAAGGTGACCAACCGGATCCTGGAGGTTTCCAGAGGAAAGATGTACGGCTACGAGGCCAACTACACGAAATTTCTGGAGCTGAAGGCAGACCGGGAGGAGCGGGAGATGGCTGCCCAGCGGAAACGCCAGAGTATTCTCAGAATCGAGCTGGAGTGGGCCAAACGAGGCTGCCGGGCCAGAACCACCAAACAGAAGGCCAGGCTTGACCGGCTGGAAAGCCTGAAAAACGGCAGGGCTCCCGTGCAGGAGGAAACGGTCCGGCTGGATTCCGTGGAAACCCGGATGGGCAAGAAGACCATTGAGCTTTCCCATGTGGGAAAACGGTTCGGCGACCGGGTGATTCTGGAGGATTTCAGCTATATTTTCCTGAAAAACCAGAAGGTGGGAATTGTGGGCCCCAACGGCTGCGGAAAATCCACCTTTATGAAGATGCTGGCGAATGTTCTGGAGCCGGATACGGGAGAGATCCAGGTGGGGGAGACCATCCGCATCGGTTATTTTTCCCAGGAAGAGCAGGAGATGGACGAGAATCAGCGGGTGATCGATTACGTCAAAGAGATCGGGGAGTACATACTCACTTCGGAAGGGCGGATCAGCGCTTCCCAGCTGCTGGAGCGGTTCCTTTTCACGCCGGACATGCAGTATTCCCTGATCGGGAAGCTTTCCGGGGGAGAACGGCGCAGGCTGTATCTTCTGGGAATTCTGGCCCGGAACGCCAACGTGCTGCTGCTGGATGAATGTTCCGACAGCCTGGATATTCCCACGCTGGCGGTACTGGAGGACTATCTGAACTCCTTCCAGGGGATTGTGGTCACCGTATCCCATGACCGGTATTTTCTGGACAATGTGGCGGACCGGATCCTGGAGTTTGACGGGGCGGGTGGAATCCGCCAGTATGAGGGCGGCTATACCGATTATCTGGAGGCCAGGGAAAAGCGGGAGCAGCCGGCCGGCTTTGCCGCTGGGGAAAAAGAAAAGAAGGCCCCGGCAAAAGACTGGAAACAGAACCGCCCGGCGCGGCTGAAATTTTCTTTCAAGGAGCAGAAGGAGTACGAGACCATCGATGAGGAGATTGCCGGTCTGGAGGAGAGTATCCGGAAACTGGATGAGGAAATCCTGGAAAATGCCACCAACGCCGGCCGCCTGGCGGAGCTGACCGCCAAAAAGGAGGAGACGGAGAAGCTTCTGGAGCAGAAGATGGACCGCTGGGTGTATCTGAACGATCTGGCGGAGAAAATCGAGGCACAGAAAAAGTAACCGATTACAAAACGTCATGAAAAAGGCAGGCCTGCCCGGAAAAATTCCGGCGCAGAGCCTGCCTTTTTGACGGTCATTTTCAAATATTAGTCCTGTTTTCCCTCTTTGACAGCAGGCGCGATGGACAGCGACGGGCTGTAGTAGGGGATCAGCGTGGCCTGTACCGCATGATACAGGTCGGATTTGCCCGGCCATACGGTTCCGATTACCTGGTTGTTCTGATCCAGCTGGTGGAACCAGGAACCGTTTACATGATCCAGAACCTTCTCATCCAGATAGGTCATAAACTGTGCGTAGTAATCCGCGTAAATCTGTTTGCCGGTCACCCGGTACAGTACGGCGGAGGTGTTGATGGCCTCTGCCAGCGTCCAGTGCATTCTGTCATGAACCACGGGATTTCCGTTCCAGTCGGTGGTGTACACGATTCCCGGCGCGCCGTCGGCGTTCCAGGCATCCTCCACGGCACGGCAGAACAGGTTCTCGGAAACGCGGATATATTTCTCGGCCTCTTCCTTCTTATCCGGATAGGAGGAGGTAGCCCACTGTACGATCAGGCGGGCCCACTCAATGCCGTGGCCCGGGGTGGCTCCGTAAGGTTTGAACTGGTCGTCCGGTTTCTCCTTATTGCACTCCAGATCCGGGGTCCAGTCTTTGGTGAAATGCTCCGGGATTCTCCATTTGTTGGCGCCGGCCCAGCCTACCACATGATCGATGATTCTTCCGGCTCTTACCCGGTATTTCTCATCTCCGGTCACATCGGCGGCAGCCAGGAAAGCCTCAACAGTATGCATGTTGGCGTTCAGGCCCCGGTAGTCGTCCAGCACGGTGAATTCCGTGTTCCAGGTATCACAGGAAAGGCCCTCTTCCTCGTTCCAGAAGCGCAGATCGTAAAGCTTCAGAGCGTCTTCCAGAAGCTCTTTGGCTCCGGGACGCCCGGCCAGAACGCCGGAGGATGCTGCCAGGATCACGAAGGCGTGGGCGTAGCACTGTTTGGTGGGAAGAATCTGGCCGTCCGGGGTCAGTCCTGCATACCATCCGCCGTTGGCGTCATCGTGCAGTTCCCCTCTCAGACCCTTCAGGCCGGCGTCTGCCAGCTCCCCGCTTCCCGGATGGCCCAGAAAGCTGGCCAGGCTGTATACATGTACCATACGGCTGGTGATCCAGGTCTCCCGGTTTCTGTCCGTCCATGGGGTTCCGTCGTCGCCCAGATAATAGGAACTTCCGCCCGGGGCGGGGAATTTATGTCCGAAACGGAACAGATCCTCCCGGACTTCTTCCAGAAATTTTTTGTTTTCTTCGGTATCAATCTGATACTTTCTGCTGATTTCGCTCATTGGTGTATTCCTTTCTTTCCAGTATTCTATTTGGCCGGCCCGAAGGCCGTCCCGAAATCTTTACCATATTATACAACAACCGGAGGGCAGAGTACAGAGGCAAAATAAATCTGGAAAATACCGGGAAAGTGAAGTATAATAAAAAAGACAGAGAAAAGAGGGAGGCTTGTCCATGGAACGATATCAGGGGAAATCCATTGCCTGGGGGATAGCAGAGGGAAAAATTTTTCCCTATGTCAAAGATCGGTATCAGGTGGAAAAAATCAGGAAAAAGGATCCTGAAGGGGAGATCGAGCGGTATCGCCGGACAGAAGAGGAAGCCATCCGCCAGCTGGGAGAAGCCTATGACAAGGCGGTGGAGATTGTGGGCGCCAGAAGCGCGTCACTGTTTGAGATGCAGGCCATGCTGCTGAAGGAAGGTCATTTCCGGGAGCCGGTGGAACAGATGATCCGGGAAATGAGAGTCTGCGCGGAGTACGCAGTGGCCAGCCAGGGAAGAAAGCTGGCCAGGGCCTGTCAGCAGCTGACCGATGAGCGGGAGCGGCGGACGGAAGCGGATATCCGGGACATCTCCAAAAGGCTGCTGGCTCTTCTCAGCGGTCAGGGATACGCCAGCCCCATCGGTCAGGAACCGGTGATTCTCATGGCCAGGGAAATTTCTCCCGGAGAGCTTTTGCAGATGGAGCGAAGCCTGGTGCTGGGCCTGGTGACAGAGGTGGGAATGGCAGATTCCCATACGGCGATTCTGGCTGCGGCCATGCAGATCCCCTTTGTGGCCGGGATTCCTTTCCGGCCCGGTTGGAGCGGAAAGACGGCCGTGGTGGACGGCAGGCTGGGCGAGGTGATTGTGGAGCCGGATGAAGATCAGCTGGAGAAAATTCACCGTCGCTGTCAGGAAGAAAAGTGGGAACAGGAACGGCTGGAGGCCTATGTACAGAAGGAAGATGTGACCCTGGACGGAGACAGGATTCCTCTGCTGGCCAATATCGGGGAACTGTTTGAACTGGAAGCCGCGCGCCACAGCCGGGCGGCAGGTATCGGTCTGTTCCGCAGCGAATTTCTTTATATGGAGCGGGAGACGTACCCATCTGAAGAAGAGCAGTTTCAGATTTACCGTCAGATTGTACAGGAGATGCAGGGCCAGCCGGTGGTGATCCGGACGTTGGATATCGGGGCAGACAAGCAGGCCGATTATTTCAGACTGGAGGGTGAGATTAACCCGGCCATGGGTTATCGGGGAATCCGGATCAGTCTGGACAGAGAGGAGCTTTTTAAAACTCAGCTGAAGGCCCTGTTCCGTGCTGCCATGTACGGAGATCTTTCCGTGCTGTATCCCATGATCACTTCTTTGGAGGAGGTGGAGGCCATCCGGGAGATTGTCTGTGATATACGGGAAGAGATGGACGCAAAGAAAATTCCCTATGGAAAGATGCGTCAGGGAATTATGATCGAAACGCCGGCGGCGGTGATGATCAGTGATTTGCTGGCGGAGAAAGTGGATTTTTTCAGCATTGGAACCAATGATCTGACACAGTACACCATGGCGGCGGACCGTCAGAATCCCAGGGTGTCTCATCTGTGCAGCTCCCGTCATCCGGCCGTTCTGCGGATGATTCAGATGACAGTGAAGAATGGTCACCGCAAGGGAATTCCAGTGACCATCTGCGGAGAGCTTGCCGCAGACCGGGAGATGACCCAGAAACTGATCGGGATGGGTGTGGATGCCCTGTCCGTGTCGCCCAATCAGATTCTCCCGCTGCGTAAGGAACTGAGAAGCATTACTGTGCGCGAGCACTGAAGGACCGGAAGAATTCCGGAAGGTGAGCGATCCTTCCTGTGATCCGGCTGAACACGGGCCGGGATAATATCCATACCAGCACCACGCAGAAGGCCAGAAGAAACAGGCTTTCCGGAAGGCCGCGGACGTTGTCCAGAAGTCCGGTTCCGTAGCGGAGAATACTGAAGACGTACCCATGGCAGATATAGATGGCCAGCGTCCGCTCCCCCAGGACGGAAAACCTGGAAGGAGAATCCGGCAGTACCAGCAGCAGTAGAAACAGCAGCAGGAAAGAGAACGCGTAGCACAGCAGCCGGATGGCCGCGCCCTCCGGGGCAGAAAGCCCCATATCATGGTAGGAATAGCGTCCGTAGAAGATCCAGGGAGTGAGGTTCCGGTGGAAGTTATCCGTAAACAGGAAGACGAGATAACCGCCGAGAAGCCCCAGGGAAATCAGCCGTTTTCCGGGAGTGCGGAGCCGATACAGCAGAGAGCTGTCAAAATGCAGTCCCGCCAGGAAAAACGGAAAGAAGTACAGAATCCTGGGGATGGACAGGAAATTATCCAGCTCCGAGCATCCGATCAGCAGGCCGGCCACCGTCATCAGAAGCATGTGCCCGGGGATTTTCAGGATCACCGGTGACAGAAGCCGCCAGAAAAACAGCGCCATCAGATACCAGAGGGAGAACTTCGGGCGCGCGAAATAAAGCCCGGTCTCCTTGTCCAGCAGGAGATAGAGCAGATAATACAGGATTTCATAGGTAAAATAGGGAATGGCAATACTGCCAAAAAGCTTCCGCAGGGAAGCTTTCTTTTTGGAAAAGTAGCCGGAAATGAACACAAAGGCCGGCATGTGGAAAGAATAGATCCCCCATTTAATATCGTAGAGCAGCGGATTGTCCTGGAATTCGGAGCTGGGCTCAACAAAGTGGCCGATGACTACCAGAAGAATCAGAAGGGCTTTGCAGTTGTCAAACAGATATTCCCGCGGGCGCGCGGCGGTGGAATCCGATGATCTTGCCATTACAGTGTCTCCTTCCATCAGGTGCTTACAGTATTGTAGTAGGAATGGATAAAAAATACAATCTTCAAAAAATGAAAATTTTTACGGATCAGCTTTCTGTTTTTTAGAGAATTGCATAAAAGCTGTTATAATGATGACGAGGTGAACGGAATGAATCAGGATAAAAAGAGAAAACGCGTGGCGGCCTTGCTTCTGGTAGCCATTGTGCTGGTGTTCTGGAATCTGATCCAGATGTTAAGCCCTTCAGAGCAGCAGATCCGGGTGGTCTGCGTGGGAGACAGTATTACATACGGAACCGGAGTGGAGAACCGGGAGGAAAACTGCTATCCGGTAAAGCTGCAGGAAGCGCTGGGAACCAAACAGTGGAGAGTGGGAAATTTCGGTGTGGAAGGCGCCACGGCCCAGGAAGCCCCCGATGCCTCTTACCGGAAACAGGACAGGTATCAGCAGAGTCTGGAGTATGATGCGGATATCGTGGTGCTGATGCTGGGGACTAATGATGCAAAAGAGGAGAACTGGAAAGGCAGGGAAGCCTTTCTTGCGGATTATGAAACTCTGGTGGACAGCTACCGGGAATTGGATTCCGGGCCAAAGGTGATATTGATGACTCCGCCCGCCGCATTTCTTTCGGACGGCAACGGGGAAGCCAGCTTCGGGATTCAGGCCGGCGCGGTGAAAGAAATTGCGGAGGCTGTGAAAAGCTTCGGGGAAGCGGAAGGGCTTACCGTGATTGACCTGTATACACTGACGGAAAATCACCCGGAGTGGTTCCGGGAGGACGGTGTCCATCCCAACGTGGAAGGCGCCGGACAGATTGCAGGTTATGTATACGATGCCGTGACTGCCGTGGAGGCGGATAGTACAGAAGAATAAAAACAGACAGGGCGGGTATTCCCGCCCTGTGGCTGTTTTCCGGCTTGGTTTCAGCGGTTTTCCTGGCTGTTGCAGGAAGCCGTGCAGGGAGCGTCGAAGCTGGGATTGAAGGCGTAGAAGTTTTTGGAATCCAGCTGCTCCTGGACAGAGCGCAGCGCTTCACCGAACCGCTGGAAGTGAACGATTTCCCGGGCCCGCAGGAAGCGGATGGGGTCTGCCACCTCTGGAATATCCTTGACCACCCGGAGAATATTGTCATAGGTGGAGCGGGCTTTCTGTTCCGCCGCCAGGCTCTCGAAAAGGTCGGTGATGGGATCGCCTTTGGACTGGAATTCGCAGGAGTTAAAGGGGATGCCGCCCGCCGCCTGCGGCCATATGCCCACCGTATGATCCACATAGTAAGGAGCGAAGCCGGATTTTTCAATTTCTTCCATGGAAAGATCGGCGGTCAGCTGGTGTACGATGGTGGAAACCATTTCCAGGTGGGCCAGTTCTTCGGTGCCCACATCTGTCAGGACGGCCATGCACATCCGGTTGGGGGCCGCGAAACGCTGGGACAGATAGCGCATGGAAGCGCCGATTTCGCCGTCGGGCCCGCCGTACTGACTCATGATCAGCTGGGCGATTTTGGCGTTGGGGGTGGTGATGTTTACGGGGTACTGCAATCTCTTTTCATAAATCCACACTGATCAGCACCTGCCTTTCCGGGTAATTTCCCATGGCCACGGCTGTTTCATCCATTCCCAGGTATCGCTGCAGGTATCGTCCACACTGTCAACGGTCAGCGGGCCGAACCGGGCGGCGTACTCTTTCATGGCCGCACGGCGCACGCAGGCCTGTTTCTGGAAATATGCCATGGCATCCGCATCGTCGGGATGGGTATCAAGATACAGAATCATTTCGTCCACCGCGAAACTGGACTGATTGATGGTGTCCATCAGCTGGCATTTGGTCATCTGACGGCTGTTGGTTCTGCCATTCATCTGCACCGGCCTCCTTTCCCGCAGAAGGGTTTGCAGAGCTCCGGGAAAATGGTGCCCAGTTGAAAGCCTCTGCACAGTTCAAAGGTATCCTGAAAATGCTGTGTGGGGACATATCCCATGGCCAGCGGAAGATGGGACAGATGCTGATAAAAGTCTGCCATGTCCGTCTGCGCGCATCCGCAGGAAGATCTGGTCTGTCTGGAAACGGCGGAAGTTCCCCGCCGGCAGGCGGAGTTTGCGCAGCCTGAATTTGCGCGATAATGATAATCCATGCTGATTCCTTTCTGTTCAGAAGTTGATTTTCGTTTTATTTTATGACAGGAAAGAACAAATGGTTCATGAGCGCCATACAGATGGCATAGGATAAAGCGGGATGCGTGGGAAAAACCAGAAAATTATAAAAAAATAAATTTAGGTATTGATTTTTATCTGGAATCTGTTATACTAAGATTCGTTCGGGGCATTAGCGCAGCTGGGAGCGCGCCACAATGGCATTGTGGAGGCCACGGGTTCGAATCCCGTATGCTCCATATCAAAGAGGCCTTAACTACAGGTCTCTTTTTTCTGCGTGTTGCATGTCGTGTTGCATAGCGAGTTAAATTCCGCATTGATTTTGCCACCCAAAATGCACGTTCTGGATGGCGGCTGCCCTCCGGAGATGATACAATATATTTTACAGATAAGGTAGTATCTTTTCGGAGGTGCGATCCGCTACGGTATTGGCGTATCGGGGCGGTTTTTCAGTTTGACAACTATTAAGACTTGACATATAATATACTTAACAAGACAGCCGGAAGGTAGGTGAAAGCTACCCGTCCCGGCGAACAATAAAGCGAAAATAGCCGTTCTATTCTTTACCAGGGAGCAGGACGGTTATTTTTTATGTATCTGATATATAAGCGCTATAATACCCGTTATCATCATAACGAAGGTAAAGAGGTCACCGTATGTCACGTACATAAGCACCACCCCTTTCCGCAAGACTCGGAACGGGCAGAGCCGTCTTACCGGCTGCCTGGGTAAGCATATTATATTGTCAAGGATCAATCGTGGTTTGACAAATTTCAGCGCTGGACATATAATATACTTAACAAGACAACTGGAGAGATGGCTGCAACCCATCCGCTCCGGGAAGATTTAAAATCTAGTTACAAAAAGTAGTCGCCAATCTTGACCAGAGACAGGGCGGCTACTTTTTATTTTTCATGTCATAGGAAATTGCTTTCCTATGACATGAAAACGCTCCGCGAGGATCGCACTGCGGCGGAATGGAAGATGTCGCTTGCGCGACCCGCCGCAGGCGGAGAATCCTGCTTTGCAGGATTCTTTCTTGTATTCAGGATGGATACAATTAATCCTGCAACAGACAGAATTATCATAAACTCTTCTGTCACATCCCAAAATTCTGCCATTTCCGATTGGGACTGACAGCCAGCCTCAAAGCATCTGATGATTCCGATCCGCCCGATCTGTCTGTCATAGGCCCACATCCGGGCCCGAAGCTCCTGTATCCGCATAAACGTCCGTCATTGCGATCCCTGATTTTTCAGCAAGTTGTTCCTGTGTCAAATCTGCTTTTATTCTGCTTTCTTTTAACCTATCGTAAAAAACCATTACATTCACCTCTCTTTAAATATCATTATAAATGCAAAATATAAATTGATCAATATAAATTGGAAAAGTGCTGCGGGGATCTGGCTGCGGCCGGATGGAAGATATCACTTATGCGGTCTGCCGCGGATGTCATGACGGATGAATTCCGGACAGAATATTTTGGGTTTTTTTCCTGTGGGAATCGTGCTATACTACATAGTAATAAAAACTTCGGAGCTGACGTACCTCCGGCTCCGGAGAGGGGGAGTATAACGTATTGCGGAATCCATAAGGACAGATCCGCGGAAAAGAGGTTTTATGCAGAAAGCGGCGGTAAAAAAGAAAGCAAAGGTCCGCACGGGGAGGCGGACGGCGGATTATTATGATTATAATCTTCTTGCGGCAGTGATTCTTCTGGTCTGTTTCGGTCTGGTGATGCTTTACAGTACCAGTTCCTATGAAGCGCAGCTGAAGTTTGAAGGAAATGATATGTATTATTTTACCCGTCAGGCAGTGATCAGCGCGGCGGCTATTTTGCTGGCAGTGGTGGTCTCACGGCTGGACTACCATCTTCTGATTCCGGTGTCCGGCCTGGCCTATGTGGGATCACTGGTCCTGATGGCCATGGTTAAGTACACGCCTTTGGGCGTGTCAGCCTACGGCGCCAGAAGATGGCTGAATCTGGGTATTCAGTTTCAGCCGTCGGAGGTGGCTAAAATCGCGGTGATTATTTATCTGCCGGTGGTGATCATCAAGATGGGGCGGCAGTTTAAAACCCTGAAGGCGGTGATGGTGCTTCTGGGGCTGGGAGCGCTCCAGGCAGTCGCGGCTCTGGTCTGGACGGACAATCTGAGTACCGGCCTGATCATCGGCGGTATTGCGGTGCTTATGATTTTTGTTGCCCACCCGGATACCAAATGGTTCGTGGGCGTGGGAAGCGTCATAGCGGCGGTGGTGGGCATTGCGGTGGCTTATATGGGAATGACCATGACCACCAGCGATAACTTCCGTATCCGAAGAATTTTGTCCTGGCTGCATCCGGAGGAGAATATGTCCGGCGGAGGATACCAGGTAATGCAGTCTCTTTACGCCATCGGAAGCGGCGGCTTTTTCGGAAAGGGACTGGGAAACAGCGCACAGAAGCTGGGAACCATTCCGGAGGCCCAGAATGATATGATTTTTTCCATTGTCTGTGAGGAACTGGGAGTATTCGGCGGTGTACTGCTGATTCTGATGTTTCTCTACCTTCTGTACCGGCTGTTTTTCATTGCCCAGAACGCTCCAGACCTTTACGGTACCCTGGTGGTCAGCGGTATTTTCGCCCATATCGCACTGCAGGTAATCCTGAATATCTGCGTGGTAATCAATCTGATGCCTACCACGGGAATCACCCTGCCTTTTGTCAGCTACGGCGGAACCTCCATCATGTTTTTGATGATGGAAATCGCCATTGCCCTCAGCGTATCCCGCAGGATTCGTTTCAAGGATATGACGGAATAGAGAAAGTTCGCATAAATGGGTTGACAAACGTATGAGGAATCGATATACTTGCGGTACAGAAAAGGTTTAAAAACTAATTCTTTAAAGGAGTCGAGGAAGTTATGTTGGAAAAAATGAAGCAGATTATTGCTGAGCAGCTGAACTGCGATGAGGGGACAATCGGTTTGGAAACCTCTTTTAAAGATGACCTGGGAGCCGATTCTCTGGATCTGTTTGAACTGGTGATGGCTTTGGAAGAGGAATATGGCATCGAGATCCCGGCAGAAGAGCTTACCGAGCTGGAAACCGTCGGAGATGTTGTAGAATATCTGAAGAACAAGGGTGTGGAGGATTGATCCACACCTTTTTCTTTGCGCGGGGACAGAAAAAGACGGACAGGATCTGCGCCGGAAGGCCAAACTGTTATGCTGGAAGAGGATTCAGCGGAAAATCCGTTGAATTTGACAAAGGATTGAAGTATAATAAGTAAGCCGAACACACGGCCGGATTCTGATAAAATCAGGAGGAATACTATGAGTCTTGATGGTTTGAAAAATGCCGTTCGCGCCAGCAGAAATCTGGTCTGTCTTCTGGGAAGAGGAGTCAGTCTGGATACTGGATGTGACGCTTACGGCGGAGATGAATTTGCCTATGATGTGGAGCAGAAATACGGAAGCTCTCCGGAGGAAATTTTTTCCAGTTCCTGCCTGAACACCAGGCCCAGGAAGTTTTTTGAATATTACAGAGCCGAAATACTGGAAAAGCGGGGACAGCCCAATGCCTGCCATGATGTTCTGGCAAGGCTTGAACAGGAGGGGAAGCTTCGCGCCATTATCACCCGGGGAATTTTCGGATTGGCAAAAAGGGGAGGCTGCAGAAATGTCATCAGTCTCCACGGAACCATATACGATAATTACTGTACGCATTGCGGGGAAAAATATTCCATCGATTATATGATGAAAGGAAACCCCATTCCTTTCTGCGAAAAATGCGGTGCCATAGTACGTCCGGGAATTGTGCTTGGCGGTGAGATGCTGGATAATAACAAGGTGACGGAGGCAGCCAGATTTATCAGCGAGGCGGATACGCTTCTGGTATTGGGAAGCAGGCTGAACGATGACCTCTGTATCTATGGAAGAAGATATTTTGCCGGAAAGTATCTGATACTGATTCATGATACGCCTCATTATCTGGACGAGATGGCCAGCTATTGCTGCATCGGGCAGCCGAAAGATATTCTGCCGCAGTTGTATCCCTGAAAAAGGCGGCAGTGAGAAAGGGATCCGAATACCTAAATTACAAGTACAGGAGCGAAAACATATGACTACAGTGAAAACAAGATTTGCGCCGAGTCCCACAGGAAGAATGCACGTGGGAAATCTGAGAACGGCACTTTACGCCTATCTGGTGGCAAAGCACGCGGACGGAAAGTTCATGCTGCGCATCGAGGATACGGACCAGGAGCGTTTCATGGAGGGCGCTCTGGATATTATTTACCGCACGCTGGATCAGACGGGACTGATCCCGGATGAGGGACCGGACAAGGACGGCGGCGTGGGCCCCTATGTGCAGAGTGAGCGCACAGCTCAGGGTATCTATATGAAATACGCAAAGCAGCTGATCGACCAGGGGGACGCTTATTACTGTTTCTGCACCAAGGAGCGGCTGGATTCCCTGAGAACCACGGTGGCGGGAAAGGAAATCGCCATCTACGACAAGCACTGCCTGCATCTTTCCAAGGAGGAGATCGAGGCGAACCTGGCGGCAGGAAAGCCGTATGTGATCCGCATGAACATGCCTACGGAGGGAACCACCACCTTCCACGATGAGCTGTACGGAGACATCACAGTCAACAATAACGAGCTGGACGACATGATTCTCATCAAGTCCGACGGATATCCCACCTATAATTTCGCCAATGTGGTGGACGACCATCTGATGGGAATCACCCACGTGGTACGGGGAAATGAGTATCTTTCCTCCGCCCCCAAATACAACCGTCTGTATGAGGCCTTTGGCTGGGAGGTGCCGGTGTACATCCACTGCCCGCTGATCACCAACGAGGAGCATCAGAAGCTATCCAAACGCTCCGGCCATTCCTCTTACGAGGATCTGCTGGATCAGGGATTCCTGACGGAGGCCATTGTGAACTTCGTGGCGCTGCTGGGCTGGAGCCCGGCGGGGGACAACGAGCTGTTCACCCTGGAAGAGCTGGTGAAGGAATTCGATTATCACCGGATCAGCAAATCTCCGGCAGTGTTTGACATGGTGAAGCTGAAATGGATGAACGGGGAATACATGAAAAAGATGGACGATGAGAAGTTCTATGAGATGGCGCTTCCATATATCCGTCAGGTAATCACCAAAGACCTGGATCTTCATAAGATCGCCGCCATGGTGAAAACCCGTATCGAGGTATTTCCGGATATTCCCGGCCACATTGATTTCTTTGAGAAGATGCCGGAGTACGGTGTCTCCATGTACCGCCACAAAAAGATGAAGACCACCGAGGAAAGCTCTCTGGCGCTGCTTCAGGAAGTGCTGCCGCTTCTGGAAGCGCAGGAGGATTATTCCAATGACGCCCTCTTTGCGCTGCTTTCCGCTTACGGTAAGGAAAAAGGCTATAAAACCGGCTTCGTGATGTGGCCAATCCGCACCGCCCTGTCCGGCAAGCAGATGACGCCGGCGGGAGCCACGGAGATTCTGGAAGTGCTGGGCAAGGAGGAAAGCCTGACACGTCTTCAGGCAGCCATCGACAAACTGAAACGGGAAGCCGTATGAAATTCAACAAAGAGCAGCAGCAGGCTGTGTCCCACCGGGAAGGCCCCATGCTGGTCCTGGCAGGACCGGGATCCGGCAAGACGGCGGTGATTACCCAACGGACACAGCAGCTGATTGCGGATTATGGAATTGCTCCCTCCTCGATTCTGGTCGTCACCTTCACAAAGGCGGCGGCCAGACAGATGAGGGAGCGTTTTTTAAAGCTGACGGGCCAGACGGCCACTCAGGTGACCTTCGGAACCTTCCACGGGATTTTTTACGGGATTCTCAGGCAGGCCTACGGCATCACCTCTGCCAATATCGCCGGCGAGGAGGAGCGGCTGGGCATCCTCAGACGGCTGATCCAGAAAACCTCCATGGATGTGGACGATGAAAATGATCTCATCGAGGCGGTGAGCCGGGAGATCAGCACGGTGAAGAACGGGAGAATTTCCCTTGACCATTACTATTCCCAGAGCTGCCCGGACGAGGAATTCCGGAGGATTTTTCAGGAATATGAACGGCTGCTGCACGGGAAGCGGCTGCTGGATTTTGACGATCTTATGGTTTACTGCTGGAAGTTGTTTCACAGGCATCCCGAGATTCTGGCGGCCTGGCAGAAAAAGTTCCGGTATATTCTGGTGGATGAGTTTCAGGATGTGAACCAGCTGCAGTACGATATCGTGAAGCTTCTGGCACTGCCGGAGAACAATCTGTTTATCGTGGGGGATGACGATCAGTCCATTTACCGGTTCCGGGGCGCCCGGCCGGAGATCATGCTGAATTTCCCCAGGGAATTTCCCCAGGCCCGGCAGGTGGTGCTGAAAACCAACTACCGGTGCAGCGGGGAGATTGTGGAAAAATCCCAGAATCTGATCCGGTACAATGAGGCCCGCTATGAAAAGGATCTGACCGCGGTCCGGAGCCGGGGGACGCCGGTGGAGATCCGGGGATTTGCCAATGAGAGCCTGGAGACCTCCTGGCTGCTGGAGCAGATCCGCAAGGACCTTGCGGAAGGATGTCCTCTGCAGCAGATCGCCGTACTGTTCAGAACCAACGTGGGAAGCCGGATGACGGTGGAGCGGCTGATGGAATATAACCTGCCCTTTACCATGCGGGATGTACTGCCCAATCTGTACGAGCACTGGCTGGCCAAAAATATGATTGCCTACATGCACCTGGCCATGGGCGGGAGACGGCGGGAGGATTTCCTGGCGGTGATGAACCGGCCCAACCGGTATCTGTCCCGGGAAGCCTTCTACGAAAAGGAGATGCCTTTTGAAATTCTTTACCAGTTTTATGAGGGCAAGGAATGGATGTGCGACCGAATCGAAAAGTTCGAGCACGATGTGAAGATGATGAAGGACATGACCCCTTACGCCGCCATCAATTATATCCGGTTCGGCATCGGCTACGATGAATTTCTGAAGGAATATGCCAGGGCGCGGAAGCTGAAGGAAGAGGAGCTTTTTGATCTTCTGCAGGAAATCCAGGAGAGCGCCAAGGGATACCGGACGTACCAGGAATGGTTTGACTATATGGAGGAGTACAAGGAAAAGCTGAAGGAACACGCCGAGCAGATCCGGCGGCAGCGGGAGGCCATCACCGTCTCCACCCTCCACAGCGTCAAGGGGCTGGAGTTTGACCGGGTGTATATCCTGAACGTCAATGAGGGCAGTATTCCCTACCACAAGGCGGTGCTGGACGCGGAGATGGAGGAGGAACGCCGGATGTTTTATGTGGGAATGACCAGGGCCAGGGAAAAACTGGAACTGTATTTTATCCGGGAGCGTTTCGGAAAAGAGAAGCAGCCCTCCCGGTTTCTGGAGGAGCTGAAGGAGGGACCGGATGAAGAATGAAATTGAAATCCGCTGGGCTCTCCTGGAGCCGGAGGCAGAGGAGCGGCCCGGCGGCCATTCAGAGCAGGCCGCGCGGGAGACGGCCGGGAATGGGACGGCGGTGCCGAAAGTATCCGGGCAGGAGCAAAACGGCAGGCAGCCGGCTTTGGCCCGCAGCCGGCAGGGGCACCGCCTGTCCGCCCTGGGAAGGGAGCTTTTGGCGGATATTCTTCTGGAAAGCTATGACATCGATCTGTCCCGGGAGGAGGAGCCCATCGTGCGGCATCCGCTGGGCAAGCCGTATCTGACCGGCCATGAGGGACTGTACTTTTCCATCAGTCATTCCGGCAGCTGGGCGGCCTGTGCGGTGGGACGGACACCGCTGGGGCTGGATATCCAGTACCGGAAAAAGAAGGAGACCGATACGCTGGCGGCCAGGATTCTCGACGCGGGGGAATTTTCCTCCTACGAAAATTCCGCGGACCGGAATGTCTCCTTTTATGATTTCTGGGTAAAAAAGGAAAGTTATCTGAAATACACCGGCGAGGGTATCCGGAAGGATCTGCGGACCGTTGCATATGAAAACTGCCGCTTTTTCTTCCTCCCGGAAATGATCGCCGGCTGCGCGGCGGCTCTGTGCGTGCCTGCCGGCTGGAACGGAACTATAAAAATTACAGGAAAAGCTTCGGGGAACCGGTGACCCCGAAGCTTTTTTCATTTCATTTCCAACGCTCCGCGAGGATCGCAAGGTCTGCCCCGGCGAAGCCAGGGGGCTGCGGCGGAGTGGAAGATGGGTTCATAATCTCCGCCTGTCCACATATATTAATTTTAAGAGGTGATGAAGATGAAACGGGAGGAAATTATCCGGATGTTTCCCGACAGAATCCGCCGGATTCTGCAGGGGGCGGACTGGAGGCCGGATCAGCTGCAGGAAATCCGCCTGCGGACGGGAAAACCGCTGCTTTTGCTGCTGGCGGGCCGGGAATATTTTCTTTCCCCCGGCGGGATGGCCAGCCGGAGGCCGGAAGGCGCCTATCTGGCGGACGCGGAGGATATCCGGCGGACAATGGAATATCTGGGCCAGTATTCCCTTTATGCCTATGAGGAGGAGCTGCGGCAGGGATTTCTCACGGTACAGGGCGGCCACCGGGTAGGGGTGGCTGGTAAAATTGTTCTTGAGAAAAACCGGGTGAAGGGCATCAGCCACATTTCCGGAATCAATGTCCGCTTCTCCCATCAGATCCGGGGCTGTGCGGACGCGGTGATGCGCTATGTGATCTCCCGGGGAAATGTGTGTCACACGCTGATTATTTCCCCTCCCAGATGCGGGAAAACCACCCTGCTCCGGGATCTGATCCGGCAGATTTCCAACGGCTGCCAGTCCTTTCCCGGGTGTACGGTGGGGGTGGTGGATGAACGGTCGGAGTTGGGCGGAAGCTACCTGGGAGTGCCCCAGAACGATCTGGGAATCCGCACTGATGTGCTGGACGGCTGTCCGAAGGCAGAGGGGATGATGATGCTGATCCGCGCCATGTCGCCGGCAGTGGTGGCGGTGGACGAACTGGGGGATTATGAAGATATTCATGCCATTGAGATGACGCTGCACAGCGGCTGCAAGCTGCTGGCCACGGTTCACGGCAGTTCCATTGAGGATATTCAGAAGAAGCCGCTTTTGGAACGGCTGATCAAGGAGCATACCTTTGAGCGGTACATCCTGCTGCGAAACGGACCGCAGGGACAGGCCGGGGAGATCGGTGCCGTGTTTGACGGCCGGGGGAGCAGGCTGGACGGGGGCCGGGAGACGTGATCCGGCTTCTGGGAGCCATGCTCCTGGCCGTATCCTGCGCCGGGATGGGGCTTCTGGAGAGCCTGCGGCTGAAAAAAAGAATCGATCAGCTGAAGCTGCTGATCCGGATCGCGTCGTTTCTGGAAGGGGAAATTTCCTTCGCCAAGACCACGCTTCCGGAAGCGCTGCGTTCCGTGGGAGGGCGGCTTGCGCCTCCCTTTTCGGAATTTCTCAGGGATCTGGCCTCGCGGCTGGAGACCTGTCCCGGAAAATCCTTCGGGGAACTTCTGCGTCAGTCGGCCGCCGCCTATCTGGAGGGGACGGAACTTTGTCGGGAGGATTTGGAGGATTTTTACGGAGCCGCCGCTGATCTGGGATATCTGGACGGGAAGATGCAGGTGCATATCCTGGAAACGTACCGGATGGAGCAGGAGCGGAAGGTTCTGCGCCTTACGGGAGAGCTGCCGGCAAAGCAGAAGCTGTTCCAAAGCCTGGGGATTCTGGGCGGGATTTTTCTGGTGATCCTGCTGTTGTGAGAGATCAGGCAGAGGATGGCGAAAAATTAAAGGGCCAGGCCGTATGAAGTAGCCATACACGGAAGGGAGGAGGCGGCGTTGGAAATCAGTATTATTTTCAAAATCGGCGCGGTGGGAATCCTGGTTTCCGTGCTGAGCCAGGTTCTGAAACACAGCGGCAGGGAGGAGCAGGCGTTTCTGGCAAGCCTGGCAGGGCTGGTGATTGTGCTGTTTTGGGTACTCCCGTATATCTATGAGCTGTTCGACACCATCAAAAAACTGTTTATGC
This sequence comes from Candidatus Pullilachnospira stercoravium, assembly GCA_018713585.1. Lineage (GTDB taxonomy): Bacteria > Bacillota > Clostridia > Lachnospirales > Lachnospiraceae > Pullilachnospira > Pullilachnospira stercoravium. The sequence continues at coordinate 6,094 of DVON01000241.1, read as the reverse complement.
TGTAGGCTTTGGAGGCGTGTCATGGAGATTATCCGAATTTCCGTTATAGGAATCGCCGGGATTGTGCTGGCCATCCTGGTGAAGGAGGCAAAGCCGGAATATTCCTTTTATCTGACGTTCGCGGCAGGCATCGCTATTCTGTTCTTTTCCGCGGGAAGGCTGTCGGATCTTCTGGGGTCCATCCGGGAAATCCAGCAGTATCTTCCCATAGAAAACACCTATATGGATCTGCTGCTGAAAATGGTGGGAATCACCTATGTGGGGCAGTTTTCCGCCAGCATCTGCCGGGACGCCGGGTACGCTTCCGTGGCTGGCCAGATCGAGCTTTTTGCCAGGCTTTCCGTGCTGGCCATCAGCATGCCGATTCTGACGGCCCTTCTGGAGACCATTCATGAATTCCTGGGGTAAATGGCTGCGGGCAGCGTCTCTGGCCGCCTGTCTCTGGCTGGCCATACCTGTCCGGGCTGCCGGAGAAATGAACGATGCCAGGGGCGGCCGGATGACGGAAGAAACGGCGTTGCCGGCAGGGCAGGAAACGGACAGCCAGCAGGAAACAGAAGAGGAAATTCTGGGGGATCTGAATCTTGATGAAGTTCAGAAAACGGTGGACGAGCTCCTTGAGGAGGAGATTTCCCTGACGGAGATGATCGGTAAGCTGATGGAAGGGGAACTGCCGCTTACATGGGAGACATTGTCTGCCATACTGGAAAAAATTCTGTGGGATGCCGCGGGACTTCAGAAAAGTACCTGTGCCCATATTCTGCTGCTGGTAATCCTCTCCTCCGTGCTGGCCAATTTGTCCAGAGTGTTTGGGGATCAGCAGATTGGCGAGATTGCCTTTTATATGGTATATCTGCTGCTGTTCGTGATTCTGCTGAAAACCTTTGGGAGTTTTGCGGAAGAAATCCGTACGTCGCTTACGGGAATTGTGGAATTCATGAGAGGACTGCTGCCTGCCTACTATCTGGCTGTCACGGCAGCCACGGGAATCAGCACTGCCACCGTATTTTATCATATGATTATTTTTATAATATTTCTGGCGGAGTCTATGATTCTTTCGGCTCTTCTGCCCGCGGTTTACATCTATCTGCTGATGGAGCTGGTCAATCACCTGACCCGGGAGGAGTTTCTCTCCCGGATGGCAGAGCTTTTGAAAAATATCATCGCATGGTCGCTGAAAACCATTGTGGGGGCACTGGTAGGACTTCAGATGATTCAACGGCTGATTTCCCCTGCGCTGGACGCTTTGAAGCGGACGGCGGTGGGGCGCACTGCCGGAGCTATTCCCGGTATCGGAAATGTGATTAACGGGGTGACGGAAATGGTGCTGGGATCCGCTGTGCTGGTGAAAAACAGCCTGGGTGCCGCAGCGGCAGTGATTCTTTTGCTTCTGGGGCTGTCTCCGGTGATCCGGCTGGGAATCAGCACCGTTTTCTATCAGTTTCTGGCAGCTCTGGTGCAGCCGGTAGCGGACCGGCGGATGGTGGGTTGTCTCCACACCATGGGAGAAAGCATCGGAATGCTTCTGAAACTGCTGCTGACGGTGGAGGTGCTGTTTCTGCTTACCATTGCCATTCTGGCAGGTTCTCTGGAATAGCTTCTCCGGAACGGGTGGTTTGATGATTGAACGCGTATGAGGAAGGGGTGCGGAATGTGGAATGGGCAGGCGAATGGATCCGGAATCTGGCTTTTTACTTTATTTTTCTTTCGGCAGTGATGAATGTCCTGCCGGGCGGCGAGGAGAAAAAATACATCCGTTTTTTTATGGGGATGCTGTTGATTCTGCTGGTACTGCGTCCCTTGCTTTCCTTTAAAGGAGCGGAAGATTTTCTGGAAAACAGCGTGCTGGCAGAGTCCGCTTCCCAGGATTACCGGCAGATGCTGCGGGAAGGGGAGAACATGGAACTTCTGGGGGAGGAGTATGTGAAAAGTGCCTGTGAAAGGGAGCTGTCTGTTCAGGTGCGGCAGCTGGCAGAAGGGCTGGGATATCAGGTGGAACAGTGTGTGTCGGAATTTTTTCCGGGTGATGAGCTGGAACTGAAGGAAATCCGGCTGACGCTTCGGGAGGCGGAAGATGGAGGGGAAGCCATAAAAAATCAGCTGATGGAAGTCTATAATATTCCGGAGGGTAATATAAATATAAGTATACAGGGGTAACTTATGAAAGAGAGAGTCATTGCTGCGGCAAAGAAGATGAAGCGGGAACAGTGGATTGTCTGCGGTCTGGTGGGGCTGCTGCTTCTGGTGATCGCCATGCCGGTGAAGGAGGAAGGGCAGCAGGCGGCAGAGGAGGAGGCGCAGGAAGCGCCGGCCGCGCAGGAGAGCCAGCCGGAGGAGGGGGCGGATATCCGCCGGGAATATGAGCAGCAGCTGGCCGGTGTACTGGAACAGGTGGAGGGTGTGGGGAAGGTCAGCGTTGCCGTTACCATGGAGACCACAGGAACCAGGCTGGTGGAAAAGGACAGCCCGGAGGATTCGCAGACTTCCAGCCAGACGGATCCGGAAGGGGGAGAGAGCCGTTCGGAATCCCTGCAGACTCAGGAGACCACGGTTTATGAACAGCGGGAGGACGGCAGCCAGATTCCTTACATTTCTTCGGAAATATATCCGGAGATCCGCGGGGTACTGGTGGTGGCCGAAGGAGGCGCAGATCCGGTGGTGGTTCAGCAGATTCAGGAGGCCGCCATGGCTCTTTTTCATGTGGATGCCCATAAAATTAAAGTAATGAAAATGAAGTGAGGAGAGAGTCAGTGAAAAAAATATTCAGGAAGAATCAGATCATTATTACAGCTCTTGCGGTGATGATTGCGGCAGCAGGATACATCAGCTATTCCGATTCTCAGCTGAAATCAGAGGATGCCTCTCTGGAAACCGGCGAGGATACCCAGGTGACGGCGGACATGGACAGCGTGCTGGAGGATATTGAGAACCTGGATAGTGAGATCACAGATGAGACTACCTCCGCCCAGGAGGATCCGCAGACGGCGGAGGCCACCCAGGAAGAGTCCGTAACCGAAACGGAGACACCGGGGGAGGCCGTGCTGACCGGGGCATCTACATACATGGCCCAGGCCAGAATCGACCGGGAACAGGTACGCTCCCAGAATAAGGAGGCGCTTCTGGAGATCATCAACAATTCAGAACTGACAGAAGAAGAGCGGCAGGAAGCGGTGGCCAGCATGGTCAGCATGACGGATACCGTGGAGAAGGAAGCGGCGGCGGAACTGCTTCTGGAAGCCAAAGGATTTACCGACGCGGTGGTGAACCTGACCGGGGAAACCGCGGACGTGGTGGTGCCGGATACCCAGGTGGATGACGCCAGCCGGGCGCAGATTGAGGATATTGTCACCCGGAAGACGGGAGTGGCAGCGGAAAATATCGTTATCACCCCCATGGGTCAGGCCGGAACGGAGACCTCCGGTGAGGCAGCTTCTGAGGAAACCCAGGCTGCCGCCCAGGAAGCGCCGGCAGATTCCGCAGACGTTCAGGCCACGGAGGACGCCGCGGCCGCCGGGGAAACCGGAACGGACGCGGGAAGCGTGGAAAATACGGAGTCCTGAAATGGCAGCCGCAGGCCGCCGGCAGAGGGAAAATCTGCCGGCGGTCTTTTCATTTCATAGGAGATTGCTTTCCTATAAAATGGAAAACGCTCCGCGAGGATCGCACTGCGGCGGAAAGGAAGATGTCGCTTGTGCGACCCGCCGCAGGCGGAGAATCCTGCAAAGCAGGATTCTTTCTTGCGCTAAGACCGATGGGTGATTTACGGCCAGGAAAGCGGGCAGGGCGAAGTCTGTGGGAAAGCCCGCTTCCTTTTGATACAGCCGGGGTGATCCTGTCGAAATACTTGTAAATGCCGGATATTCTGCTATAATCGAATTAGCTGTGAATAATCCCGGGGGAGTGAGAATGTCCTTTCAGGGCAGCATTGCGGCCATGGGCCGAACAGAGGAAGCCCCCTGCGGTGATACCTTTATGGCCATTCGGCCGAACAGAGGAAAGGAGTTTTGAATTTATTATGGATGGGGATAAATGTATAAAACCTGAGATCCTGACTCCCGGTGATGCGATCCGGGAGGTGAAGGACTGCGGAAGCCGGGTCTGCAACTATATGTTTCCGGAGTTTGAAGTACATCTGAATCAGCTGCCTCCCAGAGCAGCCCAGGAGTGGCACTATCACCGGCAGATCGAAGAGATCGTGGTGGTGAACAGCGGCCGCCTGACTTTCTGCTGGCTGGAAGGCGAGGAGTACCGGGAGGCGCCGGTGGAGGCCGGAAGCCTGGTGCGGGTAAAAGGTTCCGTACATAATTTTGAAAACCGGACGGATGATACCGTCAGCTTCACAGTATTCCGGATGGTGCCGGACGGAGAGGACAAGAGCAGTATCATCAAGCATGACCGGACTGTGGTGGAAGGATAAAGGAATGGAAAGAGAAATCGATCTGAAAGAGATATCGGACGGCAGATTTTATGATCTCAACGACATGGTAAAGGCAGGTTGCGATGACTGCCGGGGCTGCTCCGCCTGCTGCCGGGGGATGGGAGAATCCATCCTTCTGGACCCGCTGGATATCTTCCGGCTGACGGACTGCCGGAAATGCTCCTTTGAGCAGCTGCTGGACAGCTGCATCGAGCTTCATGTGGTGGACGGAGTGATTCTTCCCAATCTGAAGATGGCCGGGGAAGAAGAAGCCTGCACGTTTCTCAATGCGGAGGGCCGCTGCTCCATTCATCCCTTCCGGCCGGGAATCTGCCGGCTGTTTCCTCTGGGAAGATGTTACGAAGAAGGAACCTTCCGGTATTTCCTTCAGGTCCACGAATGTCCCAAAGAGAACAAGACCAAAGTGAAGGTAAAAAAATGGATTGACACACCGGATCTGAAGAGGAATCAGGAATTCATCACTGCCTGGCATTATTTCCTGAAGGATGTACAGAAGCTGACAGAAGGCTGCGCCCAGAATGCGCTGCAAAAGAAAATCTGTATGTATGTGCTGAATCAGTTTTATGTACAGCCCTATGACAGAACCGGGGATTTCTACGAACAGTTCGATCTGAGACTGCGGGAGGCAAAACGGTATCTGGGCATTGCCGGATAAAAACGGGCAGCCATTCAGCTTTCCGGCGTCACTGCCGCAAAAACGGAAACAGAAATCGAAAAGTGGTTGACACAAAGAAACGCGGATGCTAGTATGGAAAAAAGAAATTTTCGGAGGAACTGCAGAATGATTCACATTGCGTCAAACAATTTTATGTACATGTATGACGGACGTATTTGCTTATAGTTTGCTGACAACGGATGCACGGCTATAAGCGGGTAGGTCTTATATGTCTGTGCATAAAAAGGGAAATGCAAACGGCAATGTGATACTGCATTTGTTAAATTTACCGCACTGGACATATAAGAAGTCCGGTGCGGTTTTTTTGTGCGAAAGCACAAGGCCAACGGAGGCGCCTGCGCGTCCGCTCGCCGCCGCCCGCGAGCCGTCAGGTATGCTCTGGCCGGGGTGGCCGAACAGCGTGCTGCCTGGAAGATGCAGTTTCCGTAAGATCGGGGGTGAACGCGGAATTCATGAGGGTATGTCACTGATTGAATATGAAAAGAAGGAATGTCCCGAAGGAAGGCCAGAGGATTTAAGAGGAGGAAATCAATGAAAATACGCAGGATGAAAACAGAGGATTATGATCAGGTGTATGAGCTGTGGATTCATACGCCCGGCATGGGCCTCAACGATCTGGATGATTCCCGGGAAGGAATCGAAGGGTATTTAAGGCGGAATCCCCGCACATGTTTTGTGGCGGAGGAGAAGGATAATCTCACAGGTGTGATTCTCGCAGGCCATGACGGCAGAAGGGGATTTATTTACCATACCACCGTCGCCGCCGAATACAGGAGACAGGGAATCGGAAGCCTGCTGGTAAAGGCAGCCGTCAAAGCGCTGGAGGAGGAAGGCATACATAAAGCCGCACTGGTGGTTTTCGACAGAAATACGCTGGGAAATGCGTTCTGGGAGGCACAGGGTTTTGCGGAAAGAACGGATCTGGTGTATCGAAATAGAAGTATTCATGAGATGAAAAGAATAGATACATAAAGGGAGAA
>DVON01000240.1 GCA_018713585.1 Candidatus Pullilachnospira stercoravium | reverse complement strand
CCCTCTCCCATGGCCACTTCTCATTCACAGGTTTTAACTTCCGGATTCCGGGAGATAAAATAGACACAAGCTGATTCCATCAAAAGAGGAGGTACGCAATGAAAGAAAAAATCAGCAGCTTTTTCCGCTTTAAAGAGCGGGGAACCAATTTCCGGGTGGAAACCATCGCGGGAATCACGACCTTTATGACCATGGCTTATATCCTGGTGGTACAGCCCAGCCTGATGGTGGGAGACGGGGATTCCGTCGTTGACATCAACGGAGTTCTGATCACCAAAGAAGCCATCCTGGTAACCTGCGCCATTGTCAGCGCCTTTATCACACTGCTCATGGCTCTGTACGCCAATCTGCCCTTTGCCCTGGCCACCGGCATGGGAAGCAACGCCATGTTCGGTGCCATGCTTATCGCAGGAGATATTTCTTTCGGAGGCATCATGTCCATGATCCTGATCTCCGGTTCGATCTTTCTTCTGCTGACCATCTTCGGTGTCCGGGATCTGATCGTCAAGACCATTCCCAAAAATCTGAAGATCGCCATCAGCACGGCCATCGGTTTCTACATTGCCTATCTGGGCTTTGACAACAGCGGTATCGGAAATTTCACCGACGGCATCAGCCGGGGCGATTTTACCCAGCCCTCCGTATATCTGGCTCTTTTCGGCCTGATTCTGATCGCGGTTCTCAACGCAAAAAAAGTGACCGGAGCTATTCTGATCGGTATTGTGGTAGTTACGGTACTGGGAATTCCCCTGGGCGTAACCACGGTTCCGGATACTCTGGCAAAAGTTCCTGATTTCGGAACCTTGGGGAATGTAATGCTGGAGTTCGACTGGAAAGAGGTTCTTTCCTTCTCCGCTGTCCCCCTGATCTTCGTGGCCTTCTGCGGTGATTTCTTCTCCACTTTAGGAACTGTTCTGGGCGTGGGCGCAAAGGCAGGCATGTTGGATGAGAACGGAGATTTCCCGGACATTCAGAAGCCCTTCCTGGTGGACGCCATCGGAACCTGTGTGGGCGCCTGCACCGGAAATACGGTGATCACCACCTTCGTGGAATCCAGCGCCGGCGTGGAGGCAGGCGGACGTACCGGTTTTGCCAGTGTGGTCACTGCCATCATCTTTGGCCTGATGGTATTTCTGTCCCCCATGGTCCTGATGATCCCCAACGCGGCCACAGGCCCGGCTCTGATTTTCGTGGGATTTCTGATGATCCAGGGAATCCAGAATATTGATTTTTCGGATTTCACTGAAGCATTCGGGCCGTTTACCATGATCATGTTCACTATTTTCACAGGATCCATCGCAGGCGGTATTTCCGCGGGCATCATCGCGCATGCGCTGATCAAACTGCTGACCGGGAAGGTGAAGGAAGTACATCCGTTCCTGTATGTACTGTGTATACCCCTGATCCTGTACTTTATTTCCTGATAGGAGCAAATAGAAAACCAAAGGATCCCTCTTTGGCCATTCGGCCAATAACAAGGAAAGGCGGTGTTATATGAAAATTCAGCCGAAAAACAAAAAGCAGCTGCTCAAAGCAGCCCTGGGAGAGATTCCCTGTGACCTGGTGATCACCAATGTGCAGCTGGTCAACGTGATTACCGGAGAAATTTATCCGGCGGACATATTCGTCTATGACGGATTTATCGCTCATGTGGAGTATCAAAACGTAGGTTCCCAGCTGGATACGGCCAGGGAAGTGGTGGACGGCCAGGGCCGCTACCTGATTCCGGGTCTCATCGACGCCCATGAGCACATTGAAAGCTCCATGATGACTCCACGGAATTTTGCCAAAGGCGTAATTCCCCACGGAACCACCACAGTGGTCACCGACCCTCACGAGATTGCCAACGTATGCGGTCTGGAGGGTGTCCGGTATATGCACCAGGCGGGGGATGATCTCCCCATGCGGCAGCTGATCGATATTCCCAGCTGTGTTCCGGCGGTTCCCGGTCTGGAAAATGCCGGCGCCGAATTCTTTGCCGCGGAGGTTGAGGAGCTGTCCGGGCTGGACCGGGTGATCGGCCTGGCGGAGGTGATGGATTTTCTGGCGGTAATCCACGGGGAGGACCGGATGATGAGCATCATTGATGTGATGGACAAAAAGGGGTTGTACCTGCAGGGCCATGCCCCCTACGTTTCCGGGCGGATGCTCTCCGCCTATCTGTGCGGCGGTCCCAACACCTGCCATGAAACCAGAGACCGAAAAGAAGCGCTGGAAAAGCTCCGCAGCGGCATGTTTGTGGATGCCCGGGATTCTTCCATTACCAAAAATGTGCAAGAGGTTTATGAGGGGGTTAAGGGCGTCCGCTTCTTTGATCATCTCTGCCTGTGTACCGATGACCGGGAGGCTGACGACATCCTCCATGTAGGCCATATGAACGATGTGGTGCGGTCAGCCATCCGCTGCGGCATGGATCCGGTGACCGCCATCAAGAGCGCCACCCTCAATACCGCCCGGGAGATTCACCTGGAAAATCTGGGCGCCATTGCCCCCGGCTATGTGGCGGACCTGCTTCTGGTGGATGATCTGACGGAGCTGAAACCCAGTCACGTATTCTTTGGAGGAAAACTGGTGGCCAGGGACGGAAAACTGACTGTAGAAATTCCTCACCGTGAGTATCCGCTGGAGAAGGTCAATACCATGTGTGTAAAAGAACTTTCCCGGGAGGATTTTGTCATCCACGCGCCTGTGGAAAACGGTACCGTAACCGTCCATGTGATGGAGTATCCGGATCTCAACCTCTCCTCCACCCTGCTGACCACCGCTCAGCTTCCGGTAAAAAACGGAGAGGTATGCCTGGAAGGTGAGGACCTGAAATTCGTGGCGGTGGTGAACCGGCACAAAGGCCACGACACCATCGGACTGGGAATTGTCAAAGGCTTCGGCACCACCTGCGGCGCGCTGGCCTCCACCGTGTCCCACGACAGCCACAATCTGACCATCGTCTATGACACCCCGGAAAACGCGCTGCTGGCGGCCAACGCTCTGATCCGGTGCGGCGGCGGTATGAGCGCCGTAAAGGATGGCAGCCTGCTCCATGTGCTGGAGCTTCCTCTGGCGGGACTGATCTCCCTGAAGGAAGCCAAAGATCTGGCCGAGGACAGCCAGAAGATGAAGGAGGCCAACCGGGCCCTGGGACTGACCGGAATGGAAAATCCCCTGCTCCGGATCGTAACACTGGCCCTCCCGGTGATCCCCAACATAAAGATGTCGGACCTGGGGATGGTGGATGTTCTGAAAAAAGAATTCATTCCCATGTTCGCGGAGTAACCCCCGCAAAGGTGTTTAAAACCAGACAAAGAAAAGAGGAGGCAGCGCTGCCCGGCGGCAGTTCTGCTTCCTCTTTTCTTTGTCTGCAGGGTCTTTAGAACTCCCAGAGTTCTCTGGCCTCTTCATCGAACTCTTCATCCCGGAAAAAAGTTTTCCGATCCTTCTCCCCGATAGGCCTCAGTACGCGGCAAGGACTTCCCACAGCCACCACATTGGCGGGAATATCCTTCGTCACAACGCTTCCGGCACCAATCACAGAATTTTCTCCGATGGTCACTCCCGGCAAAATCACCACGTTGGCCCCAATCCAAACGTTCCGTTGGATATGAACCTCCTTATTATACTGAATACCGTCTTTCCGAAGCTGCGGCAGCACCGGATGACCCGCGGTGGCGATGGTCACATTGGGTCCGAACATCACAGCATCACCGATATAAACCTCTCCGTCATCCACCACTGTGAAATTAAAATTGGCATATACCCTGTTGCCCATATGAATGTGATGGCCGCTCCAGTTTGCGTAGAAGGGAGGCTGTATAAAACATCCCTCTCCGCACTCGGCAAACATTTCCTGCATCCAGGCATTGCGCTCCTTTTCCGCATCCACCGGCAGATCATTGAACTCCTTCAGCCTGCCCAGATACGGATACTGTTCCCGGAGAATATCCTCATCGCCCGGATCATAAATCAATCCTGCCATCATACGTTCTTTCTGTGTCATTTTACTTTCTCCTTTAGCTCGGTAATTTTTCTGGCCTGACCGCGAAAACGATTGCTCTACATTCTCTGCCAGGTGAGCACCGCTTGTATCGACGAGGTTACTCCCTCTCCTGTATTCGGATTCTGCACAGAATAAATCAGATCCACCAGAAACAGGCACACCAGCACTGCAGCCACCGCAATCCGGATCTTTTTCGGAATCCGCAGAAACAGTTCATCCAGATATGGCCCCACAAAATACAGAATCACCATACATCCTATGGCAAATACGAGAAGGCCTTCCAGACAGATTCTTCCGTGCAGATTCATAAAATTCCCGGTATAATCCCACCACTTCAGCTTCATGGTTTTCCACAGAACAGCGGCTGTAACGTACTCCAGAATACCTGACATCACAAAAGATGCCGCGAACACCGTCATAGGACGTTTCACCAGCCGGTGGAAAAGAAACAGGGCTAAAACACCACCTGTTCCATAAATAGGCAGCCAGGGGCCAAACAACATACCCCGATTAACAAATCTTCCATCGGAGAACAGATGCAGAGATACCTCCCAGATCCATCCGATCATGGAAAACGCGAAGAAAAACATAAAATAGGACAGAAGTGAATACTTTCTGACCACATCCACCTGCAGAAATCCGCCAAAGTATACCGGCATATGAAACAGGCGGTCCTGATAATCCGCTCCCTGGCCCACAGCCACCATTCCCTCTGGCAAACTCTCATACAGCTTTCTGCTGCCGTCCTCCTCCGTATAAAGACGGTAATAAATCCGTCCGGAGATTCCGTTTTCAAAGGGGTTTACAACATAGCTTTGGGCTACCAGCGTATGATCTGTCTCCGAAGGATCCAGATAATAGTCGCAAAGCAACTCCCAGCCATCCATCTTCTCCTCAATGGCCTTTTTCCTCAAAGCGAAATACAACTCCGCAAAAACCGCAGTGGAATATGGATTCAGCCAGAAAATATCCACCAGGCCCAGAGTCAGGGCATTCGCGATAAATAACGGCAGAAAACTCATCTCCAGCACGAAAGCGCGCCACTTGCTCCCGTTCATCATTTTCCTGGACAGAAGAAATACCTGTTTTCTGTCCGCGGCCGGATTTTCCGCCAGGATATACGGCACCATCATATAGGAATACGATTTGATCAGTCCTCCCACAATGGTCAGACTCCAGAGAACCGTATAGACTGTTTTCAGCAGCATCACCACTGCCTGATTTCCCACATGCTTCACCCGAAAGGGGAAGAAAATTCTTCTGAGATCCGTACTGTAATACCGATGGTTCTCCATAAAGAACCGGCATCCTCCCAGCACCAGAAGATTCTTCAGAAACATCCAGATCAGTACCGTGAGGATTACTCCAAGAAAAATCACGAGGGCAGATCCAATGGCATCCCGGAACACCATCTGATTAATTCCGTTGATAATTCCGTATACAATGGAATCAGATGAATTGATATTATTCACGAAAAATCCGATGACACCATTATATTCCTTCTCCACCTGATCTGACTTTCTTACATACTGATCTTCCAGTCCCCGGAACAGCTCTCTGATAATCTGAATGTTGGATTTTCCCTTTTCCAGCCGAATCTCCACCGGCATATCCTCCGGGAGGATCGCATCCGCATCCGTGCTGTC
>DVON01000239.1 GCA_018713585.1 Candidatus Pullilachnospira stercoravium | reverse complement strand
TTCTCCAGCCTCACAAAATAGTTGGTGGAAAGATTTCCGGATTCCAGAAACACCTTTTCCAGACGGACGGTCAGCCGCTCTATTTCCACCGCATATTCCGACATGGTATAACGGTACTGTTTATTTTTATAGTCCGCAATCGTATATACCCTTCCCGGGTCCTGGATCGGCGTCAGATTCTTCCATTTCACCAGTGCCGCCAGATCCTGCTCCAGTTCCTGCATGGTATAATCACGGAATTCTTCTTCCTGCCTGACAAGCTCAAAAATATCTTCTTTGTAGAGCTGAAACCTCATTTTCTCATATTCCCGGTAAAAATACCTCATGATTTTCCGGTAAACCCGGGCATTGGGAACCGACAGATAAGATGTTTCCTCAATTGCATCCAGTCTCTGCATGATCTACCTCTTTTCCGCTGCTGTATTATTTTTCCTGATGATTGTACCATACTCTGAAACGTATTTCCATTCACGATCCATCCCATTCTAAAATAGCCATGGTATTGATGCCGAACAGAAATATCTTTTTCCCCAATGCCGGTAACTGTTCAGCTTTCCGGCTTCACTGTTACGGCACCCGTCATCAAAATAATCCTGAGGGTTTACCTTCCCGGAAAATATTGTTATAATTAACAGGATATTGGGAAATACAATTTATCAGGATTTGTCTGACACACTGATCGCCAGACACATATTTCCCGCAAAACACAGGATTATACAATAAGGATATATATCGATATGAAAAAACTGACATTTAAGGAAATCATCACCGTGGCAAGCATGCTGTTCGGCATGTTCTTCGGAGCGGGAAATCTCATCTTCCCGGCTTCCATGGGACAGCTGGCAGGACGAAATATGTGGATGGCCGCCGCGGGCTTTCTTATCACCGGCGTAGGGCTTCCGCTTCTGGGGGTGGCGGCGCTGGGAATCAGCCGCAGGGACGGACTTTTTGAACTGGCCAGCCGGGTGGGGCGGCCCTTCCTACCGGATCTGGGCTGTGGGATTCTGCGTCCTGTCTTTTGTCATCGCCAATCTGGGACTGGACGCCATCATTGCCTGGTCGCTTCCGGTGCTGATGTTCCTCTATCCCGTGGCCATCGCACTGATTCTGCTGACCCTGGGCGGCAGATTTTTCGCCAATGACCCGCTGGTACTGCGCTTTACGCTGGGCTTTACCGCCGCGGCTGCCCTCTTTGATTTTCTGAGCGCCCTTCCGGACGGCATCCGGGCGTTTCTTCATGCAGATCCGGTGATTGCCCGTGTACAGGCCTGGCTGCCTCTGGCGTCCCAGGGCTTCGGCTGGATCTGTCCGGCGCTTCTGGGACTGGCAATCGGTCTTATTGTCCGGCAGATCAAACAGCGGAAAACACGCTCCGCGAATTCTCTGTTATCATAAAGCAGCATACTGCGGATTTATTTCTTTTATGCGGCCAGTTTCTGCGCGGCAAAAACCACCAGAACTCCGCAGATAATACTCAGCAAAACGTATGCGGCGGCGGTTGCCGTCGCTCCCTTTGCCAGCAGTTGATCCGTTTCCAGGGCAAAAGAAGAAAACGTGGTAAATCCGCCGCAAATCCCCACCTTCAGAAAGAGGGTGATGCGGGGGCCCAGGGAAGCTCTGGCAGCCAGCGCCGCCACCAAACCGATGACAAAACAGCCTGCCACGTTAATCAGAAAAGTTTTTACGGGAAATCCATTTTCAGGATTCAGCGGGATCAGACCGATCAGATACCGGAGAACCGCTCCGACGGCGCCTCCGGCGCCCACGATCAGACATTCTGTCATTTCAGGTTACCTCCAAAATAATACTTTATAGTCTTTTTTCGCACAAATTTCCTTCACTCCCATCATTTCCCATGGGAAATTCCGGATTTCCCGGCCCCAGCTTCCGGTATACCAGAAAGGACATGGTCACCGTCAGAACATCCGCCGTCACCTGTGACCAGACAATTCCGTACATGCCGAAAACCGCGTTCAGCAGAAACAGCATGGGGATATTGAATACCAGCCACCGGGTAACCCCCAGGAACAGGGAAACTCTTCCTTTTCCGAATGCCTGGAACAGATAAACCGTGAAAAAGCTCAGAAACATCAGCGGCGTGGCCAGCACCCGGATCCTGAGGAAATTCTCCGCCAGACTCACAGTCTGTACATCGGAGATAAACAGCCGAATAAACTGTGCCGCAAAGATCTCATACAGAAGGATGCTGACCAGGGCAATCACCAGGCCGGTCCGGCGGGATATGCGGATCAGTTCTTTCATCCGCATTCTGTTTCCCGCCGCGTAGCTGTAGGCCACCAGCGGCATCATTCCCTGACAGATGCCGATTCCCACATTCAGCGGGAACCGCTCCACTTTCAGCACAATGCCCACCGCCGCCAGAGCCAGGTCATGGTAGGATACCATCAGCCGGTCAATCACCACATAATCCAGATCAAACAGCAGGGTAGCCACCGCCGAGGGAACACCCACCGCAAACACCGCCGTAATGCTCTCTTTTTGAGGCCGGCCCCAGCGGGGGTGAAAGGTGATCACGGAGCCCCTGCCCATCTTTGCCAGCACACCGAAGAAAAACAGACAGGCCACGCAGTTGGACAGACAGGTGGCAATGCCGGCGCCCATTACCTCCATACCATCCGGCAGCAGCACAAACATGAAAACCGGATCCAGTATAATATTCAGAACGCCGCCCAGCACGATGCCAAAGCCCGCCTCTCTGGAGTGTCCCACGCTGCGGATCAGGTTGGACAGCACGTTGGAGAGCACCGTGGGGATTCCGCCTGCCACGATGACACACAGGGCATACTGACTGGCATATTGATAGGTATTTTCCCCTGCCCCCAGAAGGTTCAGGATGGGCTCCATGAAAATTCCCATTCCCAGGGAAAACAGGGCCGCCACCAGAATCGCCAGGTACAGGGAGAAAACGCTGACTCTCCTGGCCTCATCCTCCTGGTGCTTTCCCAGGAGACGGGAGATCAATGCCCCGCCTCCGATCCCTGCCAGCCCCGCCAGGCAGAGGGTGATATTGAATACCGGAAGGATCAGGGAAGTCCCCGCCACCATATACGGATTGTTGGTCTGTCCCACGTAAAAGGTGTCCGCCATGTTGTAGATAAGGACAATCAGCTGACTGATCACTGCCGGTACAATCATCACCCGCAGCGCCCTGGCCGGTGAAAGTTCCTCAAAAACTCTTCTGTCCTGTTCCGATTGTGTATGTTTTTCTGCTTGTTTTTCCATGGTACTGTCTGTCTGCTCCTATTTTCTTTTTACGATGCAGCGTTTCTTGTAAACTTTTGCGGATCAGATTATTCCCTGTAATCCTCCCGCACAAACGGCTCCCGGATCCGGGTATCCACCAGCAGTCCGTATTTTTTCGGATGCCGGTAAGCATTTCCCATTGCTTCTTCACTCCGGTACCTGCGAAGCTGATCCAGATCGAGGCTGGCCAGATAAATTCCCTCTTCTTCCCCTGCCTGCAGGATACAGGTATCCCGGGAACCATCCAGCTGGGGCACATAAGCCACGCCGTCAAAGACGGTGGATCCTCCGTTGCAGTCCGGTACGCCCGCCGGATAATTGCAGGTGGCGATGGCCGTCATGTTTTCGTAAGCCCGTCCCCGCAGCTGGGAAAGCCGGTTGATTTCCATGGGACAGGCGTTGGGCACCAGGATCAGCTCCGCGCCTTTCAGCATCAGAATCCGCGCGCTCTCGGGAAATTCCCTGTCGTAACAGATCATAGCTCCCACCTCCACCGGGCCGCAGGCTGTATCCAGCGTCGTCACATAAAAATCCTCCCCAGGCGTCAGATGCCGCTCCACATCAAAATCGCAGGTATGCACTTTCGCGTAAGTCAGCTTCCGGTTTCCATGCCGGTCAAAGAGAATCAGCGTATTTCTGGGATCCCCCTCCACCTTTTCCAGCAGCGTCACCCCGATGGCCATGGAAAGCTCTCCTGCCAGCTGCCCGAAGCTTCGGATAAAATCACTGTCCGCGCTGACAGCCTCCGCCTGCCACTCACTGACTGGCCGGTTGTAAATGCGGTAACCGCTGCTCCACATTTCCGGAAACAGCGCGATGTCCGCGCCCATTTCCCTGGCCTTCCTGCAGGATGCCAGTCCTTTTTCCAGATTCTCCTCAAGGCTTCCGCCCGGGGCAATCTGAAGAAGTGCGATCTTTAAATTCTTCATACCCATATCCTTTCTCTCACTGCCGTAAGATCTTCTCCATGGCTTTTCCCTTGGCCAGCTCATCCACCAGCTTGTCCAGATAACGGATTTCCTGCATCAGCGGCTCCTGGATCTCCTCCACCCGGACGCCGCAGATAACGCCGGTGATCTTTTTTCTGTTGGGATTGGGATCGGGCGCGTTCCGGAAGAAATCCCCGTAGGACACTTCCGATATGGCCGCTTCCTCCACTGCCTTCTCATCATAACCGGTGAGCCAGCAGATCACCTGCCGGACCTCCTGCTCCGTTCTTCCCTTTTTTACCGCCTTGTTAACCAGCAGCGGATAGATTTTTGAAAACGCCATGGCGTAAACTTTTTCGGAATTCATGCAACATCCCTCTCTTCATAATTTCCTGACTATTTCAGAATAACATATTATCTTATACAGAACAATCGTTCCTTCAGAGATTTCAAAAAAGATCTTGCTTGTGACGCTGCGTAATGATTTATAATAGGTGGCAGGAGGTAAATAATTATGGCTAAATACAGAACAATTCCGCAAGGGTTTATGACAGTTGGAGAAGTGGCAAAGAAAATGGGAGTTACCGTCCGTACTCTGCAATACTACGATAAAGAAGGACTTCTTTCTCCATCGGCAGAAAGCGAAGGCGGGCGCAGGCTTTATACCGATAAAGATTTGATTACACTTCATCAGATTATATCTTTGAAATCACTGGGCTTTTCTTTGGGCGATATAAAAGAGCGGTTAATCTCTTTGGAAACGCCGATTGATGTTGCAAATGCTCTCACAAAACAGGCAGATGATATACGTCAAAAAATAGAACAGCTTCAGGCTTCATTGTCAGCAATAGAACAGTTAAAAACAGAAGTTTTACAAATGCGGACAGTCAACTTTAAGAAGTATGCAGATATTATTGTCAATCTACAAATGAAAAACGACTCTTATTATCTTATTAAGCGTTTCGATGATGATACGCTCGATCATATACGCAGTCAATTTGATAAAGAAAGCGGCTTAGATTTTATGGACAGATTTAACCGCCTAAGTGATGAAATCGTACAGCTTCAAAAAGAAA
>DVON01000238.1 GCA_018713585.1 Candidatus Pullilachnospira stercoravium | reverse complement strand
TTTTCTTCTTCCTCTTCTTTGGCGCCCACCACCAGCATGTAAGGAATTTTCTTCATCTGGGCCTCGCGGATCTTGTAGCCGATCTTCTCCGCTCTGGTATCCAGTTCCGCCCGGATGCCGGCGTCCTGAAGTTTTTTCAGCACCTTCTCACCGTAATCCATGTGCTTTTCGGAGATAGGAAGCACCTTCACCTGCACCGGCGCCAGCCAGGTGGGGAAGGCTCCCGCGAAATGCTCGATGAGGATTCCGATGAAACGTTCGATGGATCCGAACACCACCCGGTGAATCATGATGGGGCGGTGCTTCTCGCCGTCCGCGCCGGTGTATTCCAGGTTAAACCGCAGAGGCAGCTGGAAATCCAGCTGGATGGTTCCGCACTGCCAGGTTCTTCCCAGGGAATCTTCCAGATGGAAGTCGATCTTGGGACCGTAGAAAGCGCCATCTCCTTCGTTGACGATGTAGGGAAGTCCCAGGTCGTCCAGGGCGCCCCGCAGGGCGTCGGTGGCCATCTCCCAGTCTTCGTCGCTTCCCATGCTGTCCTCCGGGCGGGTGGACAGTTCCACATGGTATTTGAAGCCGAACAGGCTGTAAACGCTGTTGATCAGGTTTGCCACGCCCTTGATCTCATCTCGGATCTGCTCCGGCATCATGAAGATATGGGCATCGTCCTGGGTAAAGCAGCGCACCCGCATCAGTCCGTGCATCTGGCCGGATTTTTCGTGGCGGTGTACGATTCCCAGTTCGCCCATCCGCAGCGGCAGATCCCGGTAGGAGCGGGGCTCTGATTCATAGACCAGAATACCGCCGGGGCAGTTCATGGGTTTGATGGCGAAATCTTCCTCGTCGATGACCGTGGTGTACATGTTTTCCTTATAATGATCCCAGTGGCCGGAGGTCTCCCACAGATGACGGCTCAGCATGATGGGAGTGGAAATCTCCACGTAACCGGCCTTCCGGTGGATTTCTCTCCAGTAATCCAGCAGCTGATTTTTCAGTACCATGCCGTTGGGAAGGAAGAACGGAAATCCCGGGCCTTCCTCCCGGAGCATGAACAGTCCCAGCTCTTTTCCCAGCTTTCTGTGGTCGCGCTTTTTGGCTTCCTCCAGCATGTGAAGATATTCCTCCAGCTCGGCCTTTTTTGAAAATGCCGTACCGTATACCCGCTGCAGCATTTTGTTTTTCTCGCTGCCTCTCCAGTAAGCGCCTGCCAGACTGGTGAGCTTGAAGGCTTTCACATATTTGGTGCTCATCAGATGCGGGCCGGCGCACAGGTCGGTGAATTCACCCTGAGTATAGAAACTGATTTCGGAATCCTCCGGCAGATCCTCAATCAGCTCCACCTTGTAGGGCTCGTCCTTCTCCTTAAAATAAGCGATGGCTTCGTCTCTGGGTTTTGTGGAACGAACCAGCGGAAGATTTTCCTTGACAATTTTTTTCATTTCTTTCTCGATGTTTTCCAGATCCTCCGCGGTAAACGGGGTATCCCGGTCCACATCATAGTAAAATCCATCGGCGATGGAGGGGCCGATGGCCAGTTTCGTTTCCGGATACAGCCGCTTGATGGCCTGGGCCATGATATGAGAAGCCGTATGGCGGAAGGCCCCCTTGCCCTTCTCATCGGCAAAAGTGAGAATACTCAGCTGGCAGTCCCTGTCCACCGGCGTTCTCAGATCCACCACTTCCCCGTCAATTTCTCCGGCGGTGGCAGCCCGTGCCAGTCCTTCGCTGATATCCTGGGCGATTTCAATGACAGACTTCGGCTGATCATACTCTTTTACAGAACCATCTTTCAACGTGATTTTCATAAATGTGCTCCTTTCCTGTTAAGCGGTCCGATGGCCGCAGAGATATCCTTCCGGATTTCCTGCAGCCGGCCCGGCGGCCGGCAGGGGTTATCCTTCCGGATTTGTTGCAAACGGCCGAAAAGCACAGAGGAGGAGATGACCGCTGCCCGCCGGATGCCCTTCCGGGCTTATCGCGCAAAAAGCCCCGTCCCTCTGCCTTTCGGCAAAAGGGACGGGGCATCAGATCCCGCGGTTCCACCCTTTTTGAACCGGCATACTGCCGGAACCACTTCTTTTCGACGATAACGGAGTCACCGGGCCGTATTGGGGCCGCTCCGAGGTGGTCTTCAGACAGATCCGTGACAGAAGACTTCCAGCTTATGTCTTCCTCTCTGGGTCCTTCCCTGTCTTACTCTTCTCATCAGCGCTTTGGTTTTTCTGACCTTTATTATATCCGTTTGGAGCCGGTTGTCAACCGGGAAATGAATACGCCAGAGCGATATTGTCTGGCTGCGGCGGGGATGCATACCGCCTGTAAGGTCTGCCGCGGGCAGGGAAGCCTGGGTGGAGGTTAATTGAAAATCTAAATGCAACATCGTCTGTTGCACTTAGAATTACATGAGATAGGAGTCATGGCGTTGCATCTGTAACTTCATGGTTTCTTTTTATGCCCTCTTCCGGTATAGTGGTTCCTGTTCTGCCTTCGGATTGGAGGTACCTATGAGCAAGAAGCACCTTACCTATGACGACAGACTGGCGATCCAGGCCGGACTTCAGAAGGGGCTCAAAGTGGCACAGATTGCCAGGAACATTTTGTGAACGGTACCGGGATGAACTGCCGGTCACGGACCGCACCATCTACTCCTATATCGATGCAGGCCTGCTGGATGCCAGAAACATGGACCTGCGCCGTAAGCTCAGGCGGCCGGAGAGGAAGAAAAGCGGCCCGGTTCTCCGGGTGGATCGAAAATGCCATA
>DVON01000237.1 GCA_018713585.1 Candidatus Pullilachnospira stercoravium | reverse complement strand
CATTTCCAGATCCGCCTCCACTTCCTTTTTCCTCTCTTCCTGAAGAAAGTCGCTTCCGGCGCCGGCCACGTAGCTTCCCTTACCGTGCACTGTAACGATGAAGCCGTCCTGCTCCAGATTATCGTACGCTTTCTTTACGGTCAGAGCGCTGATTTTCAGATCTCTGGCCAGTGTGCGCACCGATGGGAGTATGTCGTCTTTTTTCAGATCGCCTCTGACGATCATGGTTTTAATCTGCTCCACCACCTGCTCATAAATCGGCATCATGGAGGAGTTGTTGATAATTATCTTCATTTCATCCCTCCCTGCACAAACAGTATATAACAGCATATAACTGTTGTCAACTGTTATATACTGTTTATTTTGAAAACTTTTTTGATTTACATAAGTATGTTATGTAAATCAAATCTGTAAACAGCCTCTCCGGGCTTATCGCACAAGCGACATCTTCCTTTCCGCCGCAGTACCCTCGCTTCGCTGGGGCACACCCTGCGACCCTCGCGGAGCGTTTTTATTTCACAGGAAAGCAATTTCCTCTGAAAATAAAAAAAACTGCCGCATCCGGAAGTTCAGTCTCCGAATACGGCAGCCGCAGGCTGTCCTGTTCTGTTTACAGCTGGGAAAGTTCCACAGACTGTCCGTCTCTCCAGATTCTCTCCAGATCATAGAACAGCCGGTTTTCCTCGTCAAAAATATGAATCACAATATCGCCGTAATCCATCAAAATCCAGTTGGCTGACTGGTAGCCCTCCACCTGCTTCGGCTGATGGCCGGCCCGTCCCAGCATTTCATCCACATTGTCTGCCATGGCCTGGACCTGGTTGCGGTTCGCGCCGCTGGCAATAATGAAGTAATCCGCCAGAGTGGAAATCTTCTCCAGCCCGATCACCTTCACATCCAGCGCCTTCTTATCCTCCAGCGCATCACAGGCCAAACGGGCCATCGTCCTTGATTCATCCATGGTATTTCTCCTTTCCTTGTTTCTGGCCGCATGGCCATAAAGGTATCCCCTTGTGGGATTTCATTAAATCTGGCCGTATGGCCATAAAGGTATCCCTTCAGAGATTTCTCTTTTTGTGAATTTCCCGGTAGTATCCGTAGGCTTCTTCCGTCATCTCATCAATGCCGTCGGCCCCTCCCGCGCTGAGATATTCCAGCGTATCCTTCAGCACCTGGTACATACATTCGTCCAGATCCTGAAAGGCCAGTTTCCTGATATAAGGAAGGCGTGATGCCTTGTCTCTCCCCGGTTCTATATAATCTGCCAGATAGATGATCTTGTCCAGCAGGGACATATCCGGTTTTCCCGTGGTATGCCAGGTGATTGCCTCCAGGATCTCCTCATCCTCCACGCCATACTTTTTGCGGGCAAGAAAAGCCCCCAGCTTCGCGTGCAGAATAAAAGGATTCTTCTCCTCATACTCCGTCATGGGAATCTGATTTTCCAGGCACATTTTCAGTTTCTTCTTGTTGGGAATACATTTGGCGCAGTCGTGCAGAAGACCGGCCACCTGTGCCTTTTCCAGGCTGCATCCATGTACCATGGCCAGGCCCGCCGCTGTGTACATCACTCCCAGCGTGTGGCGCATCCGGTCTTCATCCAGATGCTTCGCCAGCTTCTGCTCCATTTTCTTCAGATCATAACGTCCGTTCATCTGCCGATTTGTCTCCTTCCCGCTCTCCCCCGCATCTTTCTCCGGATACCTGTCCATACCATAAATATGGCGGCTGCTGATATACTCCAGCACCGGCTCGGGAACGTAATAACGAACCGTCTTTTTCCGGCGGATCCAGTCCCGGATCATTTTTGAGGAAATATCCAGATTTGTGCTGTAAAGTCTGTAAAAATGACCGCCCAGCTTTTCCTCCAGCTCCTTCATCTTCTGAGAAAGTCTCTCGTCATCCACATGATCCCGCACTGCCACCAGAATGGAAGCCGCCCGGCAGATCCGTTCCGGCTCCCTCCACTGCTCAAAATCGAACAGGGAGTCTGCGCCTACAATGAAATAGAACTCCGTATCCGGATGCTCTGCCCGCATCTGCTCCAGGGTCCGGTAGGTGTAGGAATAATCCTCCGCGTTCATCTCATCCAGACACAGCTGAAAATGACTGTTTCCGGCGATGGCTCTTCTCACCATCTCCACCCGTTCCAGATCCGTGGCCCCGCCCTTTCGGTTCCTCTTATGGGGAGGATTGCCCGCGGGCAGAAACAGCACCTTGTCCAGAGAAAACTGTTCGTAAGCAGTTTCCGCCAGGATCAGATGGCTGATATGAATGGGATCAAAGGTTCCTCCCATGATACCGATCTTCTTCTTTTTCTCCTGCATCCCAGGATCCCTCCCTACGGAAGTACAATCTTCTTTTTGTCCTTTTTGCCTTCCTTGTAAAGAACAATCTTTTTCCCGATCACCTGAACCACCTGGGCTCCGGTGCGCTCTGCCAGAACCTGCGCCATCTGTCTGGGATCGTCCATACAGTTCTGCAGGACGCTGATCTTGATCAGCTCCCGGGCCTCCAGCGCTTCCGCGGCCGACTGGGTAAACTCCGGCGTCAGGCTGGATTTTCCAATCTGAAGAATGGGATCCATGGTCATGGCCAGACTCTTCAGATACGCTCTCTGCTTACTTGTCATAGTATCCCCCTTATTTATAATAATCGAAATCAAATCCGTACATGCGGACGGTATCGCCCTCCTGAATACCGGCTTTTTCCAGATCCTCCAGAATACCGGCGTCCTTCAGGAAACGCTGGAAAAAGGCAAATCCTTTTTCCGACTCCAGATTGGTATATCCCAGCATCCGCTCGATCTTGGGGCCTTCCACCACGAAGACGTGGCCGTCCTCGATCCGTTCTACCGTATAAGGCAGATTTTCCTGGATCAGCACATCCTCCGGGAAAAACTCCTGTTCAAAGGTGATGCTCTTCTTCTCCATGGAATCCAGCAGGCTCTTCACATAATAGAGCAGCTCCTTCACACCTTTCCCGGTCACTGCGGAAATGGGGAATACCCGGATACCCCTGGGCTCAAATTCTGCCTTCAGCCGGTCCACAGGATTTTCCTGGCCGTCGTCATAGATCACATCCGTCTTGTTGGCGGCAATCACCTGGGGTCTTTCCTTCAGATCCACGTTGTAGGCCGCCAGCTCTCCGTTGATCTTATAAATATCATCCACCGGGTCGCGTCCCTCCGTGGAAGCGGCGTCCACAATATGGATCAGAACCCGGGTCCGCTCAATGTGCCGCAGGAACTGATGTCCCAGTCCCACGCCCTCGGAGGCCCCTTCAATCAGTCCCGGAATGTCGGCGATGACAAAACCATCGGCTCCCTCCAGATCCACCACGCCCAGATTGGGGGTCAGCGTGGTAAAATGATAGTTGGCGATTTTGGGGCGGGCATTGGTCACCCGGGAAAGGAAGGTGGATTTTCCCACATTGGGATAGCCCACCAGACCCACATCGGCAATCACCTTCAGCTCCAGGCGCACCTCCAGCTCCCTGGCCGGCTGGCCCGGCTGCGCGTACTTGGGGGCCTGCATGGTGGCGGTGGCATAGTGCATATTTCCCTTGCCGCCTCTTCCTCCGGTGAGAATCACCTGGCGCCGGTTTTCTCCGGACATATCGGCGATGACCTTTCCGCTCTCCGCCTCATACACCACGGTTCCCTCCGGAACCCGCAGGACGATATCTTCCCCGTCCCGGCCGTGGCAACGGCGTTTTCCGCCTTCTTCCCCGTCCCGGGCCGCATATTTTCTTCTGTGGCGGAATTCATTGAGGGTGTTCAGCCCTTCGTCCACCTCAAAAATAACATCTCCGCCCCGGCCGCCGTCACCGCCGTCCGGTCCTCCCGCAGGAACATAAAGCTCCCTGCGGAAACTGACATGGCCGTCGCCGCCTTTTCCGGAACGGATAATGATTTTCGCTCTGTCTGCAAACATACGATAAGCTCCTGTCTAATAAAACAGGCTTCAAACCAAACTGATTTGAAGCCCGCTGCATCTGCATTACTCAGCTACCGGAACGATAGAAACCTGTTTCTTATCTCTTCCTTTTCTCTCAAAACGAACAACGCCGTCTACCAGAGCAAACAGTGTGTCATCTTTTCCACGTCCAACGTTTACGCCGGGATGGATCTTTGTTCCACGCTGTCTGTAAAGGATATTGCCAGCTTTCACAAACTGTCCGTCAGCTCTTTTTGCTCCTAATCTCTTGGACTCGGAATCTCTTCCGTTCTTGGTAGAACCAACTCCCTTTTTATGAGCAAAAAACTGAAGGTTCATATTTAACATGATCTTACACCTCCTCGAAGATTATATCAATAAATTCCGTGTACTGTTCATCATCTTCCATTCTCTGCAAACCGAGAATCAGGGAATTCAGCAACAGCTGACAGGATGGCGTCGGCACTCCCTTCACCCGCATACGGATCAGGGCCTGTTCGGGATCGCTCTCCACCGTCATCTCATCATCGGCAAAAGCCTCGATGGAATTCACCGTGTTGATCACCAGCGCTGATACGGCCGCGCAGACGATGTCCTCGCCTTCTTCGGCATATCCTGCGTGATCCTTTGCCTCAAATCCCACGCACTGTCTGTCCGAATTCTGATAAAACGTCACTTTTGTCATGCTTTCACCTGATTAAGCGTTGATTTTTTCAATCTTCACCTTGGTGTACAGCTGTCTGTGTCCGTTTTTCTTGTGATATCCAGTTTTTCTCTTGTACTTGTAAACAACAACTTTCTTGCCTTTGCCGTTCTCCACTACGGAAGCGGTTACGGTAGCGCCTGCAACGTCGGCTCCGACCTTCAGACCCTCGTTGTTTACTGCAAGTACCTGGTCAAATGTAACAGTCTCGCCGGCTTCCACACCAAGCTTTTCCACTCTAATGATATCGCCTTCGGCTACTTTGTACTGTTTACCACCTGTTGCAATAATTGCGTACATATGGCACCTCCTGTGATCATTACTCGCCAAATATGGTGGTCCTCCATGGACACTTCAACCTCTTTGTGCGGCATACTCTGATATACTAGCATGAATCCTGTCACCCGTCAAGCGGTTTTTGAGGATTTTCGGAAAGTTTTGGCAACAGCTCAGCCTTCCGGCTCAGACGTTATCGGGATTTATCACATGGGTGGCTGTCACCGCCAGAACGCCGGGGCCGGTATGACATACGATGCTGAGCGCCAGAGGATCCATCCGGGTAATCTCCAGATCCGGAAACGCCGCCTTTACCTCCTCCATCCACGCTTCGGCCTCCCCGGCCAAAGTGGTGTAGGCCACCTGCAGCTTCATCTCCCCTTTCTCCATGTAGGAGGCGAACCGCCCCTCCAGGTCCTTTTTAATGGCATCCAGCATGGTCTTTTTGGCCGCTTTCACACCGCGCACCTTCGCATAGGCGTCCAGCTTGTCCCCATGGATCTGCAGCACAGGCTTCAACTTCAGAACCGATCCGATCATGGCTGCCGCGGGGGTAATCCGTCCGCCTTTTTTCAGGTATTTCAGGGTGTCCACCATCAGATAAATGCTGGCCTCCAGGGATTCCCGCTCCAGGATCTCCCGGATCTGGGCCGCGCTTTTCCCGCTCTTTGCCAGGGCCAGCGCGTCCAGCACCGACTGCATCATGGTAACCGATACCCTCTTATTATCCACCACCTGAACCTTTCCGTTATAATCCTGCGCCAGTCCCTGGGCGGTGGCACAGGAGGCGGAAAGGCCGCTGGACATGGGAATATGAACGATCTCCTGATGGCTTCTCAAAAGATCATCCCACAGATCCATAATGTCGGCGGGAGACGGCTGAGAAGTAGACACGTCCGCGTCCTCTGCCAGAAGCTTATAAAACTGCTCCTGAGACAGATCAATGTCTTCAAAATACACCCTTCCGTTTACGAAAAACGGCATCGGCACCACATAGACGCCCAGTTTCTTTGCTTCCTCCTGAGAAATTCCGCTGTTGCTGTCAGTAACGATGGCTACACGGCTCATAAAATAAGTTCCTCCTTCTATATAGAACCGGATGAAATGGAAAATACCGCAACCGGTTTGCGCTATAATTTCCCTTTATTTTAACACAAATTCCTTTTGGGGGAAAGGAAAAATCTGAGTGAGTTGAAGGAATATCGTGACAGTGAAGCCGGAAGGATGAACCGTTACGGAATATCTTTACAGCAAAACACCCGTCCTGCGGTAAGCGGCTGTATAGGTTCCCGATCCCACCGAAGCCTGATAAATGCCGTCCCGGCAGATAAATTTCACATCGCCTTCCTCCGGCAGGGCGCCTTTTTCCAGAACAATGGTTGCCGTGGTATTGACCGGAACCTGTACCTTCAGAACAATTCTATCAGCCTCCGCCCTCCAGGAACATCCCACTGTGCCGTATACGCTGTCATAGCTTCCCTTCACCTCTGTAAGGCCGCCTCCGGTCTGAGGCTGGAAAACAGTATGCTTATAGCCCGGAGCGTTCTCATCCGCCTCGATACCGGCCACTACCCGGTACAGCCATTCCCCGATGGCGCCGTAGGCGTAATGATTAAAGGAGTTCATATCCGCGCTCCACATGGTTCCGTCCGGCTTCAGGCCGTCCCAGTGCTCCCATACGGTGGTGGCGCCCATTTTCACCTGATACAGCCAGGAGGGGAAATCTTCCTTCAGAAGCAGCTCATAAGCCTCCTTTGTATGGCCGTTCTGACTGAGGGCGTGACAGAAGTAAGGGGTTCCCACGAAGCCCGTTACCAGATGGCCGTCGTGCTCTGCCAGAAGCTCCAGCAGATCCCGGGTAATGGAGGGCCTGTCTTCCTCTTTCGCCAGACCGAAATACAGGGTGATGATCTGGGCTGTCTGGGTTCTGGCGGTCATGTGGCCGTCTTTAATAAAATGCCGGCGGTAGCTGTCCGCCACGGCATCGTACAGGGCCTGATATTTCTTTGCGTCCTCTGTTCTTCCCACGGCCCTGGCCATTTTCACAAACAGTCCTGTGGAGTAAGCAAAATACGCCGTACAGATCATATCCTCCGGCGTGGCGCCGAAATAGCTGCCCGCTTCGGCATCCAGCGCCACCCAGTCCCCGAACTGGCGGGCGAATTTCCACACATAGTCTTCCGCGTGGTCATTCATAAAATCGACCCAGCCCTTCATGCTGTCATACTGTTCTTCAATGATCCGCCTGTCGCCGTAAGACAGGTAAAGCGTCCAGGGAGCGATCACTGCCACATCCCCCCAGGCGGTGGCGCCCATACTGTTTCCCTCTCCCACCAGCCAGTCGTCATCCGACCGGTTGGTAAGAATATCCGGCACCACATGAGGCACGGCTCCGTTGGGAGCCTGATCGGCAGCCACATCCTTCAGCCATTTGGAAAAGAAGGTATAGGTATCCTTCAGGAAAGTGGCGGTACGGCAGAAGATCTGCGCGTCACCTGTCCAGCCCAGCCGTTCATCCCTCTGGGGACAGTCTGTGGGAATATCCAGGAAATTTCCCTTCAGTCCCCAGGAAATATTATGCTGAAGCTGGTTCAGCAGCGGATTGGAACAGAAAAAATGTCCCGTATCTCTCATATCGGAATGAACAGCCCAGGCAGTGAAGTTTTCTTTCTTCACCTCACCCGGGTACGCGGCAACCCGGATATACCGGAAGCCCTGGAAAGTAAAGCTGGGCCGGTAGATGGCCTCTCCCTTTCCGCCGCAGATGTAGGTGAGGGTTTCCTTGGCGGTACGGAGATTTTCCGTATAGACATTTCCCCGGGCGTCCAGCACTTCAAAATGATTCAGGATCATTTCCTGCCCTTCTTTTCCATCCACCTTCACATGCACCCAGCCGGTGAGGTTCTGTCCGAAATCCAGCACCGTATCTCCCTGGGGCGTGATGATGATCTCCCTGGCAGGAAGAGGGATCAGCTCCCGTACCTTGCAGCCGCCCTGGGGAGCCAGAACGTCCTTTGGCTGCTGTACGGTATGCACCGGAAGCCAGGAGGTGTCATCGAATCCCGGCTTGTTCCAGCCTGGCTGCTCCTTTCTGGCATCGTAGATCTCTCCATCATAGATTTCTGAGAAAATCACCGGGCTGTCACAGCCTTTGAAGCTTTCGTCTGTAACGATGGTCTCTTCCGTCCCGTCCTGATAGCGGATCAGGATCTGGGCCAGGAAGGCGGTTTCAGTTCCATAATTGTTTTTGCCTTTGTCCAGTCCGATGGTACCCTTATACCAGCCGGCGCCCAGGTGTGCGCCCAGCACATTCTCTCCCCAGACAAGCAGATCTGTCACCTCATGGGTCTGGTACAGAATCCTGTTCCCGTAAGAAGTCCAGCCGGGAGCCATCTCATCATCTCCCACCGGTTCTCCGTTCAGGAACGGGTGATACAGTCCCAGCGCCGTGGAAACCATGTACGCGTTCCGGACCGGTTTTTCCACCCGGAATGTACCGCGGATATACGTCCCTTTGGAGATCTTTTCGTCAGCGGCCGTTTCCACTCCGATGAAACTGCCTTTCCACTGACCGGGCGCCTGCAGCGCGGATACAAATTCTGCGGGACTGCTCCAGGGGCTTTCCTCCCCCTGGTTATCCCAGGCCTTCACTCTGACCTGATAGCCGGTAAGCGGCTCCATGACAAACCCTTCCGCCTGTATCTGAGCGGACTGATCCGTCTCCCTCTTTTTGCTGTCGTACACAGGCCGGGAAAAATCCCCGTCCTTCGCGATCTGCAGCCGGTAAGCGCTCTGGGTGACATTCTTCCGGTCCGATTCCATGGACCAGGCGAACTGGGGACTGCCCAAAATCCCCACCGGATGCTCCAGATAATCAATGGTTACTCTCTGAATCCCAAACATAAAAACCCTCCTTCTTTCGCTGTACGGCCTTCTGCGGCGGCGAACCGGCAGCCTAGCCCCAGCGGATACTGCTGTGGTGTTACCGTCAGCTTACGGCAAAATCCCCATACTTTCAATGACGATTCTTCAGAAAAATACTGACTGATTTTAAGCTCTCCAGAGATGTCAGCCCTATCCCGGACCTACCGCCACGGGATCCGCCTGTTTTGCCGCCGCCAGCAAAAAGGACCTGGCGCAAGAGGCATATATCCCTCATGCGTCAGGCCCCCTGGGGCGATTCTCTGTGCTGTTTTCTGTATTCCCTTGGCGTGCATCCCTCAGCCTGACGGAATTTCCGGTAAAAAAATTCCACGTTGCCGTATCCCACTTCCCCGGCAATATCCGCCACCGTCAGATCGGTACAGAGCAGAAGTCTTCTGGCCTGATTGATCCGCTGACTCTGGAGATGCTCCACAAAGCTTTTTCCGGTCTTCTCCTTCAGAACAGTGGTAAGATATACCGGGTGGAAGCCGAAGACATCTGCCGTCTCCTGCAGCGTACAGTCCCGGTAGTGCTTTTCCATATAGCTGAGGATCTCCCACACGGAAATCCCCTCCCTGGAACTATCTGTCTGGCTGACGTCCCGGAAACTGCGCAGCATCTCAGTAAAAAGAATGATCATATAGCTGTCCAGAACCTCCTGGCGCCCCAGATCATCCCCGTAATATTCCAGAAGGATCTCTTCCATGATCCCCGGAACCCGGCTGTTTTCACTGGTGGGAAACATCAGAAAATGCTCCCGGTTTCGCTGTTTGGTTACGGCGTTCAGCAGAAAGCGGGACATGATCCCGTTTCCCGACATCCGGGAA
Organism: Candidatus Pullilachnospira stercoravium; assembly: GCA_018713585.1. Lineage (GTDB taxonomy): Bacteria > Bacillota > Clostridia > Lachnospirales > Lachnospiraceae > Pullilachnospira > Pullilachnospira stercoravium. The sequence continues at coordinate 5,513 of DVON01000237.1, read as the reverse complement.
AAGAAACCGCTGTCAAAATATTTTCTGCTCATCAGGAGGTTTACGATGATATCATGCTCTCCGCATACGCCTACGGAATGTTCTGCCTGGGGATCCATCAGACAGATATCTCCTTTTCTGGTTACGATCTGGCGTCCTTTGACAGTCTGGACGCACCAGCCGGACCAGACATAATTCAGCTCGATATAATTGTGCTTGTGGGTGCCCACCGGCCGGAACCTGTCCTGCCGGACAATCCCGATATTTTCGCCGGGGGCAAGAAAACTGCCTTCCTTCAGCTCCTCCGGCTCGCGGGATTCCGTATCCGCGATACCGTCAGGTCCCTCCCGGATATATCTTTTTTCCGTTTCCGTATAAGCGGTCAGCTTCTTTTCCAGTTCTTCTCTTGTCATACACGTTTGTCCTCTGCTGCGTTTACGGGGAAAGCCTTGCCTGCCGGACCAAATCAAAATAATCCGAAAACAGAAAAATACCCGCAGCCGTCAGGATCACGCCCGCCCCGAAAATCACCAGAGAGGGAATCAGGATCTTCATGGCCATCCTGGTCTCCTGTCCCCTGGGCCAGAACCGCCGGGAAGTGCCCGGTGTGCGAAGCAGCAGATCCCGTCCCAGATACAGGCCGAAGGGCACCACCGCAGCCATGGCCAGATACATCCCGATGCTGGCCACAGGAATAGCAGTACTTCCCAGACTTTCATACGTATCCGCCAGCTGCTGCTCCCCCTGAGCCAGCAGCGCATGCTGAGCCAGCAGAGGAACCAGGTTGTTGACACAGTGAAAAATGGCGCCATAAACCATATTGCCGGTTTTCACCACGATATAGGTGATGGACGCTCCTAAAATAGCCGTGGGAAGAAAACGGAAAGGGCTGGTGTGAAACAGCCCGAAAAGAATTCCCAGCACCAGCACGATCAGCCACGTTTTCTTCAGAGGCCGCATGCAGGAAAGAATAACACCCCTGTGTACCGCCTCCTCACAGACAGCAGGCATCAGACAGACAATTATCACACCCACCGCGGTGGGGACGCTGCCCATCACGCTCCCCAGACTGCCTATGGCCTGGCTCATGGCCTGCGGGAACAGCCGGTACTGAACAAGCGTAACCACCATGCACACCAGAAGCGAGCAGATCCAGATAATCACCGTTCCCAGTACCGGAAGCCCGTGGATCCGGTACACCGGAAAAATCTCCCGCCAGGGCCGACGGACAGCCAGCGCGAACAGAAGCGCCAGCGCCAGGATCAGAAGCTCCGTCAGCGCCAGCCCGTAGATCCCCCATGCCATCTGCACAGGCACGCAGACGGCAAAAAACGCCGCCATAACCACCAGAAAAAAGACGATGCCCTGCCAGGGTCTCAGTGTTTTTTTCTCCTTGCCCCCGTCCATGAGTCCCACACTCCCTTCTTGCCCGGACGCTACAGCTCCTCCAGCTGCTGAGCCAGGGTTTTCTTTTCCTTTCTGCGGGTCAGCTCCATGATCCCCAGCTCCGTCACATCCACCGCCCGGGTGGTGATGCGGTCCTCCTTTGCCAGTCCCCGCATCAGAGCCAGCAGCTGCTCCTGCTCCTCCTGATTCATGTTGATAAAATCCACCAGAATGATGCCGGACAGATTTCTCAGCCGGATCTGCCGCAGAATCTCCCGGGCCGCTTCCCGGTTAATCCTGGCAGCCATTTCCCCGGTATCCCGCTTTGCCACATACTTTCCGGAATTTACATCGATGACGGCACAGGCTTCCGTCTGCTCGATCACCAGAAAGCCGCCGGACTTCAGCCAGACCCTTTTGTCCAGCGCCTCACCGATGGCCGCTTCCAGGGAAAACAGCTTGGAAAGAGGCAGCAGCGGATCCTCATACAGCTCCACCTTTGCCTGCCCTCCGGGATAGGTTTCCTCCACAAAACGAAGCAGCCGCTGATAAATCCCCGGATCGTCGGTGATCACCTTCTCCAGATTTTCCCATACGCAGTTTTTTACTGCCTCCGTCTCCGGCAGATCCCCGTCCATAATCCTGGTATAACAGGGCGCGTAGCTTCCCTTTTTCAAAACCGCGTCCATCCGCGCCCTAAGCACCGAAAGCTCCGAAAGAAGCTGTTCCCGGTTCGCCTGCACCGCGTTGGTCCGGACGATCACCCCGTACGTCCGCTCCTCCCCAAGGGCCTCCGCCAGCATCTGGCGCAGCCTTGCCCTGTTCGGCTTGGGAATCCGCGAAGAAACCCCTAGCATACGGTTTTCCGTGGTCAGCACCAGATATTCCCCCGGAAAGCTCAGATTAGAGGAAACACTGGGCGCTTTGGACTTCAGCGCCTCCCGGGTCACCTGAACCAGCAGCTCGTCGCCGGGGGACAGCTTCCCCTGCCGCGACCCCCGACGGAACATGGGGCCGGTGATTTTATCCGTGGCAAAATAGCAGGGCAACCGGCCTTCAATCTCCACAAAGGCGCCCTTCTGGTCCGGAAGCACCTTTTGCACCTTTCCCACGTGGATGCTTCCCAGAAGACGGCTTTCCCCCGCCGGGGCAAGGTCCAGATTCCAGAGCCTGCCGTCCCGCCAGAGCGCCGTCACCAGCGCCTGCTTCTTCCGGATCTCCATGTGTGTGATAATCAGCTTTTCCATCTATTCTATCTCTTTTCCCAGATCTTCCAGGGGAACCAGCCTGCGCTCCTCCGTCCCCACATCGGCATACGTCTCCAGCCGGTGGATCATCAGGGCGAAAGGCGCAAGCTCCTGTCCCAGGAATCTGGAAAAGGCCTCCAGCACCAGCTCCGGCTTCAGATTGTGTACGCTTCCCGCGGCCAGCTGAAGGAAAATGCTGTCCTTGCGCACTTCCATCCGGTAAATCCAGGGACGGATATCCGTCTCCTTTTCACTGCGCTTCGTCTTTCTGAGGATCACAATCTCCGGCTGCGCCAGGAATTCCTCCACCCGGTCTTCCCATCCTTCGGCCAGACCCTTTCCCGGCCGGAAGGATACCAGATAATCCGCGCCGGCCACCAGGGACATGGCCGCGTGAGCCTTTCCCTCCGGGATTTCCCGGACACTCAGCACCCGGATACCCTCTGCCATCACCGCGTTGAACCGCTCCGTAAGCTGCCGGGATGAGGAAACGCTTCTCAGCTCCATATCAAAGTATTCCCCCGTGCTGGTCACACCCACCCCCAGAGGGGCGGCGAAGGACATAATCATATGGGGGGAAAATCCCTCCGAATAGGCCACATCAATCCCCGCCCTGCGGATGGCCTTCTGAAAATACCGCATCACATCCAGGTGTCCGATGAATTTTACGGCCCCTTCTTTGGAAAACTTAACCCTTACTTTCAACACAGACACCTCCTTCAAATCTGGCAGCGCCGCAGCCGGAACAGCGCATCCGGCAGTTGGGCGTCACCTTCTCCTTCGCCGCGTTTTTCCATTCCCGCAAAAGGAACTCTTTCGTCACGCCGATATCGATGAAATCCCAGGGGAAGATCTCCTCCTCATCCCGTTCTCTCACCGTATAAAAATCCGTATCGATGCCGCACTGGTCAAAAGCCTCCCTCCAGTATTCCGGATGGAAAAATTCCGACCAGGAATCAAACAGCGCGCCCTTTTGGTACGCCGCCTCGATGGCAGGTGCCACCCTCCGGTCGCCTCTGGCCAGAATTCCCTCCAGCACCGTCACATCCGCCTCATGCCAGTTGTATTTGATACTCTTCTGATTCAGCTGGGCATGGATTTCCTCCCGGACCACTTTTGCCCGGTCCAGAAATTCCGTCTCCCGGCACATGGGGGCCCACTGGAAGGGCGTGAAGGGCTTCGGCACAAAGAAGGAAGTGCTGACGGTGATCTGACATTTTCCGTGCCGCTGCTCCTTGGGAATCTCATAGTACCGTTTGGCGATCTTCTCCGCCAGATGAGCGATCTCTTTCATATCCTCTTCCGTCTCCGTGGGAAGGCCCAGCATAAAGTACAGCTTCACCTTCGTCCAGCCTCCTTCAAAGGCTTTCCCGGCGCCCTCCAGGATCACTTCCTCCGTAAGTCCCTTGTTGATCACATCCCGCAGCCGCTGGGAACCGGCCTCTGGCGCGAAAGTCAGGCTGCTTTTCCGGATATCCTGCACCTTCTTCATCACATCCAGGGAGAAGGCGTCGATGCGCAGAGAGGGCAAAGAAATATTCACGCCCCGCTTCCCGCACTCCTCCATCAGGAAGCTCACCAGCTCGGGGAGCTGGGAGTAATCGCTGGAACTTAAGGAGCTGAGGGAAATCTCCTCATGGCCGGTGGAATCCAGCATCTCCACCGCCCGTTCTTTCAGGAAATCCACCTCCCGCTCCCTGGTGGGACGATAGAGCATCCCCGCCTGGCAGAACCGGCAGCCTCGGATACAGCCCCTCTGGATCTCCAACACCACCCGGTCCTGGGTCACCTTCACAAAGGGCACCACCGGCGCCTTGGGATAGCAGGTATCCGTGATCTCCATGACAATCTGCTTCTGGATTTTTTCGGGAATCCCCTCCTCAACCGGCGCGAAGGAGGCAATGGTTCCGTCCTCATGGTAGGAAGCCTCGTACAAGGAAGGGACGTAAATGCCCGGAATCTTCGCAGCAGCCTTCAGGAATTCCTTTCTGCTCTTTCCCTCACGCTTATACGCCTTGTAGGTGTCCAGCAGATCTCCGTACACTGTCTCGCCTTCTCCGATATAAAAAAGGTCAAAAAAAGGCGCCAGCGGCTCCGGGTTGTAGGTACAGGGACCGCCGCCGATTACCAGCGGATCTTCCTCACCGCGGCAGCCGGCGTGCAGCGGAATACCGGACAGATCCAGGATCTGCAGAATATTGGTGTAGCACATCTCATACTGGATGGTAATTCCCAGAAAGTCAAAACTCTTCACCGGATCCTGGGACTCCAGCGCAAACAGGGGGATACGCTCCCTGCGCATCACCTGATCCAGATCCGGCCAGGGGGAGTACACCCGCTCACACCAGGTATCCTCCCTCCGGTTAAACATATCGTAAAGGATCTGAATCCCCAGGTGGGACATGCCAATCTCGTAGACGTCCGGAAAGCACATGGCAAACCGGATGTCCACCTTCCCGGGATCCTTCATCACCGAGTTTACTTCCCCACCGGTATAACGGGCCGGGGTTTCGATACTGAGAAGTATCTCATCACTTAATGCAAGTTTTCTCATATAAGCCTCTTTTCTATGGTTATTCATTTCCGCGGTTTTTCTGAATTTTCATCTGCCAAGTCAGCTGATTGTATTATATGTTATCTTTTTCCGTTAATCAACTGTATTTTCAAAACGCCAAATACACTGCCGCAAAGGATCCGGTCGGCAATGTGTGACAAAATCACGGAAAATACGCTAAAGAATACTCCGTCCGGAAGGTATTCCGTCTTCTCCGAGTTTTGTTTCTCCGTTTTATGCCGCTGGGATTTCCAGAATCAGAGTTCTCAGTTCCTCTACTTGCATTATTAAGAATTCATGCAATTTCAGTTATATTATCAGTCTTTTCATATAATCTAACACCACGT
>DVON01000024.1 GCA_018713585.1 Candidatus Pullilachnospira stercoravium | reverse complement strand
CAGGTGCGGGCGCTGGCGGATGCGGGGGCCGACCTTCTGGTGGCGGAAACCATGCTGAGCGTGGAGGAGACCATAGTGGCCCTGGACGCGGCTCAGTCCGTCTGTCAGCTTCCGGTGATGTGTACCCTTTCCCTGGAAGCGGACGGAACCGCCATGTATGGAGGGAACGCGGTGGAAGCGGTGGTTACCCTGCAGGAAATGGGAGCGGCTGCCGTGGGCCTGAACTGTTCCGTGGGACCGGATCAGCTGGAATCCGTGGTGCGGAACATGAAGGAGGCCGCCACGGTTCCGGTGATCGCCAAACCGAACGCCGGAATGCCCTCCATCAATGAAAAGGGAGAGGCTGTTTACAGTATGAATGAGGATGATTTTGCCAGATATACAAAAATCCTGGTGGAAGCGGGAGCGGGTATTGTGGGCGGCTGTTGCGGTACCACACCGGATTATATACGAAAACTGGCGCAGATTCTCGGACTGCGCGGATGACGGGGGAATACGAATATTATGGCAAAGGTAAAAGAGTACGACATTGAAGAAATGGAGGAACTGTACGATCTGGGGAAAGCGCTGGCGTCCCCGGTACGGCTGGAGATGCTGAAGCTGCTGTATGACAAAAGTCTTATTATCGGTGAAATTGCAAAAGAGATGAATCTTCCGGCTTCCAGTACAGCGTTCCATCTGAAGATTATGGAAAAGGCAGGGCTGATCCGTATGGAAGAACAGCCGGGGACCCGCGGCACCACAAAATTGTGTACCCGGAAGGTGGATTTCCTGCATATTAATCTGGTGAAGAAAAATGCGGAGGTCAACGAGCTGGTGAATATGGAAATGCCTGTAGGCGCCTATACCGGCTGCCGGGTATCGCCGACCTGTGGTCTGTGGGCGGAGGAAGGTGTTCTGGGAAATGAGGATATGGAACAATGCTTTTACTATCCGGAACGGATACGCGCAGGGGTACTCTGGACATCCTCCGGTTATGTGGAATACAAATTCCCCAATAAGGTTCCCAAAAAACGGACGCCAAAACGGCTGGCATTTTCCGGGGAAATCTGTTCGGAGGCTCCCGGTTATAGAGAGGACTGGAAGTCGGATATTACCCTGTGGATAAACGGAAAGGAATGTGGAACCTGGACCAGCCCGGGAGATATGGGAGCGCGCCGGGGCCGGCTGAATCCGCCCAGTCTTCCTGACGGGAGTACCCAGTATGGATTCTGGATTACCTGGGTGGTAGACCGGGGGGGATGCTGGATCGGCGAGGAACGTGTGGGAGACACCACCATCGATCAGCTGCTTTTGATGGAAGAACCCTTTATAAAAGTACGCCTGGGCAACAGAAAAGATGCCAGATACGTGGGAGGATTTAACCTTTTCGGAAAACATTTCGGAGATTATGACCAGGATCTGGTGATGACAATAGAATATTAATTTTCCGGCTGAAGAAAAGCGGAAAAAGAAAAAGGAATTCCGGGCTGTGGAGTTCCTTTTTTTGGCGGATAAATGTCTTACGAATTAATTACTAAAAAGGGAAGCCCTCTTTTGTGCAAAAATACAATTACCAACAGAAGTGATAATTGCCTGCCCTGTTTTGGAGAAAATATAACAGCAATAATGTTGGAATGAACAAAACAAGCAAAAATTAGTAGTAAAAATGACGGAAAAACAAGAAAAACATGTTGACAAAACTATAGAAAGTGGTATTATAAGAACAAATGAAACAGAAATGCTGTTGATAAATACCGGTGATATCATCCGATCAGGTATGAAAACAACAGCAGCTTTGTTGCATAGCTTGGCCGAGCGAAAGTAATATGGAAACAAGGAGGAGAAAGATGAAACGTAAAGTATTAGCTACCTTTTTAACGGCGTGTATGGCAGTTGGTATGTTAGCTGGTTGTGGTGGAAGCAATTCCGGAAGCACGTCCGAGGGCGGTGCAGCGAAAGAAGAAGGAAGTGCGGATGCTTCAGAAGAAGGCGGAGAGGCTGAGGCAGACGTAAACGAAGATGGTACTGTTAACAACCCGGAAGCCGTTAAGGTAGATGAGAACAAGCTGGTGTTCTGGTCTCTGTTCTCCGGTGGTGACGGTGAATTCATGGACAAGATCATTGAAGAGTACAATTCCGGTGATCCTGCCAAACAGGTACAGTCCATCATGCTGGTTTGGGGCGACTATTATACAAAACTGCAGACTGCAGTTGCAGCAGGAAAAGGACCGGACATCGGTGTTTCTCATGCCTCCAAACTTCCGGAGCTGGTTGATCAGGGTGTTGTAGAGCCCATCGACGGATACCTGGAAGAACTGGGTGTTGATCTGAGTACCATGTATTCCGAGAATTCTCTGGAATCTGTAACCTTTGATGGTGAGATTTATGCAGTTCCTCTGGATACCCATGCTGAGATTCTTTATTATAACACCGACATCCTGAAAGAGGCTGGTGTTGAGCTGAATGCCGAAGGCAAGCTGGATATCGGAAGTTGGGATGAATTTAAAGCTATGCTGGATAAATGCAAAGCGGTAATGGGAGATGGTGAGTCTGTAATTTCTCTGCCTAACAACGGTGATGACCCGTACCGCATCTGGTGGGCAACCTACTTCCAGATGGGAGGAACTCCTCTGGTAAACGAAGATGGAACAGAAGTAACCATGGACAAGGATATTGCTGTAAAAGCAGCCGAGTTTGTGAAATCTCTGTATGATGACGGATATATTGCAGCTGGTATCGATGATCACCAGAAGTTCTTCCAGAGCGGAAAGTCAGCATTCTTCTTCGGAGGAACCTGGGCAACAGGAGCATTTGAGAAAACAGAGAATCTGAACTTTGTTGCACAGCCCTGGCCGAACCTGTTTGGAAATGATTCCTGCTGGGCTGATTCCCATACCCTGATTCTTCCGGTTAATCCTGACAGAAGCGAGGAAGAAACCAAAGCAGCTGTTGAGTTCATGGTAGGCGCTTCCAATGAGGGTGGTCTGACATGGGCCGGTTCTGGACAGATTCCGTCCTCAAACGCTGTTCGTGAGAGTCAGGAATATCTGGACATGCCGTACAGATCCGGTTATGCTGCTGCTCTTGAGACGGCAGTGCTGCCTTCCAAGAACCCGAATTTCTATGCTATGAAAGCCGGTATGATTGAAAGCCTGGATACTCTGTGGACTGGTACAGCAGATGCAGCTGCATCTATTGATACTCTGTATGGTGAGTTGGAGTCCAACCTGCAGTAAGATACACAGTGTGGCTGATATTAGGGGGAGCCGGAAGGCTTCCCCCTTTTCATACGGGACTTCCCAATAGACGAAATGTTCTGCGGTGTCTCGCCGCGGTACAGGATTAGTAAGGAGGAGGATCATGAGCAAAGCAAGACGAAGAAAAACGTTCCTGGTGGCGCTGGCCTTTATTCTTCCGTTTTTTATTCTCTATACGGTATTTACCATCTGGCCGGTTATCCAGGGATTTTATGTCAGCCTTCACAAGTGGGGACTGATGGGCAAACAAGATTTCATAGGTTTTGACAACTATGCCAAGTTCATCGGGGACAAGAACTTCTGGGGTGCCCTGTGGCATACTACATTCTTTACCCTGATTACCACACCCATGCTGGTGGTCACTGCAATGGTACTGGCAATGCTGGCCAACCGTGCTACAAAGATAAAGAGAGGCCTTCGTGTTATTTATTATCTGCCCAGTATACTTTCCGTATCTGTGGCGTCTTTTATTGCAAAATATACATTTGCGCCGTATACGGGTCTGCTGAATGGTGTGCTTCATTCTCTGGGGATTTTGCCCCAAGATGCAGAGCTGCAGTGGATGCAGGATCCCAATCTGGTATGGTTTACTATCTCACTGATGACGGTATGGTGGACAATCGGTTTTCCCATGTTGTTGTATCTGTCTGCTCTGCAGGACATCTCTACGGATATCTATGAGGCGGCTTCTATTGACGGTGCTACCAAGACGCAGCAGCTGTTCCGCATCGTACTTCCGCTGCTGAAGCCTACCACCTGGCTGGTATTTCTTCTGCAGATGATCGGATGCTTTAAGGTATTCGGACAGATCTATTTGATCACCGGAGGCGGCCCCGCTTCCAGCACAAGGCCGTTGATTCAGTATATTTATGAGAATGCATTTGAGAAAAATAACATGGGCTATGCAGCATCCATGTCATACGTACTGTTCGGCATCCTGCTGGTTTTTTCTCTGGGACAGCAGCTGCTGCAGAGAAGGGGGGAAGATAAATAATGAAAAAGAAAACACCTGGTTACTGGGCGCTGAACGTAGTATCCATCCTCCTGGCAGTTATTTGTCTCGGTCCGTTGGTATGGGCGTTATTCGTTTCCCTTCAGCATGAAGGAAAACAGATCAAATCTGTGTTGGACTGGTTTACTCCGCCCTACACATTACAGAATTATCCGGATATTATCGCCAATTCCGGAGTTCCCACATGGCTGATTAACAGCTTGATTATTGCGGTGCTGGTAACCTGTTTGACGGTTATTTTTTCTGCGATGGCAGCTTATGCACTGGCGAAACTGAAATTCAAAGGAAGCAATGCTTTCTTTCTGTACTTCCTTCTGGGTATTCTGGTTCCCGGAGAGGCTACGATTGTTCCACTGTTTATTACGGTAAACAACCTGCATCTGATTGACAGCTATGCCGGTATGATTCTCCCGTCCATTGCTGGTTCCATGAATCTGATTATCATGGTAACCTTCTTCCGGGGGCTTCCGGATGAGCTTCTGGAAGCTGCCAAAATTGACGGTGCCGGAGAAGTTCGTATCTTCTTCCAGGTAGCTCTTCCACTCTCAAAAACCATCATTTCAACTGTATGTATTTTTGCATTCGTAGGAAGCTGGAATAACTACCTGTGGCCGTTGCTGTGTGCAATGAGCGAGAACCTGTTCACCCTTCCCATCGGTATTCCGACTTTGGCAGGAACGTATACGGTGGACTATGTAGTACCATTGACTGCAAGTATGGTAGCATCCCTACCTATGATTATCATTTACATTATCTTTGAAAAACAGATCGTTGCCGGAATTACTTCCGGAGCTGTAAAAGGCTGAGGTATGTGATGACGAGGGGGAGAAACAGAGAGATTGACATCTGCAAGGGCATTCTGACAGTAACCATGATCCTCTGCCACTGTATTCAGTTCTTTGGATTTGAGGAACAGGGTGTGCAGAAAATCCTTGTGAATGTCATCAATCTCACCACGTTTTCCGGGTTTCTGTTCTGCTTCGGATTCGTCAGCAATCTGGCCTATTATGAGAACAGAAACTTTAAGACCAGCGCGGTAAAGCTGGAAAAAAATGCGGTACGTCTGCTGGTCGCTTTCTATGTGTCCGGTATTGCCTATATGGCCTTTGTGGAGGATAAGATTTTCCGGTGGGATTTTATCACAGAAATTCTTCTGCTGAAACGATATCCCGGCTGGTCAGAATTTCTGGCTTCCTTTGCGGCCATGATGCTGGCAGGGATCCTGTTGTATCCCGTATTGAAGCGGGTAAACGGCTGGGTGGTGGCAGCGGTGGCTGTCATCAGCGGTGCAGCCTGCTTTCTGCCTTATGCCAGTATTCACAATTCCTGGCTGGCGCTCTTTGCCGGATCCAGAGATTTCACCACCTTTCCGATTCTGCAGTATATGGTATTCTTTGCTGCAGGGGCGTGGATATCCAGAAAAAGGATCTGGTGGAAACCGCAGATTCTGGCAGTGGTTCTGGTAATAAGCCTGCCTTGTATCATACAGTTTATCAGGGATGGTTATCTCCCTGAACGATTCCCGCCCTCCATCTTCTATATCGCGGGAGGAAGTCTGTTCGTATATCTGGATTACCTGATTGCCGGCGGACTGGAGAGGCTGCGGGAAAAGACACGGATATTGGAAGCGGTGTCCGGCTGTCTGGAGAGATGCGGAAGGGCGTCTCTTCATTATCTGCTCCTAAGCAATCTTCTGATTTTTGCGCTGGACGGATCCTCTTTCAGTTTCCGTTCGGGAGCATATGCTTTCGGAGCATTTGCGGTGATTCTTCTGCTGATCTCTTACCTGCATCAGCTGAGAAATGAAGGGAAGAAAAACAACGAGAGACCGGAGACAGATCCGGCAATATCCACCGGAGCCGGCGGCAGTGCATCCGGGAAGTAAAGACAAGGACTGCCGCAAAAAGTGATTGAATTCATGGAGGAATAACACGATGAAGTGCTATGTGAAGGATTATCCGAGACCGCAGTTTGTAAGAGGTAACTGGGAAAACCTGAATGGAACCTGGGATTTTGGATTTGATGACAGCAACTGTGGCGAGCGGGAAAAATGGTTTGAAAATTTCAAAGGTGACAAGAAGATTCAGGTTCCTTTTACTTATGAAACGGAACTGAGCGGTATTCAGGATGAAACCCGTCACGACAATATCTGGTACCGGAGAACGGTACAGGTGGATGGAAGCCGGCTGGAAAAAGATAACTATATCATTCATTTTGAGGGAAGCGATTTTATCACCAAACTGTGGGTGAATGGTCAGTATGCCGGATGCCACAGAGGCGGTTATGCCCGTTTTACCTTCGACATCACCAACCTGGTGCATGACGGAGAAAATGAACTGGTGGTGAAGGTGGAAGATTCCTTTGATATGCAGCAGCCCCGAGGAAAACAGCGTTGGATCAACAGCAATTTCGGATGCTGGTATGTACAGACCACCGGTATCTGGAAAACCGTATGGACCGAGTATGTACCGAAGGTGAGCCTGGCTTCCGTAAAGATGACACCGAATCTGGAGGATTACAGCCTGGAACTGGAGTATGACGTGAATGCTCCTGAATGTATGATGAATGGTGATCTGATGGTGGAAGCAGTGGTTTCCTTCAAGGATCAGGTGATCAACCATACCTATACCGCCATGATGGCTGGTCATATGCAGACCAAAATTGATCTGGATGTGAAAAAAGCAGACTGCCTGGAGTGGACGGTACAGACCTGGAGCCCGGAGGAGCCGAATCTGTACGATATTGAGTTCCGCCTGGTGAATAAGGGAGAGGTTCTGGATGAAGTAGGTTCCTACTTTGCAATGAGAGAAATCCGTATTGATGGACCTAACATCCTGCTGAATGGTCGTCCGCTGTATCAGAGACTGATTCTGGATCAGGGTTACTGGGGACCGTCTCACCTGACTCCGCCCAGCGAGGAAGCATTGATCGAAGATATCGATAAGATTCACGCCCTGGGCTACAATGGCCTGAGAAAACATCAGAAGACAGAGGACGAGAGATTCCTGTACTGGTGTGACGTGAAGGGTATGCTGGTGTGGAGCGAGGTTCCGGCAGCGTATCAGTATTCCGACTACGCGGTGGAGGAGTTCACCAGAGAGTGGATGGAGATTGTGCGCCAGAACTACAACCATCCCTGCATCATCACCTGGACGCCCTTCAATGAATCCTGGGGCATCAGCAAGGTGGAGACCAAACGGACAGAGCAGCACTTTACCGAGGCTATTTACCATCTCACCAAGAGCTTTGACAAACACCGTCCGGTGATCGTCAACGACGGATGGGAGCACACGGTGTCCGATATCATCACCCTGCATGACTACGAGGAAGTGGGTGAAATCCTGAAACAGCGTTATACCCAGTTCAAGGATGAGATTATGACCACCGAGGTATACCACAGCAACCATAAATCCGCTTTTGCCAACGGCTACGCCTACAAGGGACAGCCGGTGATCATCAGCGAGTACGGCGGAATCGCCTTCAACAACGATGATTCCGGATGGGGCTATGGAAACAAGGTAAATACCAAAGAGGACTTCATCCGCCGTTTTGACAACATCACCACGGCAGTGAAGGAGCTTCCTTATGTGTGCGGCTTCTGCTACACTCAGGTTTCCGACGTACAGCAGGAGATCAACGGACTGATGGATATTGACCGGAACTTCAAAGTGGAGCCGGAAGTGATCAAGGAGATCAACGAGAGAAAAGTAGGATACTGGAGATCCTTTATGTAAACTGAATCACGGCTGCGGACGGTTCCGGCGGGGAATACCGGCGGAACCGTACCGGCTGTGAAAACGCTGAGGCGGGTAAAAAAGCAATGTGATAGATTGGTATTTGTATCACGTTGCTTTTTTTACACAAAAATTGCCGGGAATCGTAATTTTGAAGGCGGGAAATGGGATATTCCGGGCGGCAAGGTGGAAGCCTTTGAAACACTTCAGGAAGCTGCCATACGGAG
>DVON01000236.1 GCA_018713585.1 Candidatus Pullilachnospira stercoravium | reverse complement strand
GGCGCGGAATATGCCGCAGTTCAGTGTGAAATTTGACGTCCTGCGGACGGAAGCGGGGCAGCTCGGAAGCTATGAAAGAGAACTGGAATCCATCCGGCAAAGCCTGAGCCGCATCGGCAGCGCCGTACAGGTAAAGGGAAATGCCGGCGCGCTGATCCGGAGAAATATCCTTCAGGTGGAAAACGGCCTGACGGTCTGCCGCAGGGGGATGGCGTCCATGGGAAATACGCTGTCCCGGAGTGCAGAGCTTTATGAGGCTGCGGAGAGGAGGATTGTGGAGGGAAAAAACGGATACCGTATGATTCATACCGCTGATTCTCTTCCGGGAGAAGGGGCAGGCAGCGATACGGAGAGCGAGAGATCGGATCTGCCGGATTTTCTGCTGGAAATGCTGGGAAAGATGGGTATTCTGGGAGCAGCGGCCTCTATGGCGGCCGGATGGTTCTGGGAGGATGATGCCGTGCAGAGATGGCTGAATGGCGGGGGAAGTCTGAGCAATGTTCTGGGCGGATTCGGAGATGCGGTCAACAATTCCGAACAATGGTATCATTATCTGCTGGGGACTGATATAGAAAATCCCGGCGGCACATCATTTGCCAACGCATGGCGCAAAGAAATAGGAAAATATGGAGTAAAGAATACGAATAATTGGGGCGGAAAGCTGGCCGCAGGTGCTAAATGGGCGGGGGATCTGCTGACTGTCCTGTCGTATGGATACGAAAACTATCAGGAATATATGACGTCCGGGGGTGATATGAGTATTGGACGGGCATTGGGCGAGACGGCCATTGAAAGCGGCGTAGATATCGGCCTGGGCCTTGCGGCAGTGGCTGCGTTTTCCGCTCTGGGAGCGCCGGTGGCGATAGCGGGCATAGGGGCGGTAGCCGTAGGATGGGCGGCGGATGTTCTCTGCGAAACATTTCTGGGAGAAGATTTGCCGGAACTGGTCTCAAATGCTGTGATGGATATCGGCGAAGCCATCGGAGAGGGTGTCTCGGTGGCCTCGGAATATGTATCTGCCGCCTGGGACAGCGTCTGTGACGGTGCACAGGATGTCTGGGATAATGTGTGCGATGGGGCGTCTGCTGCGTGGGACAGTATCTGCGACGGGGCGTCTGACTGGTGGGATTCGGTATTTGGATAATGCGGCTTTCAGGCCGGGATCAGGAGGAATTTTATATGGTTGCGATTAAAGAACTGCTTCCCATTGGAAGCGTTATCTTACTGGAGAGGGCAGTAAAGCCCCTGATGATTTACGGTGTACGTCAGACAAATGAAAGTGATGGAAAAGAATATGATTACATCGGTGTTTTGTACCCGGAAGGGAATGTGGGAGCCAACGCTCAGTTTTTGTTTCAGCATGAGGATATCCGCGAGGTAATTTTCAGGGGATATGAGGATGAGAGTCGGGCAGCATTTTTGGAGAGATTGGAAGAATTTTATGACAAAAAAGAATAAAGGAACAGGGACAGGGATACAGACTGGCTGGCGCAGGCCTGCAGAAGCAGAAAAACAGCGCCTGGATAGGTATTTTCAAAGTGAGCAGGGAGGAATTCGTCGCACATTTTCAGTCAGCGGGGCAGCATTCGGAGCTCTTGGACTGATTCTTTTTGCCGCGGGAGTCATGCGGGAGGTACCAAGCCAGACTGTCTTCTGCTGGATCCTGGCGGTTTTGTTTCTGGGAATTGGTATTTATTTTCTATGGCATATGGCCGCAGCCGGGAAAATTTTGAAAAAGGGGTTGCGGGGAGAGTATCTGATACAGTACTGTTTTCCGGTCTGGTCGGCACCTTTCACCCGTAATCCCAACAGAGGCCATGTGCAGGTGAAAACAGAAAACGGTGAGTTGTGCGAGCTTACCCTGGAAATAGACGGTGTAACCGAACAAAAAATCCGTAAAGAAAAACGGCAGGAGCGGATGATTCTGTTGACGATGCCGGAGGAAGGCTGGACAAGCGTAGCCACAGGAAGGCAGATGGAGTAGAAAGTATGGGAACTGCCGGAGGGTGCGGTGGAAGAAATACGAGGAAAAGCAGGGCCTGAAAACCCCACTTGCGAAATCAGAAAATTTCATGGATAATAGAACGAGATGAAGAAACGTCAGAAGTCCTGTAAGGAGGGGCCTATGAATAATATTTACAGTCTTCGCATCTATGATACGGAGCTTATGCGTTTTTCCATGGAAAAAAAGGGACTGTCCGGCCTGGTGGCGGAGATTTCAGGTATCAATGAGGAGTACCGGCAGCTGCTGCCGCTGGATCTGGAACTCACCGGAGAAGGTGTCATCCGCTGGCTGGGACACAGAGTTATTCCAAAGAATCGTGCGTTTGTAGATGAAATTCTCAGGACACTGGGACTGAGCCATAATGATACGAAAGGGATCATTGATGTCTGTAAAGGTTTGTCGCTGAATGACAGTTACTGGATTGTTCCGGAGGGATTCGAGGGAAAATTCTCCCAATACAATCTGTATGAGAACCGTTTTTCAGAGATTCTGGCGCTGGTGGCTTATACGGGTGCGGGAGGCAGCCGCCAGGCATTTACTACATCCCCGGAGCTGACCACCGGGGGTATGCTCCCCAAAGCATGGCGCTATGTGGAAAATGACGGAATCTATCTTTATAAAGGCGGCACTTCGGGAGCGTCCAATACAGGGCGGGAACCATACTGTGAATATTATGCTTCGCAGATCGCGGAAACCATGCATCTGAATGCGGTGCATTATGATCTGGAAAGCTGGAAAGGGATTACGGCCTCAAAATGTGCGCTGTTTACGGACATTGACACGGCATATATCCCTGTCGGCCGTATTGTCCGCAGCGGAGGAATCGCGGCCTGCCTGGAATACTATGACCGTCAGGGAGAAGAGTTTTCCCAACAGATCCGCAGTATGCTGGTGTTTGATGCCCTGATATATAATGAGGACCGGCATTTTGGAAATTTCGGCCTTCTCAGAGATAATCGCAGTGGGAAGATCATTGCCCCGGCACCTGTTTTTGACAATGGATTGTCACTGTTTTGTTATGCGGTGGAGGAGGATTACGAGAACCTGGACGAATATGCCGCGACCCGGTCAAATCCTTATAATGTTTCTTACGAAGAGGTTTGCGCGGAAGTCATGGGGGCCAGACAGAAGGAACAGCTGCGCCGTATGATCGGATTCCGTTTTCAGAGGCATTCCAGGCTGAATCTTCCGGAGAAGCACCTGAAAGCCATTGAAAGGAAACTGGAAAAAAGAGTGCAGGAACTGTTGAAAATACCGGTAAAGTAATGGCGGAAAAACGTTTCTGTATATCCCACGATTTTCCGCCCCTCTCACATCAGATTCCCCAACACCACACTTGCCACCGTCCCGCCCAGCGTGGCCAGCAGCGCGCCCGCCAGGGTATACCGGGTTTTCGTCACCTTCGCCGCCACAAAGTAGATACTCATGGTATAAAAGATCGTCTCCGTGCTGGACAGCAGCAGCGAGGCGATCAGCCCTGCCCGGGAGTCGGTCCCGTACTGTTTGTAGATATCCAGCAGCAGGCCGGAGGCCGCGCTGGAGGAGAACATTTTCACCAGGGAAATGGGCACCAGCTGGGAGGGAAATCCGATCCGGTCCGTGACATTTCCCAACAGCGACGCCAGCATATCCAGAAATCCCGAGGCGCGCAGGATCCCCACGCCGGTCATCAGGCCGATCAGCGTGGGGAGTATTTTTACCACGGTTTTCAGTCCGCCCTTTGCGCCGTCCACAAAATCCTGGTAGACATTGCTTTTCATCAGCAGGCCGAATCCCACAATATAGAAAATAATCAGCGGAATCATCAGATCCGACAGGAACAGAAGAATTTTCACAGGCACATCACCTATGGCAGTTTGTACAATGTATTCGCCAAAAACAAAAAAATACGTCAGAGGGGAAAAATACTCATCAGAATGTGACTGTCAGCCTTCCGGCAATATTGTCACATTCCGATTTCCCTCTGACGTATCTTTGTGATACCGGAACTCTGCCCGGCCACATTCCCGCGCAGCCGAGCTATGGTTCCGCATGGCTGAAGTCCCATACAGCCGTCTCGTGCATCCTGCATGAGAAAAGTCCCGTACAGGCCGGGCCCACGGCTCTAAGATCTTCGCACTTCCCCGAAATGCTTCTCCCGTATCCGGTAATAAATGATAAACAGCACGGCCGTGATCAGCCAGGTCACCGGGTAGCTGAAGATGATGGTCCGAAGGCCGGGATACAGGGGAACCACCACCAGAATCCATACCACCCGCAGTACGCAGACGCCGCCGCAGGTGAGCAGCATGGGGATCATCACGTCGCCGGTTCCCCGGAGGGCTCCGGACAGCAGTTCGATGAACACGAACAGGAAGTAGGCGGGGGCCATCAGGCGGAGGATATCCATGCCGATGGAGATTACCCCGGCGTCGGTGGTGAACAGGTGGAAAATCAGATTTCCCGCCGCGAAGAACAGGCCGCTGATGGCCACCGCGGCCACCAGGCCCATGCCGATGCCCACCCGGACGCTTCGTTTCATCCGGTCATACTTTCCGGCGCCGAAATTCTGTCCCACAAAGGTGGTGACAGCAATGCCCAGAGAGTTGTTCACCATCCAGTACATGGAATCGATCTTTCCAAAGGCGGTCCAGGCCGCCACTGTATCTGTTCCCAGAGAATTCAGGGAAGTCTGGATCACCATGTTGGAGATACTGTACATAGTCGACTGAATACCGGCAGGCAGTCCGATCCAGATCAGTGAAATCAGCGCCTGCTTGAAAAAGCGGATTTCCCGCAGCTGCAGCTGGTAAATATCATCAGAGCGCATCAGAGCCGCCGTCACCAGAACGGCGCTGACCGCCTGGGAGAAAATAGTGGCGATGGCTGCGCCGGCCACACCCATATGAAATCCCACCACCAGCAGAAGATCCAGGACAATGTTCAGCAGACAGCAGACGATCAGCACATAAAGCGGCGTTTTGGAATCCCCCACGGCCCGGAGAATGCTGGAGCCCGTGTTGTATACGAATACAAACAGGATACCACCGAAATAAATCTGCAGGTAAATGAGAGAATCCTTCATCAGCTGCTGCGGCGTATTCATCAGTTCCAGAAGCCAGGATGCCGTCAGGATTCCCACAATGGTGATGAGAATACCGCCCACGATGGAAAAGGCGTAGGCAGTGCGAAGCGACCGGTTCACCTGCTCCCGGTCCCTGGCCCCGTAAAACTGGGAAATCACCACCGTGGCGCCTGAGGCCAGGCCCACGAAAAATCCCACCACCAGGTTGGCAATCTGCGCGGTGGAGCCGCCCACGGAGGCCAGCGCCTCTTTGCCCACAAATCTTCCCACCACTACAGTGTCTGCCGTGTTGTACAGCTGCTGGAAAAAGGTTCCCAGAAGAATGGGAAAGAAAAACAGCAAAAGCTGTTTCCAGATTACCCCCTCGGTGATCTGGTTGACGGAAGTATCATTTCCTTTCATTTTCAAAAATCCCCCTGATATATGTAGTACAAAGGTGGTAACAGTTCAGCCGTCCCCGGAGACAGTGAATCCGGAGGGCTGTACAGTTACAGAAAAGATGGTCTGCGCTTATCAGCAGATGGTGATCTCGTGCCGGTCTGTCCGGATCAGACCTTCGTTTTTCATCCGTTTGATTTCTCTCATCATGGCGCTCCTGTCCACAGACAGATAGTCGGCCAGAGCGCTGTAGGAGAAGGGGAGCAGAAAGGTGCGGGAATGTTTCTGCTCTGCCAGCAGGCCGAAATAGCACTGCAGCTTTTCCCGGGTGGAGCGCTGGCTCAGCACCTCCAGCCGTTCGCTCAGGTGAACCGCTTTCTGGGAGATCATCTGAAGGGCGTTGTTCACCAGACGGCTGTGGAAGGGACAGGCTTTGGGACAGCGCTTGATCAGATGGCCATAGTCGATGAACTGGATCCGGCTTCTGGATGTGCAGATCACCTGTACGGTGGAGGAATTTTCAGAGACAAAGGACAGGGTTTCACTGAAAATATCTCCCGGTCCCAGCTGCTCCAGGATCGTCTGGCGGCCGTCCAGATGGGTGCGAAGAAGCTGCACCGTACCTTCCAGAACGATGCCGATCTGTCCGCTGCTTGTCCCGTAGGTGCATACCAGCTCTCCGTGGTCATACTGCTTTTCCACCGAATGGAAGCATACCATCATTTTCCGGTAATCTTCCTTGCTGATGCCCTGAAATAAATGCCGTACCTCGCTCATAAAGAATCCCTCCCGCCTGTGGATCATGCTTTTTCTGCCAGTCTGCTGTATTTGAATATTTCATTTCTTTTTTAAAAAAAGTTAGAAAATGTTGTAAATGCAACAGTAATTTTATCCATACAGGAATATAATAGATTTCATAAGGCAAACCTTATACTATTATAAAACAAAGAAAGGTTAAGGTGAAGAGAAAATGAAAAAATATGTATGCGAGCCCTGTGGATATGTGTATGACCCGGAGGTTGGAGATCCGGATAACGGAATCGAGCCGGGAACAGCTTTTGAAGATCTGCCGGAGGACTGGGTATGCCCCATCTGCGGCGTGGGAAAAGATGAGTTTGTACCGGAAGAGGAATAAAAGAAAAAACTGAGAAAAGCGGGAGGGTTACTGACATGAGAATCGTATTTGACGACAGCCTGTATACGGGAAATGAACTGATTGACAACGAGCATAAGGAGCTGATCGAGAGAGCCAACAAGCTGATGGACAGCTGTGAAAAGGGAACCGAGAAGATGACGGCTGTGAAGACACTGGATTTCCTGATGGATTACACAGAGGTACATTTCGCGGATGAAGAGAAGCTTCAGCAGGAAGCGGGCTATGATAAATACCAGCAGCACAAGGAGCAGCACGACATGTTCAAAAAATCGGTGGACGAGCTGCGTCAGATGCTGGAGGAAGAGGAAGGCCCCACAGACGCTTTCGTGGCCGCGGTGAACAAGAATGTGGGCCAGTGGCTGGTGAACCATATTCAGGGATGGGACAAGGCCGTGGCAGAATTTGTGAGAAGCAAATAGTGTATTCCCGCGGGCAGCGGGCCGGGCACACAAAGCGTAACCGTTTGGCCTTCCGGCTTCACTGTTACAAAAGTAATTCTGTGCCGCAGCTGCCGAGAGAGCCGGATACCCCGCAGACCTCTGCGGGGTATTTCGCTCAGAAGGGCGGAAATAAAATCCGCCGTGGGGAATTTTTGACCAGACAGGAGTATACGGATGAAAGCATTGAAACTGAGAGAGAATTTTTACTGGACGGGCATTGTGGATGATACCCTCCGTGTATTTGACATTATCATGTACACCGAGTTTGGCACCACCTACAATTCCTATGTGATGAAGGCCGGGGATAAAACCATTCTTTTTGAGACGGCCAAAGAGAAGTTTTTTGATGAATATCTGGAAAAGCTTCAGGAAGTGACGGATGTGAACCAGATCGACTATCTGGTGGTAAACCACACGGAGCCGGATCACGCGGGAAGTGTGGAGCGTCTGCTGGCGCTGAACCCGGGACTGAAGATCATTGCCACCGGATGCGCGGTGGGATTTCTGAAGGAGATTGTCAACGGGGACTTTACCGCCATCACGGTGCAGGACAACCAGGAGATGAAGATCGGGGACAAAACCCTCCGCTTTCTGGTGGTTCCCAATCTTCACTGGCCGGACACCATGTACACCTACATCGAGGAGGAGCAGATCCTGGTGACCTGCGATTCCTTTGGTTCCCATTACGGCTTCCATGACGTTCTGGCAAGCAAGGTGACAGATCACGAAGGCTACATGAGAGCCACAAAATATTATTTTGACAATATTATCGGCCCCTTTAAACCTTATATGCTGAAAGCTCTGGACCGGGTGAGAGAGCTGGATCTTTCCATGATCTGCCCCGGCCACGGACCGGTTCTGGATGATAAGATTGATTTCATGCTGGACACCTATCAGCAGTGGTGTACCGTGGTGAATCCCAATCCCCGCAAGACCGTGGTAATGCCCTATGTGAGCGCCTACGGCTACACAAAGACGCTGGCGGAAAAAATCGCCGAGGGTATCCGGGACAGCGGAGATATTGATGTACACAGCTTTGACTGTGTGGAGGCAGATCAGGCAAAGGTGCTGGAAGAGCTGGGATTTGCGGACGGTATTCTCTTTGGTACGCCCACCATTGTGGGGGAGGCCTTAAAGCCCATCTGGGATCTGACCACCTCCATTTTCGCGGGCACCCACGGCGGGAAGCTGGCCAGTGCCTTCGGAAGCTACGGCTGGAGCGGCGAGGGCGTTCCCCATATCATTGAGCGGCTGCGTCAGCTGCGGATGAATGTGGTGGACGGCTTCCGGGTACGCTTCAAGCCCAGCGAGAGCGATCTGATGGATGCTTATGATTACGGATACAATTTCGGATGCCTTCTGCAGCAGAAGGAGAATCCCAGAAAGAAATCCGGCAGAACCCGGCTGGTGAAATGTCTGGTGTGCGGTGAGATTTTCGACGCGTCCCTGGAAGTATGCCCGGTGTGCGGTGTGGGAAAAGAGAACTTTGTGCCGGTGGAGGCAGAGGATGTTCAGTTCCGGAACGATACAAAAGATTTCTATGTGATCATCGGAAACGGCGCGGCCGGACTCAACGCCGCCAAAGCCATCCGGGAGCGGGATAAGACAGGCTCCATTCTGATGATTTCCAACGAACCTTACAGCACCTACAACCGCCCCATGCTGACCAAATCCATCATGGCAGGGCTGGATGAGAAACAGATTGCCGTGGAGGATGCGGCCTGGTATCAGGAGAACAATGTGATTCAGATTCTGGACAGGACGGTGACTGCCGTGGACACAAAGGAGAAGGAAGTTTCCATGGATGACGGCAGCAAGGTACGCTATACGAAGCTGATCTACGCGGCAGGCTCCGAGTGTTTCATTCCTCCCATTCAGGGAGCGGACAAGCCCCAGGTGATCGCCATCCGGCGGCTGTCGGATATCCGTAAGATTGAGGCGCTGCTTCCCCAGGTGAAGCATGTGGCGGTGATCGGCGGCGGTGTGCTGGGACTGGAGGCAGCCTGGGAGATGCACAAGGGCAGATGCCAGGTGACGGTTCTGGAGCTGGCTCCCATGCTGATGGGCCGGCAGCTGGACGAATCCGCCGGAGAGATGCTGAAAAAAATCAGCGAAGGCCAGGGAATCCAGATTCACACGGGTGTGCAGATCACATCCATCGAGGGAGAGGATTGCGTGACCGGCGTGAAACTGGGAAGCGGCGAGGTGATTCCGGCAGAGCTGGTGATTGTTTCCTGCGGCGTGCGGGCCAACACAGCGCTGGCGCAGGCGGCCGGCATTGAGACAGACCGGGCCGTGGTGGTGGACGCCGCCATGAGAACCAGCGTGGAGGATATCTTCGCCTGCGGCGACTGTGCCCAGTACGAGGGCATCAACTACGCCATCTGGCCCCAGGCAGTGGAACAGGGCAAGGTGGCAGGCGCCAACGCGGCGGGAG
>DVON01000235.1 GCA_018713585.1 Candidatus Pullilachnospira stercoravium | reverse complement strand
TTGAACACGAAATCCAGCAGGTAGAAAACAACAAAGCAGAAGAGAAAGACGCCCACGGTCAGGACGCCGAAGGTTTTCCAGAAAGAATCTTTGTTTTTATTCATCGATTTTGTACCCCACTCCCCAGACAGTTTTGATATATTTGGGCCGGTCGGCGCTGTCCTTCATTTTGGCCCGCAGATGACGGATGTGAACCATCACCGTGTTGGCGGAATTTTCATAGTATTTTTCCTTCCACACCCGGAAAAACAGTTCCTCGGAGCTGACCACCTTCCCCAGATTTTCACAGAGAATCCGCAGAATCTCAAACTCCGTGGGCGTAAGGGACAAGGGCCGTTCGTTCAGGGTACACTGATGGCTGGCGGTGTTCAGGGTCAGGCCCCGGACGGTGATCACCGGATCCGGCCGGGTGCGGGGCGTGTTGTAGCTGTTGGCCCGCCGCAGCTGGGTTTTCACCCGGGCCACCAGTTCCAGGGGGCGGAAGGGCTTGGTTATGTAATCGTCGGCCCCCAGCGTCAGGCCGTTGATCAGATCCAGCTCCCCGTCTTTGGCGGTGAGCATGATGATGGGAAAGGTGTGATTCTGCCGGATGGTACGACACAGGGTCAGTCCGTCGATATCCGGCAGCATGATATCCAGAATGGCCAGATCCAGCGGCCGCGTGTTTACACATTCCAGGGCATCCTTCCCGTTATAATATTTGAATACACGAAAATTTTCATTCTGCAGATAAACCTCCACCAGATCTGTGATGGTCCGTTCATCGTCAACGACTAAAATATCAGGCATTGAAAGCAGCCTCCTTTTTCTATTTGTGACAGTGAAACCGGAAAGCCGGGCTGTCACAGTGCAGGGTGCCGCTGCCCGGAAGGCAGTGCAAAAAATCGGATAATCCCCCAGCAGAGTATAGCATGGAGCCGCGAAAGAAAATGGGGAGGCTTTCTGAGGATTTCCTTAAGATTTCCTGAAGGAGACCGGAGGCATTGTGGCCGCGGCAAAGAAGATATATCGCGGATGAAATTGTGCTGTGGATCGGGAAGGAGATGGACGTTCCATTGTTATGAAAACAGAAAAAGAAGAGAAGCCGCCCAGTCCAAAGGCGGCTTCTCTTCTTAGGCAGTACTTTTCAGGAAACGGATGTTCCTGATGAGGAGGGGTACTACTATTCTATAGAAAAATGAAGTGGTCAGGCGCTCTGCAGCGCGGACTCCTTCAGATTTCCCGTAATATAGGGTTGTAATCTGTCAAGCAGATTCTCAGAGATGTCGGAGTCATAAATCATCAGGTTCAGATCTGTGCGGTGGCTGAGGGCAAGTACGCCAATCAGGGATTTCGCGTCAACGGACTGCGTACCGCTGGTCAGATCACAGGCATAAGGAAACTCTTCAAGAATACTCACAAACTGTTCTGCGCTTTTTACATCCTTAAAATGTACAGGCAGCTGAATCATGGTTTTGTACACTCCTTTCATGGTTTTATTATCATCATCCCGCAGGAGATGTGAGCCATTTAGAAAGCACCGGAAGGGCGCAGTTCCATTGGCTTTCTGATGTTATTATACGGAAACTGGAAAATTTTTGTTAGAACGGCAGTTGTAAAAATGTGCCATTTTATTGCAGAAAACAACCATAAAACCAGAAAAAGAACGAATTTTGCAGATTTTCCGTCTTTTTTTGCGGCAAAAAGGAAAAAGTATGCTATACTGGAACTGCGGGAATTGTGAAAGGTGACGCAAACAGGAAGAGGGTGAGCAGTTGAACCAGGAGTTGCTGGAGTATCTGAAGAAAATTACGCCGGAAGAGGAGGAGATGATCCGTTCCAGACAGCCGCTTTTGGAGCGGTACGCAAAAGAGCCGGGCAGTCAGGTGGTTGACCGGGATAAAATGATCCGCCCCCGGCGGATGATTGATGTGATGAAACAGCCGCGTTTTATCGAAGTGACGGAGCACACACATAATTATCTGGAAATGATCTATGTGGTCAGCGGTGTTTCCCGGCAGGTGATCGGGGGAGACCGGGAGCTGGTGATGAAGGAAGGGGATCTGATGTTTCTGCGGCAGGGAACGTATCATACAGTGGCCCCGGCCGGGTATGACGACATTTCTGTCCGGTTTTCCATACTTCCGGAATTTCTTCAGTATCCTCTCAGTATGCTGACGGAGGATACTTATCTGCGGCGGTTCATTCTGCGGGTTGTCCAGGGCAATATGGACGCGGAGCCGTACCTGCAGTTCCATCTGCAGGACATGCCGGAGGCTCAGAACCTGCTGGAAAATCTGATGATGAGTATTATGCGGAGAACCAGAAATGACCGGAGGATTCTTCAGGCTACCATGGGAGTGCTGTTTCTGGAACTGGCCAACCGCACCTATAAGATAACCGTGGGAAATCCCACAAGCTATGAGCAGCAACTGGTATTGCAGGCGCTGGGCTATGTGGAATCCAATTACCAGACGGCAACGCTGGAAAATTTCTGCCAGAGTGTCCATCAGCCGGTCTATTATATCAGCCGCCTGATGAAGAAATACTCGCCTTATACCTTTACAAAATATCTTCAGCGGCGCCGGCTTCTGCAGGCAGCGCATCTGCTGACGGAAACCAATGAGCCCATTGAACAGATTATTGTGGAAGTGGGTTACGAAAATTCCAGCCATTTTCACCGGCTGTTCCGGAACGAATACCACATGACGCCGCGGGAATACCGGAAAAAATACTCTGTTCAGGAGGGGGAAACCTCCGATCCGGCGTACTGACAGATACTGAGGCCGGAAAACTATCATAAAATGAAAAGATTATGCTGAAAAACAGTTGATTCCCAGGGAAGAGTCAGCTGTTTTTTTGATGTGTTCCCATACAGAAAATCGTAGAAAAATCCACTTTAATTTGTAGATTTGTGCATTTTCAAAAGACGCAGGATAAGGTATAGTAGATCGTGGATGTTTAGATGTTAAATGAAAAATCTGGTGAAAAAGATCTTTGATGAAATGACAAAGATACGCCGGCCAAAGCTGTGGCTGTTTTGCCATGGCTTTTTTATTCGGGACAATGGAAAGTTCGCGCGGCGTGCTTTCCATTGCTTTTCGGCAGCGGCCTGTGATGACAGAGGAGAGAATTATGAAAAGAATTTTGGGAACAACCATTTTCCGGCAGCTGGTATTTTATTCGCTGGTCATCAGTGTGGTGCCGATTGTACTTATCTTCAGTCTGCTTTTTTCCAGGATGGAAAATATGGTGGAGAGCGAACTGAACACATCGCACGCGCAGATTATTTCCCAGTATCTCAGCAATACCAATGAGAAACTGAAACGTTACCAGGAAAGTATTACCTCTATCAGCAACAATACCGCATTGATTAACGCCATGGTGGATGATTCTGAGTCCATGCATGTCCGTGGAGCTGCTATCAGTGAGGAGGTGGCCAAATCTCTTCTGCTGGACTGGCCCAGCGAAATCTGGAATTGTGTGGTATATTCCCTGGATGAAGAGCATCCCATCTATGGTTCCCGGGTGACGGTGATGGAGATGGCCAGGAAGGAGCCCTGGTACACACAGGAGCGGATGAGCAAGGCCGGCTGGTTTACCTATTATTCCGCGTCCGCGAAAACCCAGATTCTCTCTATTGTCAGCCCTGTAATGTCCGTAAATATTCAGGATTATACGAAAGCCTGGCTGGGAACCGTAAAGCTGGACATTTCTCTGAATAATCTGTTAAAGCCCGCGGACCCGGGCAGCTATACCATTCTGGTATCTGACAGCGAGGGTAATATGCTTTACTGCAGCGAGAATGACCGCCCGGAGATGTATGAGAAATATCTGGAAAGCGAAAGCCTGCCCCCGGAGCTGGAAGACAGCTATGTGATGGAAGCGGGCAATCTTGCTGATATGGAGATTTCCGTCAGGTTTTTCTTTGAAAACAGCGAGCTGCTGGAAAAACAAAGGGAGATGCAGCTTCTGGTATTTCCCATTCTGCTGCTGATATTGCTGATCGTGCTGGGCTGCGCCTACGTGTATACAAGAAAATTCTCCTCCAGAGTGGAGGGACTGGTAAAAAAATTTGAGATTGCGGAAACGGGAGATTTGACGATACGGGCGCCCATCGGAGGCTCCGATGAGATTGCCCAGCTGGACGAGAAGTTCAGCCACATGCTTGCGCAGCTGGATCAGCTGATTCAGAAGGAATACGTGCAGGAGCTGGAAAAAAAGGAAGCCCAGTTCAGAAACCTGCAGCTGCAGATCAATCCGCATTTTCTGTATAATACCCTGGAAACTATCAGCTCCATGGCGGCTGTAAAGCATGTGTTTCCTATCTGTGATATGTGCCAGCGGCTGGGGGAGATTTTCCGTTACAGCATCGGGAAAAATTACGGAGATTTTGTAACCGTGGAAGATGAGCTGCACCATACGCAGAATTACGTTTCCATCCAGAAAATGAGATATAACCAGTTTGATGTATTTTACAATATTGAAATCGATACAAAAAAACAGAAAATGCTGCGGTTTATTTTACAGCCCATCGTGGAAAACGCCATTATGCATGGGATCAGTGAAATGACCAGCAGCGGCACACTGGAAATTTCCATTTACAATGAAGACGAATATATGATGATTCAGGTGGCGGATGATGGCGTGGGGATGCCCAAAGAAAAGGCGGAGGAGCTGAACCAGTACATCAACAGCCCGGAGAATCACAAGGACAGAAGAAAGAGCATAGGGGTCCGCAACGTCAATCAGCGTATCAAACTTTCCTGCGGGGAAAAGTACGGGCTGACAGTGGAGAGCGAACCTTACAGGGGCAGTACGGTGATTCTGAAGCTGCCGCTGATTGATACGGAGGGGGATAATCGATGAATTACAATTTGCTGATCGCGGATGATGAAGAACTGATACGGAAAGGACTGATTGCCAGGCTGGAGTATCTTCAGATTACCTTCCAGAATATTTATGAGGCGGCAACCGGGCAGGAAGCCCTGGAGATTCTGAAAAACTATAAGGTGGATATTGTGGTGACGGATATCCGGATGCCTCAGATGGGCGGGCTTGAGCTGATGCAGGAAGCCGGAAAGATCCAGAAGGGAATCAGCTTTCTGATTCTTTCCGGCTACGCGGAATTTGAATATGCCAAACGGGCGCTGGAGCTGGGAGCGAAGGCATATCTGTTGAAGCCTCTGTCCAATGAGGAACTGAAAAAGGAATTTACCCTGCTTTTCGCTCAGATGGAGAGAGAGCGGGCGGCGAAGACTGCCGCGAATCTCCAGAACCGGCTGAATCGGGAGAAAAGGGAATTTGGCCTGGAAAAGGAACTGAACCGCTTCCTTGCGGACCGGGAGTATGCGGCATCTGAGTACCCGGCGCTTATGACATGGATTCCCGAGCTTTTCGAGAAGAATCTGAGATGGTATCTGGCTATCATCAATATCGAAAAAAGCAGTTTTGAAAAAAGTGAATTTCAGAAGAAGGACATCGGAATTCTTCAGTTTTCCGTAAAAAATGTATTTCAGGAGATCCAGACGGAATGTCGGAAGATGGTTGTGGGAAATTTTGCCAATGATAATCAGTTTTTCGGAATTTTCTGGTGGGAAAAATCCAGCGAGGATCTCCGGATGCGGGGAGAACTGGAAAAACTGTTTCTCCGGATGCAGTCGCTGTTCTCCGAGCAGATGGAGGTTATGCTGAGCTTTGGCGTCAGCAATCCTTCCGGAAGTCTTGGCCGTCAGATGGTTCAGGAGGCGCAAAGCTCACTGAAACAGCGGCTGGTTTACGGAAAATCAGGCATTTATTTTTCGGAGGACGGCAGCCTTCCCTCCATGGAGCAGTTTCCGTCCATGGAACTGAACCGGCTGAATACGCTGATGGAACACCGGGAGATGGGAAAGATCCGGGAATTGCTGAAGGACCTGTTTTCAGACGGCAAAGCACGCCATTACACGCCCTCCTACCTGCGTGTATTATGGGTGGGTGTGCTGAACATGCTGCTGAGAAATTTCAGCCTGTCCAAAGAGGCACAGGATAATACGGAAAAAATACTGGCCAGCTTTCATCAGATCGATTCCTTTGAGACCATGAAGGAAGTTCGGGAAAGTTTATGGGAGCTGATTAAAGAAAGCGTGCAGATGGACCGTATGGCGGATACGGACTCCAAGAGCAGGATCCGTATGGCGATTCAGTATATTCATGAGCATTATAACGAAAACCTTCCTGTCAACGAGCTTGCCGCGCGTTTTGATATGAGCCCTAATTATTTTTCCTCCATCTTCAAAAAGGAGATGAACCAG
>DVON01000234.1 GCA_018713585.1 Candidatus Pullilachnospira stercoravium | reverse complement strand
CATTTCCATTTCATTATTTCCGCACCAGAGCCCCAGACTGGCGTGATAACGCAGCCGCCGCACATTATCACGGATCTCTGCCCGGATGTTCTGGTCAAAGGCATCTGTCAGTTCATAAACTGCGCAGGCAAACATCAGATCCTGCCAGACAATCAGACCATATTCATCACAGAGATCATAGAAATAATCATGAGGATAAAATCCGCCTCCCCAGACACGGATACAGTTAAAGTTGGCATCCCGACACTGCCGCAGCAGTTTTTTGGTCCTCTGGAGAGTGATTCTTCCATAGATACTGTCCTCGGGAATATAGTCTGCTCCCATAGCGAAAATATCAATTCCGTTAACCTGATGGGAAAAGCTTTCGCCATATTCATCCTTTACGCGGCTGACAGTCATAGTCCGAAGACCGATCCGTTTTTCCCATCGATCTAACTCCCTGCCGTTTTGTTTCAGAGATACCCGTACGGTATACAATTCCTGTTTTCCATAACCATTGGGCCACCAGAGTCTGGGATGGCTGATCACCGCCGTATCCGGGCTGTCCTCCCATGTCTGTGAATTTCCATCCGGATCTGTCACAGTCACAGAATACTCCAGGTGTTCTTCTCCTGTTTTTTCGATTTCTGTGTGGAAATGAAGTTTTACCTGGTCTTCTCCATGTTCCTGTGTAATATAAACAGATGTCAGACGTCCGCCCCGTATTCCCACCAGTTCCATATCCTTCCAGATCCCCGCGTCCGGAAGCCTGGGGCCCCAGTCCCATCCAAACATACAATGGGCTTTCCGAATCTGTGGAAAACCATCCATGCTGTGTTCCGATCCCAGGGTCACACACCGGGAAAACTTTTCCCGTATATACCGGGTTGGTGAATGGAATCTGACGGCCAGGGTATTCTCGCCGCCGCGCAGAATCCCCTCTATTGGAAATTCCCATATCCGGTGCATATTGTCTGCCTGACCGGCCAGTATGTCGTTTAAATAAACATCTGCAATCGTATCCAGCCCTTCGCACCTGAGAAGAACCCGGTCGGCGTTTTGTATTCTGTCTTCCGGGACAAAAACTGTCTCATAGACAAAATCCTTTTCCATGATGGCCAGCGCTTTATCCTCGTTATCCCTCCAGAACGGGTCATCCATTCTTCCATTTGCCAGCAGATCCATATAGACAGAACCCGGAACCCTGGCGGGAAGCTTTTCTTCGCTTCCCGCCTCTCTCACAGTCCATCCTTCTCTCAAATACTGAATCTCCATATTCGTTTCCTCCGTTTAAAATACGAATATATTTTTCAGATTCTTTCCTTCCTTTGCCGCAAGAAAAGCCTCCTCATACTGCTCCAGCGGATAGGTAGCCGAAACTACAGGATCCAGATCCAGAATTCCTTCTGTCACCAGCTTCATGCACTTTCTGTATTGGGTCAGGCTGGCCCGGCAGCTTCCTGTCAGGATCAGCTGTTTATAATGAATCAGATTCGTATCAATAGTCACCTGCGAACATCCTGCAGGGAGGCCGCCGAAAAAGTTAACCCTTCCGTTGACCGCCAGCAGTTCCAATGCCTGCGCCTGTGCCCTGGGAGACGGGCAGGCAGTGATACACACGGAAACCCCTTCTCCATGGGTCTGTTCCATGACGAATTCCTTCAGATCATTTCCCGCATAAGTGATAAAAAACGGATCGATCTTTTTGCAAAGCGCAGTCCGGTTTTCATTTAAATCCGTAATCATAACTTTGGCAGCTCCTGCCATTCTGGCCAGCATACCGTGCATCAGACCAATCGGTCCGGCGCCAATGATCAGCACAGTATCACACGGTTTAATCCCCACCTGCTCGAATCCGTTGTACACACAGGAAAGCGGTTCCAGTACCGCTGCCTTTTCAAAGGTCATTCCTCCATCCACATCGATTTCCACCACATTCCCCTGGAGAACCGCCTCCTGGGGAATCGCCACATATTCCGCGAAGCCTCCGTCCATATTAATGCCAAAGGCTCTGTACTCTCTGCAAAGATGCGTGTTGCCGGATACACAGGCATCGCATCTTCCGCATCCCATATTGGGGGCCACTGCCACCGCCATACCCGGATGGTATCCTTTCACCTGATTTCCTACGCTTTCAATAATACCGGAGATTTCATGGCCGTATATCCTGGGATTCTCCCTGGACACATCACGATAACCATTCTGTATCATCCTGAGATCACTCCCGCAGATAGCCGCCGCCTTTACCTTCAAAAGAATTTCTCCAGGCCCGATCTCCGGTTTCTTTACCTCTGTCAGCGCATAATCGTTTTTTCCGTAAAATTGCAGTGCCTTCATTTCTTTTCACCTCTCATCTTTTTCTGCCTCTGGTACATTCCATGCCTGTATCCGCAGCCCTTCCGTATGGGTTGTCCAAAGCGTTCTCTCTTCCTGAGGATCCATCCAGAAAACACTGTCCTCAACAGAGAATTCCGTATCATTTGGCGGACATTCCACCGTCACGCCCACTGCCGGAAATTTTCCCGTATTTTTTATACGGATCTGACCCTGAGATACGGTATATTGTAACTGAGTTCCGGGAAGCTGTTCCAGGCACCCTCTTTGTTCCTGGTAATTCAGCCAGTAAAACACCTGTCCCATCTTTTTTCC
>DVON01000233.1 GCA_018713585.1 Candidatus Pullilachnospira stercoravium | reverse complement strand
ATACTCCATATTCCATCTCCTCAATGCTTTTGTATTTTTCCCGTATCAGATCGATCCGTTTCTGCTGCTGCCTGGTCATGCCAAAGCCCATAAACCGGCAGGTGTGATCATTTTTCAGGATGCAGTAGCACATCCGTTTCCAGCTGGGAATATCCTTGGTGGATCTGATGTCGTCCGTATTGTCCGGAATCTTTCCCACAAATACGATACGGGATTTTTTGTTTCTGGTATAGTTGGACACCCCGTTGCGGCGGATCTGGTATCCGTGCTCCTCCAGTTCCCGGATGGCCTCCTCATCCAGCCCTCCGCCGGTCTCGTGCCAGAATTGAATGGAAGTGTTGAATTTTTTCACATAATTGTTCCGAAGCCTGGCAGGGAGGGTATCCAGAAGGAAAATCGTGTAGGATTTCCAGGTGTGTCCTTCCGGCAGGGTTACGTTCCGGTACCCCATGGCTTTTGTCCTGCCGTAAATGCTGGCGAAATTGGCGCCCTGCACCCGGCCCACCAGTTTGGCCCAGATCTCCGGGTCAATGACCCGGTACAGATTGAGAGAGTCTTTGGAATAATCGTTAAAGGGGGACGCCACCCGCATCTGGGAGACCTTGAGACCGGCCTTGTAATAGAGATCATACAGCTTGTTGTAATCGTAGTTGAACAGATAGTTGGCATGCCAGATATCCTGATGCGTCCAGTCATACAGCGGGGACGCGCACCACACATCCTTGAAATGCTTTGTGATCCAGCAGACTCCTTTGTAGCCGTACTTTTTATTGAGAAAACCGCTGTAGCGCTGGAGGGATTCGTCCGCCCGCATACCCAGAAGACAGACAGTTTTTCTGCCTCCGTGGGACATCCGGTACCAGCGGCCAAACTGTTTGGCCAGATCCTCCTGGTGCATCCGGTAACGGTAGGTGGTCATGGGATTATTTTTCAGATTGATCACATATTCCTTGTCCGGCATGGGACGCACCCAGCTTTCTTCCTTTTTGTCGTCCCAGGGATACCAGTACATCTCATAATTGCCCACCGCTGTCCGGGTGGCCATGGGAAGGCAGACCCAGTAAGGCTCCACCCGGTCCTTAATCCGCTCAAAAGTGCGCTCGATATATTCTATGGTGACAGTATACTGTGCCTCAAAATCCTGGTGAAATACGCCGATTGGCCGGTCCGGATAGTGTTTATCCCGAAAATCCAGCAGCAGATTCAGCAGAAGCCCGCTGTCTTTCCCGCCGGAAAAAGAAATGTAAATATTGTCAAATTCCCTGAAAATAAAATCAAGCCGCTCCAGAAGCGCGTCGTAAACATTCTGCTTCAGATACTCCCGTACCATTGGAAAACTTCCCCCTTCTGTCCGTAGAATTACCAAATTTTTCCAGGTGCTTTTGTTGCATACTGTAGCACAATACGAAAGTAAATTCAACATTTTGCGACAAAAAAACAGACGCGGAAATACTCCACGTCTGCGTTTTTCGCTGCCTGCCGGTTAGTCCGGAATCGAAGGCACCGCCTCCGGGGGAATGGGGCATACATATCCGCCGGACGTTCTTTTTTCAAATTCTTCTCTGGCCTGGCGAAGAAGTTCGGGGCTTTCAAAAAGCTCCACCGCCGCCGAAGCCAGCACCTTGCCCGCATGGATGGCCGCCTTCTTTCCCACGGAGGTTCCCCCGCAGGAGACGTTCTGCCAGCTGTGTCCCGGGCACCCGTTGGGCCAGGCCGCCACATGGATCTGGGCGGTAGGTGTCAGCCAGCTGACATCCCCCACATCCGTGGAGCCGGCAGTAAATGCCTCTCCCTGATACAGCGGAGCCAGGAAATCGTTCATGGCATGGCCCCACTGCCGCTGCATGGCGGCCACCTGCTCCTTGATGTCAGGATCGTTTTCCGCGCCCAGGCCGGGCACGATATCATTTCCCGGATACGTTTGGGCCAGCTGATCTGTGTAGGCCAGCTCCTCCTCTGTGTGGGCCGGTACCCCCAGCTGACGGTAGCTGTCATAAAGCACCCGCTCCAGCACATGGTTGCTGACCGTATCCGCCAGACCATCGATAAATTTTTTCTCCACCCGGGTATCCGTCATAAGCGCCGCCCCCTGGGCGATCTTGTCCACCCGCTCCTGCAGCTGAACGGCTTCGCCGACATGGTTGGAACGGATCATGTAAAGGACACTGGCTTTGGGCTGCACCACGTTGGGGCTCAGTCCGCCGGTATCGGTGATGGCATAATGCACCCGGGCCCGGGTACTCATATGCTCCCGGAGAAACTGTACGCCGATATTCATCAGTTCCACCGCATCCAGGGCGCTGCGGCCCAGCTCCGGGGCCTGCGCCGCGTGGGATGCCACGCCGGTGAACTTGTACTGAATCTGAATACAGGAGTTGGAAGAACCGGTGCGCACCTCATTGACATCCTGAGGATGCCAGGTCAGCGCCGCGTCCAGGGATTTCCACAGACCATCCCTGGCCATAAACGCCTTGGCGGCGCCGCCCTCCTCTCCCGGGCAGCCATAAAGAATCACTGTGCCGGGATGGCCTGTCTTCTCCAGATAAGCCTTCACGCCCAGAGCAGCTCCCAGGGCGCCGGCACCCAGAAGATTGTGACCGCAGCCATGGCCGCACCCGCCCGAAATCAGCTCCTTCCGCTCAAGGCTGCCTGCCTCCTGGGACAGACCGGAAAGGGCGTCGTATTCCGCCAGAATTCCGATTCTGGGACTTCCGTTTCCAAATTCCGCTGAAAAAGCGGTATCAATTCCGCAGATACCCCGCTCCACCCGGAAGCCTTCCTCCTCAAGGACCTGGCAGTAACATTCCGCCGATTTTACTTCCTGAAGGGAGAGCTCCGCATACTCCCAGATCTCATCAGCCACCCGGCCGAGTAGCTCCTGCTTCTCTTCCACGGCCTTCACGGCCGTCTGCTGTTCCTGTGTCATTGCACAATTCCTCCTCTGAAAAAAGGCTGTTACATGAATCTGTTTCATGCCACAGCCTTTTCTTTACTAAAAAACCAAAACTATAAAACTTTAGACAGAAATTCCTTCAGTCTGGGGTTTTGTGGATTTTCAAAAATATCCCTGGGGCTGCCCTGCTCCATCAGTTTGCCGTCCGCCATGAACAGCACACGGTTTCCTACTTCGCGGGCAAATCCCATTTCATGGGTTACTACCACCATGGTCATTCCTTCATGAGCCAGTTCCTTCATAACATCCAGAACCTCGCCTACCATCTCCGGATCCAGCGCGGATGTGGGTTCATCAAAAAGCATCACTTCCGGCTCCATAGCCAGGGCCCGCACAATGGCCACACGCTGTTTCTGACCGCCGGAAAGCTGAATGGGATAAGCGCCGGCACGATCCTTTAATCCTACCCGGTCCAGAAGTTCCAGAGCCTTTGCCTCTGCGGCCTCCCTGGCCATACCTTTTACCTTAATGGGAGCCAGGGTCATATTTTCCAGAATCGTCATATGGGGAAACAGGTTAAAGTGCTGAAAAACCATTCCCATTTTCTGGCGAAGCGTATCGATATTCAGCTTTTCCATCTTGCCATCGGCATTCCGGTGCTTTTTCTGGGTGATGTCCACGCCCTTGAACACGATGGAACCGCCGGTGGGTTCCTCCAGAAGGTTCAGACTGCGCAGAAAAGTGGATTTTCCGGAACCGGAGGGCCCGATTACCGCCATCACATCTCCTTTATTGATGTCCACGGTGACACCGTCCAGCGCTTTGATGGCGCCCATATTATAATGCTTCTTTAAATCTTTTACCTGAATCATGCTATCTTGTGTCGCCACGGCGCATCCTCCTCTCGAAATAAGCAATCAGCTTGGATGTGGGGAAACACAGGCAGAAATAAATCGCCGTCGCCACCAGCAGCGGCTCGGTGATGATAAAGGCCGCGCCCCGCACCGCGTTGACCGCGGACATAATATCCTGCACACCGATGGTGTAGGTGATGGCGGATTCCTTGATGATGACTACAAACTCGTTGGCAATGGCCGGAAGGATATTCTTCAGCGCCTGAGGCAGCACGATATACCGCAGGTTCTGTTTCTGGGAAAGACCCAGGGAACGGGCGGCCTCTGTCTGACCGGAATCCACGGACTGGATACCGGCACGGATGATCTCGCACAGATAAGCGCCGGAGTTCATACCCAGAGCTACCACACCCGGCAGAAAACGGTCAAACCGGATAAATCCGAACAGGCGGAAGCCCGGCAGATCGATCAGGCTGAACACACCATAGTAAATGATGAAAACCTGCACAATCACAGGTGTGGAACGAATCACCTCCACATAGGCGGTGGCAATGAAAGAAAGCGGATTAAAACGGGAAAGCTTTGCCAGAAAACCTCCGTTTCTCAGATGGCCGTTGCTATCCAGCCCCAGCGCCCGGAAGGGGCGCAGGTTGGACATACGCATCAGCGCAAGAATCAGGGCCAGGCAGAAACCAATCACCACAGTAAACAGAGCCAGCAGGAGGGTTACCAGCGTACCCTGCCAGAACAGCTCCGCATAGGGGGCAATTTTGGAAAAGTTTTCCAGTTTGATAAACTGTTCCATATGGTTCTCCTTTCCGGATTATTCCTGAACGTTACCTTCCTCATCCAGCAGGCCCTCGTAGGTCTGTCCGGATGCCAGCTCATTGGCTTCCGCTACGAACTGATCCATGCTGCCATCCTCGATAGCGGCGGCGATGGCCTCATTTACAGCAGCCAGCAGGCCCTCGTTGTCTTTGCAGACACCGATGGCGGAACCTTCCTGGTCATAGGGAACATCCATCACGATCTCCAGATCCGGATAGTTGGCCTGATAGCTTTCAGCCACTACGGTCTCAATATAGGCGGCATCCATGGTGCCGGCAACCAGCTCGGCAATGATATCCGTTACCTTCGGAAGGGAGATAATATCCGCGTCCGGAGAATTGGTCTGTGCCAGATCCAGCTGGATGGACGCGGTCTGCGCGCCTACGGTTACATCGGGATTGTTGATGGCTTCGAAAGAATTATACTTGTCCGCGTTCTCCTTGGTGGTTACCAGAGACTGTCCGCCGGTGTAATAAATATCGGAGAAATCCATCACGGACTCACGGTCAGGATCCGGAGACAGTCCGGCCATTCCCAGATCCACGGATTTGGTCTGAAGCTCGCTGATTACGCCATCAAAGTCCACGGGAATTATTTCCAGCTCCAGTCCCATATAATCGGCGATATACTGAGCCAGCGCAATATCGAAGCCGGCCAGCTGGGGAGTTCCGTCCTCGCCGATGGCGTAAAACTCATAGGGAGCGAAATCCGGGCTGGTGGCCACGGTCAGAACACCGTCGGTCACGGTTTCCACTTCCGCGGCGCTGCCGCTTTCCCCGGAAGAAGCATCCTCCTGGGCAGCCGCGTCATCGGTAGCATCCTCCTGAGCGCTATCATCAGTAGTTTCTTCTGTTCCGGCTGTGTTGGTATCCTCAGCCGCATTGTCGCTATTGCCTCCGCATGCCGTCATGGATACCAGCATTCCGGCTGTCAGGGTCAGGGCAATGAATTTCCTTTTCATAAATATTCCTCCTCGCAGTATAAATAGTAAGATATTCCCCGGCAGGGAAATGGTATAAATATGTAGTAAAAACTCATATTTATTTATTATATCCGATTTTCAGAATTAATCAAGTAGAAAAACAGGAAATTTGCGATAAGTTGCGATAAGTATGAAACGATCAGGATTCTGACGGTTCTCCGGTCCCATCCTGGGGTAGCTGCCGGACGCTCACC
>DVON01000232.1 GCA_018713585.1 Candidatus Pullilachnospira stercoravium | reverse complement strand
GGGAGATTCCCGTGGTGGTCATCAGCAACCGGGACGATGAATTTGCCATCGATGCGGTGGCCATCAACAACCGGAAGCCGGGGATCCTCATGGCCCGCCATCTGCTGGAGCTGGGCCACCGGGATGTGGCTTTCATCTCCCCGCCGCTGACGCTGCGGCAGCACCAGAGGCAGAAACGGGTGGAGGGATTTCTGGCAGAGTTTGAGAAAGCGGGGCTTGGGGAACGGGTGATAGTGAAAGCCTGCGAGGCCTCCCGGGATACGGTTATCCCCAGCATTGACTCGGAATACCGGATGGGAAGGGAACTGACGGAGGAACTGCTTTCGGAGCGGCGGCTCTTCACCGCCATTGCGGCTCTGAACGATATGGTTGCCTTCGGGGCCATGGATGTGCTGCTGGAGAAAAAATACCGGATTCCCGGAGATGTGTCGGTGGTGGGATGCGACAACACCATTTTTTCTGGCCTGCACACCATCGGTCTGACCACCGTGGAGCATTTTGTTCCCCAGAAAGGGCGGGACGCCTGCGACATTATCGTAAGGAAAATCGAGTCCAGGAAAACCTGCCGGCAGGGGGACGAACCCACCAGTATTTACCATGTGGAATACGAGCCCCGGCTGATCGTGCGGGGAAGCACCGGCTACGCGCCGGAGCGGAGGAAAATGGGAGAAAACAGATAAAAATAAATGAAAAGGAGAGAAATTATTAATAATAATTTTCTGACGAAGTTCATTGTACAGCCTGGTAAAAGCTGTATTTTACAGCATTTATGAGGGCTTGCGCCGAAGAACGGCAAAATCCGGATTTGTTTAAATTAATAAAAGCATAATTATTAATGATAAATACAATTAATAAAAAAGCACTCCCGTTGACCCGGCCGCAAATCATGCTATACTGAACTCAGAGACCGGCGGAGGAAGAAAGCCGCTGTTTTCCGATAGACAGATATCCGGCAGGGAAGCGTCTGTCAGAGGGAGTACATATCCATCAGTAGGAAAGGAGAAAAGAGCATGAGATTTTTTATTGACACGGCAAATGTAGAGGATATCCGGAAAGCCAACGATATGGGGATTATCTGCGGAGTAACCACAAATCCATCACTGATCGCCAAAGAGGGACGGGATTTTAACCAGGTGATCCATGAGATCGCTTCCATTGTGGACGGCCCCATCAGCGGCGAGGTGAAGGCCACCACCACCGACGCGGAGGGTATGATTCGGGAAGGCAGGGAGATCGCCGCCATTCATCCCAACATGGTGGTGAAGATTCCCATGACCGGGGAAGGGTTGAAGGCCTGCCATGCCCTGGCGGAGGAAGGGATCAAGGTGAATATGACACTGATTTTCACCGCCAATCAGGCGCTTCTGGCTGCCCGGGCGGGCGCGGCTTACGTTTCTCCCTTCCTGGGACGGCTGGATGACATTTCCACCGACGGCGTGGAGCTGGTGGAGCAGATTGCGGAGATTTTTGGCGTGGCGGGAATTGAGACGGAGATTATTGCGGCCAGCGTGCGGCATCCCATGCACGTGACCCAGTGTGCGCTGGCAGGGGCGGATATCGCTACCGTACCCTTCAAAGTGCTGGAATCCATGATTCACCACCCGCTGACCGATGCCGGAATTGAGAAATTTCAGGCGGATTACCGGGCGGTATTTGGCGAATAGTAACAGTTCGGCCTTTTGGGAGGGCCGGATATGCCGAATGGCCTTGCATCATCAAAAAAAATGTGGCATACTATTACAGCTTAAAGGAAATACTAGATGTGACTAGTTATCGAAACAGCTCTGCGGCGCCCGAAATGGCTGCCGTGCAGAATATAAGGCGAGTTGGAAAGGAGATCAGAATGGAAAAACTGGAGCTTCAGAAAATGGCGAATGAAGTCCGCAAGGGAATTGTTACCTCTGTTCACGCTGCCAAAGCGGGACATCCGGGCGGTTCTCTGTCTTCTGCAGATATTTTTACATACCTGTATTTTGAGGAGATGAACATCGATCCCGCGAATCCGAAAAAGGCGGACAGAGACCGGTTCGTACTCTCAAAAGGGCATACGGCGCCGGGTCTTTACGCGGCGCTGGCACTGCGGG
The DNA here is from genome assembly GCA_018713585.1 of Candidatus Pullilachnospira stercoravium. Classification (GTDB taxonomy): domain Bacteria; phylum Bacillota; class Clostridia; order Lachnospirales; family Lachnospiraceae; genus Pullilachnospira; species Pullilachnospira stercoravium. The sequence continues at coordinate 10,447 of DVON01000232.1, read as the reverse complement.
GATATTTCCCTGTGGAGGATCTGAAAACCCTGCGCCATACAGGCTCTTATCTTCAGGGCCATCCGGATATGAAGGGAATTCCGGGTGTGGATATGTCCAGCGGTTCCCTGGGACAGGGAATTTCCGCCGCTGTGGGAATGGCCATTGCCGGAAAAATGGATCATGCGGATTACCGGGTTTATACACTGCTGGGCGACGGAGAGATTCAGGAGGGTCAGGTCTGGGAGGCCGCCATGCTGGCAGGATTCCGGAAGCTGGACAACCTGGTGGTGATTGTGGACAATAACGATCTGCAGATCGACGGAAGTATTCAGGAAGTAAATTCTCCTTATCCTATTGATAAGAAGTTCGAGGCGTTCAATTTCCATGTGATTAATATTGATGGAAATGATTTCGACCAGATTGCGGCAGCTTTCCAGGAGGCCCGCAGTACCAAGGGGATGCCTACCGCTATCGTTGCGAAAACCGTGAAGGGCAAGGGCGTGTCCTTTATGGAAAATCAGGTGGGATGGCACGGCGTGGCTCCCAGCGACGAGCAGTACAAGATCGCCATGGAAGATCTGGAAAGGGCAGGTGAAGCGTTATGTCAGAAGTAAAGAAAATTGCCACAAGAGAAAGTTACGGAAATGCCCTGGTAGAACTGGGCGCGGAGCATGAGGAGATTGTGGTGCTGGACGCTGATCTGGCGGCAGCCACCAAGACGGGTATGTTCAAGAAAGCCTACCCGGACCGCTTCATCGACTGCGGAATCGCCGAGGGCAATATGATGGGCGTAGCGGCGGGACTGGCCGCGGCGGGAAAGGTTCCCTTTGCCAGCTCCTTCGCCATGTTCGCGGCGGGAAGAGCTTTTGAGCAGGTGAGAAATTCCATCGGTTATCCGCATCTGAACGTGAAAATCGGCGCCACCCATGCGGGAATTTCCGTGGGCGAGGACGGCGCTACCCATCAGTGCAACGAGGACATTGCCCTGATGCGGAGTATTCCGGGAATGACCGTGATCTGCCCGGCCGATGATGTGGAGGCGAAGGCCGCGGTGAAAGCTGCCTATGAGCATGAGGGTCCCGTATATATGCGGTTTGGCCGTCTGGCGGTTCCGGTGATCAACGACCGTCCGGACTACAAGTTTGAGCTGGGAAAAGGCGTGGTGCTCCGGGAAGGAAAGGATGTCACCATCATCGCCACCGGACTGTGTGTGGCGGCTTCTCTGGAGGCGGCCGATCTGCTGGCTGCGGAAGGCATCAGCGCCAAAGTGATCAATATTCACACCATCAAGCCTCTGGATGAGGAGCTGGTGGCGGCAGCGGCGAAGGAGACCGGCAAAGTGGTGACCGTGGAGGAACACTCTGTCATCGGCGGTCTGGGAAGCGCGGTCTGCGACGCGCTCTGTGCGAAAGCCCCCACGCCCGTGCTGAAAATCGGTATCAACGATGTATTCGGAGAATCCGGTCCGGCTCTGGAACTTCTGAAAAAATACGGACTGGACGGAGAAGGGATTTTCCGGAAGGTTCGAGATTTTGTAAAATAAAACAGTGACCTTTGCGGCCAAGCGGGCCGCTCAGGGGAAAGGGGATGCCGGATGATGCAGCCATACACCGCCAGCGCCCGGATTTCCCAGGCGGATATCCGGCGGGAGCGTTACGAAAAGAATAAGAGAAACCGGGAGTTCTACGACTGTATCCGCGACATTGTCCGTCATCCGGCAGTGCTGCGGATGAAAAAATACGCGCAGCACTGTGATACAGACTGCTATGAGCACTGCCTCAATGTGGCCTATCAGAATTTCTGCATCTGTCAGAGACTGGGGCTGGATGCCCGCTCCGCCGCCAGAGGCGGGATGCTGCATGATCTTTTTCTTTACGACTGGCGGACGCACAGCCGTAAAACGGGAGACCGGCTGCATGCTATCACCCATCCGGTGGCTGCTTACCGCAATGCCAGAAAATATTTTCACCTCAACCCGGTGGAGCGGGAAGTGATTGCCAAGCATATGTGGCCGCTTTCCGTATTCCCGCCCAGATACCCGGAAACGTATGTGATCTGTCTTACGGACAAATACTGCGGCTCCATGGAGATTCTGGATCATTATTCCCGGAAGTGGAAAAACCGGAAACTGGCCGCTCCTCTGGCCAGGGCCATGGAGCGGGCGGTGAAAAAATATCCCCGGATCCGCCAGCTTCAGGAAATACTTCCCGAGCTGGATTCTATGGACAGCGCGGCGGTTTGGGAATCCTTCTCCCGGAAGCGGCGCCATCCTTCCGCAGGCTGGTCCCAGGGATCCGGCAGAAGACGGGGCTTCGGACAGGGACGGGCAAAAGCCTGAATGATTCCCTCCGAGATGGTTTCCGCCATCTGCACCACGAAGGACAGCCGGGTGGTCTGAAGCAGAAAATGCTCAAAGGTACCGGATACGTTCAAAATCCCGGTGATGAAAATATCCCCCACGCTGGGGAGGGCCTTGTGTACCCCGGCGCCGGGACAGAGCGCGCCGCAGCCCACCGTGATAAATCCCACATGTTTTTTTGAACCCAGAGAGGCATCCACCGCGATCAGAAGCGAGGAGGGATGCCTCCTTTTAATTTTGTCCAGAGTTGCCTCCAGATTCAGGGCATGTACCGGATAATCCAGCGTCCCGTAGATGCGGATGTTGCGCCAGCGGCATTTGGACAGCTGATGGCCAATCAGGGGCCCCAGGCTGTCCCCGGTGATCCGGTCGCTGCCGATGCACAGAATGATAATCTCCTCCCACACCCGGTCCGTTTTCTCGATACACTTCTTCAGCAGGCAGGACAGCTCGGCGCTGGCGGAGGCTTTTCGCTCATTTATATAAAAAACAGATTGTTTTCCCTGCATTTCGGACCATCCTTTCCTTAATTTCGGCCGTATGGCCATAAAGGTATCCCCGAAGGGGGCTTCCTTCAGGATTTTACGCTGCTATTTTACCCATTTACCATATAGAATATTCAGGAAAAAACGGAAAAATGAGGAAACACTTTTCAAGGATCCCTTTATGGCCATGCGGGAAGGTCAGAATCTGTCGGCAAAAAAGTGTTTCCGGGCTTCCAAATATGATAAAATCCGCAAAAGAATCATGCTATGCTGTAGCCCAAAAGGGGTGAATGGTATGATAGAAATCATCTATAAAGAGGATCAGAAGAAATCCGGGGAGAAGGACAGGTTTTTCCGGATTCCAAACAACATCAGACAGATCGGGGAGATCAGGGGACATCAGAAAATCTACATAGAGGACTATGCGTACACATTTCTGAAGAAAATTTCCAGAAATGGCGCCGGGGAAGGGCAGGCGGCCATTCTTCTGGGGCAGTATCACTGGTCGGAAGGGTGCGCGTATCTGTTTATCAGGAGCGCTCTGCAGATCGATGACATGGAGGTGTCGCCGGATCATCTGGCCTTTACGGACAAGGTGTGGGGACAGATCTACGAGGAAGAGAAAAAATATTTTCCGGATCAGGAAATCGTGGGCTGGTTCGTGAGCCTTCCGGGATTTAACATGGAGATCAGCGAGGGGATGCTGAAGACCCATCTCAATCATTTCGCCGGAAATGACAAGACGCTGTTTGTCATGGAGCCCGGGGAACGGGAGGAGGCGTTCTTTCTCTATGAGGGCGGACGGCTCACGCGACAGCCGGGATTTTATATATACTATGAGAAAAACGAGGCCATGCAGGCCTACATGATCGAAAAGAGCCAGAACAAGTCCATCGAGGAGACGGAAAAAATTCCCGACCGGGCGGTGGTGGATTTCCGGAAGGCGGTGAAGGACAAAAAGGAGAAGGAGCAGGAGGCGGCCGCCCCGGCAAAAAAACGGGTGGTGTGGATGACCGGCGCCTGCACGGCCGCCGCGGTGCTGGCGGTGGGAATCACCTTCTTCAACAGCTACCAGGGTATGGAAAATACCATGGGCACGCTTCTGGAGGGGAATTCCTCCGCTGGGGAGGATATGGCAGCAGCGGAAGCGGGGGCCGGTGTGCAGGAAAATCCGGATGCTGCCGGACAGACAGATTCCGCTGGGGAAGATACCCCGGCGGCGGAGACACCGCAGGATGCCGGGGTACAGGAAGGTGCTTCCGGTGCGGATGAAACCGCAGAAGATCAGTCGGGCCAGGATACGGCATCCCTGACAGACGGGGCAGAGGCTGCCGGTTCTTCCACTGGCGGCTCAGATGGATCGGGTACCGCCGGTTCTGCCGCTGACGGCTCAGATGGAGCAGGCGCCGCCGATTCTGCTGCTGACGGCGCAGATGGATCGGGCACCGTCGGTTCTGCTTCTGCCGGCGCAGACGGATCGGGCACCGCCGGTTCTGCCGCTGACGGCTCAGACGGGACGGGTACCGGCGACTCCGCGTCGTCCTCTGGCAATTCCGGCGGAACAGACAGCGCCGGTCTCACGTCATCCTCTGATGCCGCAGACGGAACAGATGCCGCGGCTTCCGGTGGCCAGAGCCAGGTGTTGATTTCTCCGGAAGCGCTGAACCCTGACAACACTCAGCAGGAAACCACTGTCTCCGGTTCCGCGTCCGGTGTCCGCCAGTACACGATCCGGCGGGGCGACACCCTCAGCAGTATCTGTGAGGCGCAGTATGGAACCATAGCCAGGATTGACGAAGTGTGCCGTCTGAACGGCATATCTCCCGAGGATATCATTTACGCCGGACAAAAAATTTTACTACCGGAGTAGAGTGTGATATAATAACCGCAAGTGCGGTTATTATATCTGCGCATAAGCGCTTTCTGCGGAACCGCAGAAAGCCTCTGCGCATACAGATCAATCGATAAGGGGTTTCTATGAAGATTGGACAGAAGACAAAGGAGCTGGCGGACCGTGTCCGCGGGCGGATTGCCGCAGTGATGCGGCGGGGGGATCCGGAGACGCCGGTGAACAGTGTGCCGGAGTATAAAGAGCGGCTTTCGCGAAAGCGGAAAAGGCTGCTGATCCGTGTGGGCGCGGCAGCGGCGGCAGTGGCGCTGGTGGCGGTGGCAGGAATCCTCACGGCAAGGAACTGGCAGTATGGTTCTTACAAGGTGGTGTCCTCCAGTGATCAGGAGGATACCCAGTCCACACAGTATGTGGGCTTCGGCGGCCATGTGCTGAAATACAGCGGCGACGAGGTGGCGCTGATAGACACCGGCGGGGAGACGATCTGGAGCGATCCGCAGGAGATGGAAAATCCGGTGGCGGATATCTGCGGAGATTCCTGCGTGGTCTATGACAAAAACGGACGTACCATGGCGGTATATAACAGCGAAGGCCGGCAGGGATTTATCGAGACCAGCCTTCCCATTATGAAGGCCAGAACAGCCAGCCAGGGCGTTGTGGCGGCGATCCTGGAGGATGGGGAGACCACCTGGATCAATTTTTACGATAAGGACGGCAGTGAGATCGCCACGGGAAAAACCAGTGTGGACAGTCCCGGCTATCCGGTGGATCTGGATGTGTCGGAAAACGGGCTGCTGATCGGGGTGGCGTATCTGACAGTGGCCGACAATCAGGTTTCCAGCTATGTGGCGTTCTATAACTTCGGCAATACGGGACAGAACCAGATGGATAATATGGTCAGCGGTTACACCTATGACGATGTGGTGGCGCCCCGCATTTACTACATGGACGCCTCCCGGGCGGCTGTGCTGCGGGACGACGGATTTGTGCTGTATCAGGGCCGGCAGATTCCGGAAGAGACGAAAACCGTGCAGGCAGAGGGGGAGATTGTCAGCACCTTTTTTGACGAGCGCCATCTGGGATTGGTTTACCACACCACGGAGGGGGAGGATCCCTACCGGATGGTGGTGTATGACGCGGCGGGAAATGAAGAATTTTCCCAGACCTTTGACTTTTCCTACGACAATATTCAGATCAGTCAGGATCAGATCATCATGTATAACAGCAATGAATTTGCCATTTACACCATGTACGGGGTGTGCCGTTATCAGGGGAGCCTGAAAGAGGGCAGCATACAGAACATTTTCCGGGTGGCCGGAAATCGTTATATGGTGATTATGGAAAATGGAATTCAGACGATTAAACTGGGCTAGAAGAAACAGAGGTGAAAGATGAACTGGCTTTTTTGGATATTACTTGTGATATTTGCGCTGTTTGTGATCCAGGGCGCCCGCAAGGGCATGGTGCGGACGGCAGTTTCCATGGTGTCGTTTATTCTGGTGATCGTGGCGGTCTCCTGGATCAATCCCTACATGGGCGACTTCATTCGCGAGCATACCAGTTGGGAGGAATCCATCCAGCAGCGGACCAGCGAAATGCTGGCCGGTGTGATTGAGGATCAGCTGGAACCGGATGCGGGGCAGCAGGAGGAAATCATCCGGCAGCTGCCGCTTCCGGACGGAATGAAGGAGCTGCTTCTGGAGAACAACAATGAAGAAGGATACCGGAGCATGGCAGCGGAAGGATTCGCGGATTATCTCTCCGGTTATCTGGCTTACGCTGTCATCAACGGAATCGCCTTTGTGCTTTCCTTTGTGGTGACGATTATTTTGATCCGGCTGATTCTGTACGCGGTGGATATCCTGACCGATCTTCCGGTGCTGGGCGGCATCAACCGGGCAGGGGGAATTGTTCTGGGAGCGGTACAGGGACTGCTGTGGCTGTGGATTATTTTTCTGGTGATCGCCCTGTTTGCCGACACACCGGCGGGAAGGGTCCTGATGGAGCAGATCCGGAGCAATCCGGTACTGAGCTGGCTGTATAACAATAACTTCCTGACAATGGCGATTATGAGGATACTGTCCTAGAATTTCGCGGACAGATGGAGATTTGCTGAGGCTGAACATTATGTTCAGTCTCTTTTGCTTTGGGTCGGCGAAAAGTTCGCGCGGGCATCCGACGCTTAGCGCAGACCGGAGCGGAGACCATTGAGCGGGATATGGCAGGCGGAAGATGAAAAAAGATTCCGAGAAATTCTTGCTCCGGCCCTCTGACGGGAGTATAATGATAAAGCAGCATGAAGACAGAAAACTATGGAATGTAAAGGGGAAAATGTATGGAAAAAAGATTAATGGAAAACCTGGGAATTTCACCTTCTCTTCTGGGCTTTGGATGTATGAGATTCCCTGTAACCGCAGACGGAAAGATTGACGAGGCGACGACGGAAAAGATGCTGGACCGGGCCATGGAGCTGGGAGTGACCTACTATGACACGGCCTATCCTTATCACAACGGAGACAGCGAGCCCTTTGTGGGAAGAGTGCTGAACAAATATGACCGTTCCTCTTATTTCCTGGCAACGAAGCTTCCTATCTGGCTGGTGGAAAGCCGGGAAGAGGCTGAAAAGAAATTTTATGAGCAGCTGGAACGGCTGGACAAAGAGTATGTGGATTTTTATCTGATCCACGCGCTGGATAAAGAACGGTTTGAAAAAATGAAAGAACTGGATATCGTATCCATGTGCGAGGATCTGAGAAGTAAAGGAAAGATCCGTTATCTGGGATTCTCCTTCCATGACGATTATGAAGTGTTTGAGGAAATCATCAACTACCATCACTGGGATTTCTGCCAGATCCAGTACAACTATATGGACACAGAGATTCAGGCAGGCGATAAGGGATACCGTCTGGCAGAGGAAAAAGGGATTCCCATGGTGATCATGGAGCCGGTGAGAGGTGGCCTGCTCTCTGGATTTTCTCAGGATATCGAGGACATGTTCCGGAAAGTAAATCCGGACAAGAGCGTAGCCTCCTGGGCGCTGCGCTGGGTAGCATCCCATCCCAATGTGAAAGTGGTGCTCAGCGGTATGAGCGATCCGGCTCAGGTGGAGGACAACCTGAATACCTTCAACAATTTCCAGCCGCTGTCTGACAAAGAAGAGGAGACAGTGAAACAGGTGGTGGATACGCTTCGGGCAAGAGTTCAGAACCGCTGTACCGGATGCCGCTACTGTATGCCATGTCCTCAGGGCGTGAATATTCCCGATAGCTTCCGGATCTGGAACGATTACCATATTTACCAGAAATACGGCGTGGTGAAGGATCGCTGGGAAGGTATGAAAGACGAGGAGAAGCCGAAGAACTGTGTGGAGTGCGGCGCCTGTGAAGAGCAATGTCCGCAGAAAATCAATATCCGTGAGGATCTGAAACGGGTGCAGGCAGAGCTGGACGCTCCACAATGGAAATAATATAAAGGGCAGGACAGACGAAAACGGGCCGGGCGCGCTTCCAGCAGAGGAGCGCACCCGGCCCGAAATGAAATTACCATCTGGCAAACATGGCAAATCCGCCGGTGATGCCTGCCAGAACCAGGAACAGCACAACGGCGATGATGAGTAAGCAGAAATAAGATCTGGCGAAGTTTTTCAGATTGACATTCTGCGTGCCTCCAAAGGAAAAAATCAAAAGCAGAATAAACCCTACACAGGGGATGGAAAACAGAAGCTCATACCCGAAATATCCCCACATGGAGATGGGGCGATATTCCGGCGGGATATCCGGAGTCCCCTGAGAATAGGGGGCCTGCTGCCGGTAGTTCTGCTGATAACCGCCGACCTGCCGGGAATCCTGCTGGTAAGAATTCTGCTGCTGCCAGGACTGCTGATAAGCGTCCTGCTGGTAATTCTGCTGCCAGGAATTCTCCTGATAATACGTCTGGCTGCCGTCCCCCGCCTGCTGATCGGGCGGTGTCTGGCCGGCATTTTGACCGGAATCCGCCTGCGGCATAGGCGCTCCGCAGTAGACACAGAAATTTCCGTTTGATTCAGAACCACAATTTGGACATTTCATCAATGTTCCTCCCTTCTAACGTGAAATACTGCCTATAAAAACAGACAGAAAATTATCATCCTTATAGGTAAGGGGAGGTTCCGGAAAATACAGTGCCATTCGGACTGTGTAACAGGTAAGCGTCAGAATACAGGTGACAATCAGAAAAGCGACTGCATATTTTTGGACTTCCGGAAACAGATAGTGCGCCAGAAACAGACAGATCAACGCCGGAATCCAGAGAAAGATCGTCAGATTCATCTGAGCGGCACTGCCCCAGTGACCGGTCAGGACGAGAACACCCGCCCGTGTCAGGCCGCAGCCCGGACAGGGAAATCCGGTAAGTATCCGCAGGGGACAGATTTCGCCGGTGAGAAGGAATGCGGCCGCGAAATATACGGCAGTCAATATAAGAGGAAATTTAATTCGCAGGAGATCCTGACCAACGCGAAGCGGCAGGCCTGCCAACGTATGTTTGTTCATAAACACATCCTCCGGATTTCATTATAAAATAAGAGAAGAATTGCCGTCAAGTGGACAAAAGTATACGGAAACGCGGCAGGGGGAGAACCTGCGGTAAGAAGTTTTGAAGGGAAAGTTAAGAGGACGAGGAGAAAAAACATGAGACAGGTAATCGTAACCGGCGCTGCCCGGGGACTGGGACTGGAGATCGCGAAAAAACATCTGGAACTGGGAGATACCGTCTGGGCGTGTGTGCGCAAAGAGAACTGTGCCATCCGGTCGATGAAAGAAACGTATGGGGACCGGGTGCGGATGCTGCTGTGCGACCTGGGCGATGGCGGCCAGGTGAAAAAGGCCTGGGAAGCCATTGCCGCGGAGAATATAAATGTTGATCTTGTGTACAATGTGGCCGGAACTGCTTTTGTGGAGGAGAGAACCGTTTTGTCGGAGACAGATATCGACAAGTGCCTTCCGGTATTTAATGTAAATGCGCTGGGTATTCTTCGGGTTTTGAAGGAGACTGCCCCGTTTCTGAAAGCGGGCTCTGTGGTGGTAAATGTAACCTCTGAAGCCGGGAGCATCGCCGCCTGCCCCAGAAGTGCCGAATACGGCTACTGTATGTCAAAGGCAGCCGCCAACATGGCTTCCAGACTGTTTGACAACCAATATCGGGAAATGGGCATCCGCACATTATGCGTACATCCCGGATGGGTGAAAACGGACATGGGAGGGAAAGAGGCCATGGCCAGTGAGAACGCCATCTGGCCCGAAGAGAGCGCCGAGGCAATTGTAAAGCTGGCGCTGGAAGCAGACCAGATCCCGGAGCATGTGATGTATCTGGATTACCAGGGCAAGGAACTTCCCTGGTAGCCGGATAATCCGGTGAATAGGAAATGTCGGCGGCGTCATTCTGTCTGGCAGAATACGCCGCCGGATCGCAAAAACGCCGGGATAAAGAAATAAACAAAAAAGTTAAAAAAATATGTTGACAAACAGAAAACATAATGGTAAACTAAACGAGTTGTCGCCGAGAGGGGATGAGACGGAGAAAAACAAAAAGGTTTGAAAAAAATTTTTTGAAAATCTGGTAAAAAAATCCTTGACAAAGCGAAAACAAAGTGATAAACTATGGAAGCTGTCGCAAGACAGAGAACCATGATAACTGAACAGTGAAACACATTCCTCGAAAGTTCTTTAAACATTTTAAACGAACGATCGAAAGATCCTTAAAACAGTAAAAAGGGATAGATTAGCCAAGTGTTAA
>DVON01000231.1 GCA_018713585.1 Candidatus Pullilachnospira stercoravium | reverse complement strand
AGAAATATGAGACCGAAAAAACAGTGGGATGTTTATGTGATCCATCATTCGCATACGGATATCGGCTATACGGAGCGGCAGGATAAGATTATCCGCTATCATTGTGATTACATCAAACAGGCGGTGGATATCCTCAATGATATTCATCAGAACAACCGGCAGGAGTACCAGGGATTTGTTTGGCAGTGTGAGAATTACTGGCAGGTGAAGAACTTTTATGCGAATGCCTCTCAGGAGTACAAGGAAGATTTTGAGAAATATGTCCGCAGCGGAGAAATCGGACTTTCCGGAAATTATCTTAACATGACGGAATTGATCAGCAGTGATGTTCTGGATACCCGTCTGGAGCAGGCCAGACAATACGGGGAACAGATCGGCCATCCGGTGGTTTCTGCCATGACTGCCGATATCAACGGATATGCCTGGGGTTATGCGGACGCCTTGCATCGCCATGGAATCCGTCATCTGTTTTCCTGTGTGCATCCCCATCACGGGATGTTCCCACTCTATAAAAAAACCATACCGTTTTACTGGGAAGGCCCTGGAGGAAACCGGGTACTGGTATGGAACGGAGAGCATTATCATTATGGAAACGAGCTGTTTCTGGCACCTCACGGAGGAAACTCATACCTTACCTATGATGAATTCCACCGGCCTTATATGGAGGGGGAACTGCCCGGTATGCAGGCAGAAGAAGTGGAAAAAGAGGAAATGAAAATCGCTTCCTGCAGGATCGAACGGTATCTGGCAAATCTGGAGGAGGAAGGATATCCGTACAATTTGGTTCCCGTAATGGTATCCGGCGTGGTTACGGACAATGCGCCGCCCAGTGCAGAGATCGCCAGACGGCTTCAGCAGCTGAATGTTTCTTATAAGGGACAGATCCGTTTCCGTATGGTGACCCTGGAGCAGTTCTTTGAACAGGTGGAACAACGGTGCCAGGATCTCCCGGTTTATTCCGGGGACTGGAATGACTGGTGGGCAGATGGTGTGGGTTCCACACCTGCGGCGGTGAAAGTTTTCTGCGATGCCAGAAGAAAGTACGATCTTTGCAGAAAGCTGGATCCCCGGGGAGACCTGGGAAAGGAAGCACTGATGGATCAGGCTGCAGAAGATCTGATGCTTTACGCGGAGCACACCTGGGGACATTCTGCCTCTGTGGCAGAGCCGTGGGAAACCATGGTGACGGATCTGGAGATGAAAAAGACTGCCTACGCGGTCAATGCCAATACGGCGATTTCCTTGAATCTGGATGAAATTCTGGCGCAAAAAGGCGAGATCAGTATCAGGTATGAAAAGCCTCACAAATATCGGGTGATCAATCCCCACGGGATGAAACGGAACACCACGGTACTGCTTCCCATCGAAGGGTGGGAATACATGGATGGTATCCGTTACAATCCGGAAGTTCCCATTCAGGTGACGGAGAGTGAGACAGGACGAGTGCTGAAATCCCAGGTGCAGAGAGCTCCCCGGGGAACGCTGGTGGAAGTACTGGTGGAATTGGAAGCCGGAGAAGAAAAACTGGTGGAGATTCACCGGACATCTAAAGTCCCATTTGTGGTGAAAAATCATGCACATATCGGTGCGGAAGGCGTGGAGGATCTGCTGCCGCCGGAGGGCTGCCGGGAGGACATGGAATGCGTGGAAACGGATTATTATAAAGTACAGTTTGATCAGAAGAAAGGCATTGCCTCCATTCTGGATAAAAAGGACGGAAAAAATCTTCTGATGGAGGAGGCATCTTATCCGGCATTTTCCGGAATCTACGAGGTGACGGATCAGAACGGAGACGCCGGGGAGATCCGCAGAAGCATGGGTAGAAACCGGAAATCAGCGGCCACCAGAAGATTTGGGGCTGTGCTGAAAAATCTTCTGGTAAAAGAGAAAGGCGATGTTTACATCGGTGTACAGTTGGATTATAATCTGGAAGGAACAGGACTTTACAGTGTTTTTCTGAAAATATACAAGAACCTGCCCAAACTGCAGGCCACGGTCCGGATCCATAAATCCAGCAGGTGGGACCCGGAAAATCTCTATGTAGCGCTTCCGTTTACCGCGGGAAAAGAGGAAGTCCGTTATCTGGACAAAACCGGATGTGTGATCCGCCCGGGGATCGATCAGCTTCCCGGCAGCAATATGGATTTTTATCTGCTGCAGAACGGCGTTATACTGGAAGGCCGGGATAAGACCGTGACAGTGGCCATCAAGGATACGCCGCTGGTAACTTTCGGCAGTCTGGAAGCAAAACCTATCCGGCTGTGTGACGGGAATAACCGGGAACTGAACAGAAGTGAGATCTATTCCTGGGTGATGAACAATTTCTGGGAGACCAACTTCAAGGTGGATCTGGGTGGTTTTTATGAATTTTCCTATGTAATTTCCACCCAGGAGAAGATGGACAAAGAGGATGCTGTAAAAGTCTGCGAAGCGGAAAATGAAGGTATTCTTGGTTTTTATACCAGGTAACAGTGGTTGAATAAAATGTCCTACAATTTTATGCTGGATGTGGGCGGAACCTGCATCAAGGCCGGGATTTTTGACGGCAGAGGAAAACTATATAAAAACAGCATCTATTCCTTTGAGGCAAGGGCACAGGCGGGAGCGGAGGAAATTCTGGAAAATTTTGTGGAAATTCTCCGGACACTGGCTGATGTATTGCCTGCGTCCACGGAGGAGATCGAGGGGCTGGCCATGGCATTTCCGGGCCCTTTTGAGTATGAATCAGGGGTAAGCCGGATGAAAAACATCGGAAAGTACGACGCACTATATGGGATTCCCATTGAGCCGGAGATCCGGAAAAGGTTTTTTGCATCGGCTGGCAGGACAAGGATGACGGAAAGCTGCCGTTTTCTCTTCTGTAATGATGTGGAGGCCTTTGCCATGGGGGAAAGCCGGTTTGGACAGGCGCAGACCTGGCGGAAGGTGATGTATTTATGTATGGGTACGGGAGCCGGCTCGGCTTTTTCCGAAAATTGCAGGATTTTGCGGGGTGGGGACAGAAACGATGTTCCGGAAAACGGATGGATTTACCCTACCCCGTTTCGTGAGAGTATCATAGACGATTATCTGTCTATACGGGGACTGGAGAAACTGGCAGAAAGGTATTTGGGAGAAAGGAAAAGCGGAAAGGAGCTTTTTTCCCTTTGCAGACAGGGAAATCAGGCAGCGCTGAAGGTATACCGGGAGTTTGGCACCTGGTTCCGGGAGGCGATTGTTCCTTATCTGGATTCTTTTGCCCCGGATGGATTTGTGCTGGGAGGACAGCTGGCCAAAAGTTTTGCCTATTTCGGCGGGGAATTTTCCAAGGCATGCAGGCAGCGGGAGATAGAGATCTGCCTTGCTGCCGATACTTCCCGCAGAATCATGGACGGTCTGTACCTGGCACTTCAAAATCCTGCGGTTTTTCCCTGCCTGGACAGTAAGAGAAAATCATGTGGAAAATGAAGGGAGGACGGGGATGTTAAACAGAGAAAAGGGAGCAGCCCCACTATATTCCCAGATTGCGGATATTTTGAAAAAGCAGATCCGGAACGGCGAATTTGTATCCGGGGATTCTTTTTATACGGAGAAAAAGCTGCAGGAGATGTTTCAGGTCAGCCGGATTACCGTCCGGCAGGCGGTAAGCGAGCTGGAAGCAGAGGGATACGTGCAGAGCTTCCGGGGGGTGGGAACAACGGTCACCTACGGAAAAATCAACGAGAACCTGAAAAGTCTGGTGAGCTTTACAGAGGAAATGCGGTTTCACGGCAAGGAGATGACCACCACCTACTGCGATATGTCGCTGACAAAGGCAGACAAAACCATCGCTGCCCAGCTGGAAATCCCGGTGGGAGAGGAATGTTACCGTCTGGTTCGGGTGAGAAATGTGGATAAGGAGCCCATCGTGTATTCCATCACGTATCTGAAAAACACCCGCAGATATCCTCTGGATATTCACTGCTATATG
>DVON01000230.1 GCA_018713585.1 Candidatus Pullilachnospira stercoravium | reverse complement strand
GGGAGATTCGGGAGGAGCTGGAAAAAACAGGACAGTTTGAAGTAGTGGAGGGTACGCTTCCTATCCATACCAACGCAGAGGCAAAGCAGGAGGCTGTAAGACTGGCCCGGGAAGGAGTGGAAGCCACAATTTTTAACTATACGATCTGGTGTTATCCGCAGTTTACCGCAGTGGCTCAGAATTTCGCTCCGGGGCCGTATCTGCTGTTCTGCAATCTTCATCCTTCTGAATGCGGTATGGTGGGAATGATGGCCGCGGCGGGAACGCTGGAACAGCTTCACGTTCCATTTCAGAAGCTGTGGGGGTCTGTCCATGAACCGGAAGTATTTGGGAAAATGACCGCGTTTCTCAGAGCAGCGGCGGCGGTAAAGAGGCTGAAAGGACTGACATTTGGCAATTTCGGAGGACGTCCTCTGGGTATGTATACGGCAGTAGCCAATCTGGAACAGTGGCAGAGAGAATTCGGAATCGATGTGGAGAATGTGGAGCAGGATGATATTATCCGGGCAGGAGATACCATTCCGGAAGAAAAGGTGGAGCATGCGTTTGCCTGGCTGACAAAATATGTAGGGAAAATTGCCTATGACGGAGAAGGACTAACCCCGGAAAAATTAAAGACGCAGATACGTTCCTACTACGGACTGAAAAAAATTATCCAGGAGCGGGGACTGGATTTCGTGGGGATTAAGGCACATGGGGATTTGACAGACCGTTACGCCACCATGGATGTGGCAGAAGCATTTCTCAATGATCCCTATGATTTTGACGGACCCAAAGAACCCGTAGTGGCGGCTACGGAATCTGATATGGACGGAGCGCTGACCATGGAAATTTTCAAACTGCTGACGGGATTTCCGGTGCTGTTCGCGGATGTCCGCCATTATGACAAAGAGAATGACGTATGGTTTTTCTCAAATTCCGGTACGCATGCCACCTATTTCGCGGGAGCTTCCATGGATCCGGCGGAAAATCTGAAAAAGGTAACCTTTTATCCGGAGACACATTATTACCCGGCGGGTGGCGCCAGTGTACATCATTTTGCCAAAGCCGGACAGGTGACCCTGGCAAGACTGGCCAGAAGAAACGGAAAATATACAATGACCATTGTTCCGGCGGAAATTG
This sequence comes from Candidatus Pullilachnospira stercoravium, assembly GCA_018713585.1. Classification (GTDB taxonomy): domain Bacteria; phylum Bacillota; class Clostridia; order Lachnospirales; family Lachnospiraceae; genus Pullilachnospira; species Pullilachnospira stercoravium. The sequence goes on along the minus strand of DVON01000230.1, from coordinate 4,658 downwards.
TGGAATTTGAGCAGGAAAAGATGGAAGCTCTGGGCCAGCTGACTACACCGGCCTGGCCTGTAGCGTTTACAAGACTGCGGGTATCGGCGGATGAATTTCTGGAAAAATTCCCTTGCAACCATATCCATGGAGTCTATGGGGACTGCGTGGAAGATCTGAAGCTGGTGGCCCGGCTTCTGAATATGGAGGTTCAGGTATTGGGATAGCGAGGAGGACAATTTATGTTTTTACACCATAAACCGGAAAAGATGCGGCAGGAGGATTTCAAAAATCCTCCTGCGAAATTCAGAGGCGCTCCCTTCTGGGCATGGAACTGCAAACTGGAAAAAGAGATGCTTCGGCGCCAGATCGGGTACTTTAAAGAAATGGGTATGGGTGGCTTTCATATGCACTGCCGCACAGGAATGGATACAGAGTATCTGGGACAGGAATTTATGGATCTGGCAGAGGACTGCAATGAGACGGCCAAGAAAAACGGCATGCTTTGCTGGCTGTATGACGAGGATCGCTACGCGTCCGGATTTGGCGGCGGATATGTGACCAGAAACATCCGTTTTCGGGAACGGTATCTTTTGCTGACGCCTGAAGTAAGGGAGGATACGGAACCGGATTACAGGCATTTTGAGGAATCCTGTGAGAAAGGAAAAGAACCTGCGGGTTATTATCTCTGCTCCTACCGGGTAACTTTAAAAGATGGCATTCTGTCAGAATACCAGGTGCTGGAGAAACCGGCAGGAGAGGAGAATATCTGGAACGCTTATCTGATGATAGATGAAAAGTCATCCTGGTGGAACAATCAGACGTATGTAAATACACTGGATCCCAATGCGCTGAAATGTTTTATTGAGACTACACACGAACGGTATTATGAAAGACTGGGAGAAGATTTTGGAAAAAGCATTCCGGCGATATTTACGGACGAACCTCAGTTTATGCAGATGGAGAATCTCAGTTTTGCCGGGGAACGAAGAGCGCTTAAATTCCCTTTCACGGATGATCTGGAGGAGAGTTTCCGGGGAAAATATGGCTATTCTCTTCTGGAACATTTCCCGGAGGTAGTATGGGAGCAGACAAAACCGGCTACCGTGCGGTATCACTTTATAGATCATCTGACAGATCGTTTTTCCCAGGCTTATGCCGGACAGATCAGCAGATGGTGCGAGAACCATAATATCGCGATGACGGGACACATGAAAGGAGAGGAAACGCTTAAATCTCAGACTGTATTCACGGGAGAAACCATGCGGTCTCTGCAGTATTTTCATATTCCGGGACACGATGTGCTGTGTGATCAGAGAGATTATCCCACTGCGAAAATGGCACAGAGTATTGCCAGGCAGATGGGGAGGTACGGGGCTTTAAGTGAGACTTACGGTGTGACAAACTGGGATTTTGATTTCAAAGGTCACAAAATGTCAGGAGACTGGCAGGCGGCGCTGGGAATCGGCGTGCGGGTTCATCATGTAAGCTGGCTTTCCATGAGGGGAGAGGCAAAGAGAGATTATCCTGCGTCCATCAATTATCAGTCTCCCTGGTATCGGGAATATTCCCTGCTGGAGACGTATTTTGGCAGAGTGAACGCGGCCCTTACCAGCGGGAGCCCTTCCGTGAAGGTGGGAATCATTCATCCGGTGGAGTCTTTCTGGATGGTATTTGGCCCCAATGATCAGACTAGCGAACGCCAGCTGGCATTGGAAGAGGGATACAGGAATCTCTGTGACTGGCTGACCTTTGGACTTATCGATTTTGATTACATCAGTGAAGCGGTTCTTGAAAAAGAAAGCGGGCCGGCTTTTGACGGACAGGGATTTGTCATGGGGCAGATGCGGTATCAGGTAATTCTGGTTCCAGGGTGCCTGACATTAAGAAGCAGCACCAGAAAACGGCTGGAAGAATTTGCCCAAAACGGCGGCACGGTTCTTATTTTGGGAGAAGCCCCCTGCTGGACGGATGGAAAAGAAGATGCGTGTGCCGGACGGCTGGAGAAAATCTGCGGCACGATTCCTTTTGAACGAGGAGCACTGATGCGCAGGCTGGAACCGTTCCGGGACGTGGAGGTTCTGCTGGAGGATGGAAGCAGAGCAGATAATCTGGTATATCAGATGCGGACAGATGAGGAGGGACAGTGGCTGTTTATTGCCCATGGTTTTGAAAAACTGCGGGATACGTTCTGGAGTATGGTGGAATGCAGAGATTATCCTTACATGGAGAAACTTCATATCCACCTGAAAGGGGAGGTCTCTCTGACGGTCTACGATGCCATGACCGGAGAAAAAAGACAGATTCCTGCCCACAGGAGAAATGGAAGGACAGAAACGGAAGTACTTCTGGGAATCCATGACAGTCTGCTGCTGCGTCTGGAATCTGTCAAAGACGGATCAGATAAACAGACAGAAGAGGGGACGGAATGGATCCAGACGAAAAGGCTGCGGGTTCCCCAGCCCTGGAAAATTTCCAGAGAGGAACCAAATGTACTGATTTTGGACAGGGCCTCTTATCGGATTGATGAGGAAGCATGGCAGCCGGAAGATGATATTCTGCGGCTGGACAATATTTGCCGGAGCCGTTTCGGATATCCGCCAAAAGAAGAAGCGGGAGCTCAGCCATGGACAATCCGCGCGGAAACGGATTTTCCGCATATGCTTTCCCTGCGGTTTACCGTGAAATCCACTTTGGATACGACAGCGGATCTGGCTTTGGAGGATCCGGATACTACAGAAATCATTGTCAATGGAATGTCCGTGAATCATTCGGATACAGGATGGTATGTGGACGAAGCGATCCGTGTGGTGAAGCTTCCCCAACTGAAAAAAGGGACCAATCTCATTGAACTGCGGATTCCATACGGAGAAAAGGCAAATGTGGAAAACTGTTATCTGCTGGGAGATTTCGGTGTGGAAAACACAGGCAGGGAAAATCTTCTGATTCCTGCCAGAAAACGGTATGTATTTGGAGACCTGACCCGCCAGGGAATGCCGTTTTACGGAGGAAATCTGACGTATCACTGCAGCCTGGAGATCACTGAAAAAGAAGAGGTAAGGCTGAAGGCGCAGTATTTTGAAGGCCCGCTTCTGGGGGTCACGGTGAATAAAAAGAAAATGGGGATTATCGCTTTTGCTCCGTACGAGCTCAGCCTGGGAGAACTGGACCCGGGAGTGTACGAACTGGAAATCACAGCTTACGGCAATCGATATAATACATTTGGACAGCTTCATAACTGTGATGAAAATTATTCCTGGTTCGCCTCCTGCTCCTGGAGAACAAAAGGTGACAGATATTGTGAAGAATATCTGACGAAACGGCTGGGCCTGTGGGCAGCGCCGGAAATTCTCACATTCCGTAAGAAGGACACGGGAACTGACAACCAGGATAAAGAACCGGCACACAGAGGTGAAGTTTCATGAGAAAAAACTATGTGGTTGGCGTGGATATCGGAACTCAGGGAACGAAAGCGGCGGTATTCCGGGATGAGGGAAGCAGAGAAGGGGAGGCCTTTGAGGCATCCCGGCTGATTCGGCGAGGAACAGGTACGGTCTGGCAGGAGCCCGATGAGATCTATGGTTCTGTTTTGCGTACCATCCGGAAGGCAGTGGAAAACAGCAAAGTTTCCCCGGCGGATATCCATGCGGTGGGAATGGATGGACAGATGGCCGGCATCATGGCAGTGGACTGTGAATTTGAGGCGGTGGGAGCGTATGATTCCTGGCTGGATACCAGATGTGAACCATATATCAGTCAGATGAAGGCGCAGGCGGAGGAAGAAATCATACGAAAAACAGGAGGCCCGGTAACCTATACGCATGGTCCGAAAATTCTGTACCGGAAACAGGAGTGCCCGGAAGAATATAAGAAAATCGCGAAATTCGTTCTGCCCGGAGTATACGCAGCCGGAAAAATGTGTGGACTGAAAGCGGAAGAAGCATGGGTGGATTATACGCATCTCCATTTTTCGGGATTCGCTGATAACAGAAAAAAAGAGTGGGATAAGGGTCTTCTGGAAGAATTTCAGATCTCTTCGGAGAAGCTTCCCAGAATTGAAAACCCATGGACAGTGGTGGGGCGACTGACAGAACCGGCTGCCCGGGAATGCGGCCTCCTTCCGGGAACCGCTGTGGTCGCGGGCTGCGGTGATTCCGCGGCATCAGCACTGGGGGCAGGAATCGTAAAAAAGGACATGATTTATGATGTGGCGGGTACTGCGTCAATTTTTTCCTGCAGTACAGAGCAGTTTACGCCGGATCTGAAGCACAAGACGCTGCTGTTTTCCCGGTCGGTGATTGATGGCCTGTATACACCCTTAGCTTACATCGGAGGGGGAGGAATGTGTCTGCCATGGTTTATAAAACAGTACGGGGGAACGTATGGGGAATGGAATGAAAAAGCCACTGCGATTTTGGCCGGAAGCCAGGGCCTGTATTTTGTACCCCACTTTTCCGGACGCACTTGTCCAAATGATCCGGGAATGAGGGGAGCCTTTTGGGGAATGGATTTTATCCATACGCCGGCACATATGTACAGGAGTATTCTGGAAGGAATCGCCTATGAATACAGCTGCTATTACCGGATTTTAAAAGAACAGAATCCTCAGATTTCTCCTTCCTGTATTTATGGAGCGGGAGGAGGGGCCAAAAGCGAAATTTTCTGTCAGATCAAGGCAG
>DVON01000229.1 GCA_018713585.1 Candidatus Pullilachnospira stercoravium | reverse complement strand
AGGTTTTTACAGATGAAGAAAACAGCGATTGTACTGGGAGCGGGATCCAGGGGAAATGCCTACGCGCATTACAGCCTCAGTTTTCCCGAACAGCTGCAGATTGTGGGAGTGGCGGAGCCGGACGCGGACCGCAGAAGAGTGTTTGCGGAAACGTACCATGTGCCGGAGGAAAACTGTTTTGAGGACTGGAAGGATATTCTTTCCCGTCCCAAAATGGCGGACGCCGCCTTTGTGTGTACCATGGATGACATGCATACGGAGCCGGCCATCCGGGCCCTCGAGCTGGGTTATCATGTGCTGCTGGAAAAGCCCATGAGTAACCGGCCAGAGGAGTGCCTGCAGATTGAGAGGGCGGCAGCCGCTTCCGGGAAAGTGCTGTCGGTCTGCCATGTGCTCCGCTACACGCCCTTTTACTGTACGCTGAAAAAGCTGGTGGACGAGGGGGCCGTGGGCGAGGTGGCCACCATCGACCAGATTGAAAATGTGGGGTACTGGCACCAGGCTCACAGCTTTGTGAGAGGTAACTGGAGAAACAGCAGCCAAAGCAGCCCCATGATTCTCCAGAAAAGCTGCCATGACCTGGATATCATTTCCTGGCTGGCAGGACGCCCCTGCCGGTGGATTTCCAGTTTCGGAAGCCTGCAGCATTTTGACGCGGCCCACGCGCCCGAAGGAGCGCCGGACAACTGCATGAAGGGATGCCCCCACAGCGAGGCATGTCCCTATTATGCGCCGAAGATTTATCTGACGGGAGAGACGGAATGGCCGGTGGATGTGCTTACCACGGACCTGACGGAGGAAGGCATCCGGAAAGCCCTTGAGGAAGGACCCTACGGAAGGTGCGTCTACCACTGCGACAATGATGTGGTGGATCACCAGGTGGTGAATATGGAATATGAGGGCGGCGTTACCGCCTCCTTTACCATGACGGCTTTTACCGCCCGGATCAACCGGGAGCTGAAAATCATGGGAACCAGGGGACAGATCACGGCGGATATGAACGCCAGGAAAATTGTTCTGGAGAGGTTTGGCCAGGAGGCCAGGGAGATTCCTTATGAAGAGGAAGGATGGGATCAGTTCGGCCACGGAGGCGGCGATTTCGGAACTGTGAAGAATTTCCTGGAGCTGCTGGAGGGAACCGGCGACAACCGCACCTCCGCCAGGGCATCCCTCCAGAGCCATCTGATGTGCTTCGCGGCAGAGAAATCCCGCCTGGAGCACCGGATGATTTCCATGGAAGAGATGGAGAAGCTTTCCTGAAAACAGATGAGACGGAAATTTCCGGGGAAAAAGCGGCGATAACAGAGAATGCCGGAATGATAATTAAGGAAACAAAAAACAGCGGAGCTGCCGCAAAAACCGGTGAGGGAATTCCCCTCCGGTTTCGCGGCAGCTCCGCCGCTTTATTACTGAGATGAAATTTTCAGTGTTTTACAGATACGGGCGGAGAATCCTGCCTTGCGGGATTTTCTGCTATTCCATACAGAAGTCCTTCAGATCCTGTTTCAGATAGAGGCGTGCCAGGTCCAGGTCCCGGTCCTCCAGCGCCTCGATGATCCGGATATGATTTTTCAGATCGTTGGGGATGGAGGTGCGGTTCCACTGGGACCAGTAGAACTGGGCGTAAGCCAGCTTCAGAAAATTCATGGCGGTCTTCAGCTGCCGGTAGATGTATTCGTTGTCCGCCATGGCCGCCAGTTTCAGATGGAAGTCCATATTCCAGTCCCAATGCTGCCAGACATTGCTGTCATCCCGGGTATCATCGCTGATCACCGCCCGCAGCGTTTCCAGATCTTCCGGGCGCATACTCAGAAAAGCTTTAATGAGTACATGATCTTCCAGCGCGGAACGGAATTCCATGATGTCGTTCACAGTTTCTCTGGTGAAGCTGACCACCCGATATCCGTAGCGGGGGATATTTTCAAGGACTCCCTCGCTGGACAGAATCAGCAGTGCCTCCCGCACGGGAGCCTTGCTGACATGATAACGCTCCACCAGCGCCTGCTCGTTAAGAATCTGTTCTCCCTTAAACTCTCCGCTGACAATCCCGTCGATAATTTCTTTGTAAATCTGTTCCTTTAATGTCTGTCTCTGTCTCATAAATGCTCCTTTATCATTGGGTATGCTGCCAGTATGTATTTTCCATCCTCCAATAGCGCGACAGCGCCAGGTAACAGTTCAGCCTTATGCCTATTCTCCGATCATGATCCGGACAATTTCCCGGTCTGTCTCCTGCATACCCTCCGATGCCAGGATGCCGACGCTTCGGATGGTATTTTCCACACCTTTTTTCACGATACCATCGCCTCCGCGGAACTGCTGGCCTTCCTTATACATAAAGTACCCCAGGATTCCAGCGTCTACGGAAGAAGCAATTTTTGCGGCACAGGATGCTTTGGCGCCGTCACAGATGGTACCGGAGATAATAGCCAGACCATTGACCAGTGTATGGGCGATTTCTTCATAACGTCCGCCGTGCAGCCAGGCGATACCTGCCCCTGCCCCGCAGCCCGCGCCGACGGCACCGCAGTAGGCGGAAAGTCTTCCGATACCCTGTTTGATGTGCAAGGTGGAAAGATTGGAAACTACCAGTGCCCGGTACAGATCCTCCTGCGTGCTTCCAAGTTCCTGGGCGTAAATGATAACAGGCACGGAAGCAGTCATTCCCTGATTGCCGCTGCCGGAGCAGATCACCACGGGAAGTTCACAGCCGTTCATCCGGGCGTCGGAACCGGCGGCTGCCATGGCTTTGGCACGGATCTTAACATCAGAATCACCATAAATATCAAGCAGAACTTTGCCGATATTGGCCCCGTAGGAATGTTTCATGCCTTCCTGTGCGATGGCCATATTATAGGAAATCTGCCGGTCAAGAACCTCCCGTACATCGTCAATATCCACGGTTTCGGCAAATTCACAGATATCCTTTACCGTCAGCAGAGACTGATCTGCCATGGAGCTTTCCGTGCGTCCGGTGATCTCGCGGTTGATCAGGTAATCTTCATTTTTCTTTACCATCACCACATTGGTGTGATAATCCACGATTCTGGCGGCAGCGCTGTCTGAACCGGAATATACCCGGATACAGATGTCAAAAATGAGACCGGACTCGGAAGGGATTACCCGCAGACTGGCATGGTTCATGTACTCCTTTGTCTCTTCAATCTGCTTTTCCGTAACTTTCGAGAGTACCTCCAGCTGTCCCTTGGGATCTCCGGCCACAATGCCGATGGCTGCCGCGGCCTCCAGCCCCCTCAGTCCGCCGGTGTTGGGTACCACAACACTTTTTACATTCTTCACAATGTTCCTGCTGACTACGATTTCCACCCGTTCCGGCAGCTTGCCCAGCGCTTCCCGGGCAAGCGCGCCGGCGTAGGCCACCGCCACAGGCTCGGTACATCCCATGGCCGGGAGCAGTTCATCCTTTAAAATCTGCACATAGGTATCATATAATTCCCTGTTCAATGTTCAACCCTCCTGATTTCAGTATTTACTGCTGATCATGTTACTAATATTATCAGCTGGGAGGAAGAATGTCAATCAGTGTCTGTATTTCCTGCAGGAGAACGCTTTGGGTGGGGAGAAAAAACGGTGATTTTCTCTGAGGGAACTTTTTTTCCCATTAATTTCGGCATAGAGGGAAAAACAGGAACGGCTTCCGACTTTTTTCCTCTCTGTTATGTTAAATCGATGAAAAAACTATATTGACATGTAATAATAACAGTGATATTATTAAAAAAGATAGCAAGGGCGCCATAGAGGTTATAAAACTATCAGTTGTTTATGGCTTCTTTGCTTTTTTTGTCGGCGCTCCGTCAGGCTCTGCTTCAGCGGAAAGATACCGGCTTTTTTGGTGAAGACAGAGTATTTTCTGAACGGTGCCGCGTGTGATGTCTTATGTGACGTCTTACCGTAACATTACAAAAGGAGGAACGATATGAAAAAAAAGATTCTGGCACTTCTTCTTACAGGAGTGATGGCTGTTTCCGTATTCGCCGGCTGCGGCGGAGGCGACAGCAGCTCTTCCACCAGTGAGGGCAGCAGTGCCGCAGATGATGCTGCAACCGCAGAGGACAGCAGCTCCGGAAGCACAGAGGGAGATACTCAGGTACTGAATATCCGTACAACAAGCTTCGGTAACAACTACGATGTTCAGGATATGGGATGGCGCTGGATGATGGCCGCCTGCTATTCCGGACTTTACCGTAATGTAGCTGATGAGGAGGGAGAGCATTTCGTCCTGGACGGCGCGGAGAGCGTTGATGTTTCTGAGGACGGAACAGTATATACTTTCCATCTGAGACAGGATGCCAAATGGTCTGACGGAGAACCGGTAACCGCCCATGACTATGAGTATGGCTGGAAACGTCTGCTGGATCCTCAGTATGGTTATGATTATGCTTCTTTCGTTTTCAATATCGTAGGTGCGGAAGAATATAACAGCGGTTCCGGATCTGTGGACGATGTGAAAGCAGTGGCGCTTGACGATTATACTTTTGAGGTGACCCTGAAACAGGCGGATCCCACCTTTGAGGCAAAGCTGGTTTCCACACCGCTGTATCCCACCAGAGAGGATATCGCGGAGGCTGCCGGAGATCAGTGGGGTAAGGACTGGACACTGTGTGTTTACAACGGACCGTTCTGCATGACCGGTCTGGTGGAAGATAACCAGATGACCTGGACAAAGAATGAGTATTACTGGGATGCGGAGAATACCCATCTGGATACCATCAACTGGTATCTGGTTGCCGAGGACTCCACCGCAGCTACCATGTTTGACAACGGAGAGCTGGATGTGCTTCAGACATCCGGAGATTACTCCCGCAAATATCAGAGCGAGGCTGAGGCCGGAAATATTCAGATGATCACCGCGGATTACCCGGGAACGGTTTATCTTGCGTTTGATCATGCCAACGGCGGAAGCTCCGGACTGATGGGCAATGTGAAGATCCGCAAGGCTCTGGCATACAGCATCAACCGTGAGGAGATGATCGAAGCGGTGTATGGAAGATACGTTCCCGCTTACGGATTTATTTCTCCGGCCATCACTCTGGACGGCGAGTCCTACCGTGAGCAGGTGGATGAGCCCATGCTGGCAGAGTACAATGAGTATGCCGGTGACAACGAAGCTCTTCAGGCGCTGTTCCAGGAAGGACTGCAGGAGCTGGGTATGGATACGGATCTGTCCAAAGTAACAGTTACCTATCTGTCTTACGGCTCCACAGTGGAAGACGATGCCTTCCGTGAGTACCTGCAGCAGACATGGCAGCAGAACCTGGGAATTACGGTAGAACTGAATACCGTTGGTGATTATTCTCTGTTCACTGCTGAGAGAGATGCAGGAAACTTTGATGTATACTATGGCGGCTGGTACAGCGATTACAACGATCCGCTGGATTATCTGGCAACCATGAAAACAGGGGATTTCCCCTCTGTTTCCGGAAATTACAGCAGCGAAGAGTATGACTCCCTGATCGACAGCCTGTCCGGCGAGGGAGACAACGCGAAACGTCTGGAGATTTATTCTCAGGCAGAGCAGGTACTCTTTGACGACTGTGCTCTGATCCCGCTGTACTACTCCACAAAAGAGTACTTCGTACAGAACTGGGTGAAAGATTTCCGCTGGTCTTCCTTTGGAGCAAGCCAGGAATTCTACATCACCTATATTGAGGGACGCGGAAACTGATCCGCAGGAAGATCTGCTGATAAAGAGATAGACATGTAAAAGATAAGGTGGGGAAGGGTCCGTAAGGGCTCTTCCCCATATAAGCAACGGGGGCATTTCATATGGCAAAATATATTATCCGCCGGTTTTTTGAGATGATACTGACCCTTTTTATCATCGCAACGGCAACTTTTTTCCTTCTGGAAGCTGTCCCGGGTGATCCCCTGACCGAGCGCGCGGAAAAGCTTCCGGTGGAAGCGCGGGACGCGCTGTACGCAAGGTACGGTCTGGACAAGCCCGTGATGGAACGTTATGTGACTCAGATGGCGAACATGCTGCAGGGTGATTTCGGCGAATCTTTTGTATATGCCGGTCAGACGGTCAGCGGCCTGCTGCACGACCGTCTTCCCGTATCCGCCCGGCTGGGCATCCAGCAGATGCTTCTGGGTGTGGTAGTGGGACTGCTGCTGGGTATTCTTGCCGCGTTAAAGCGGGGTACCATCGCTGACTATTTTGTGGTGGGGCTGTCGGTATTGCTGATATCCATACCGCATCTGGTCTTCGGACTTATGCTTCAGAAAGTATTTGCGGGAACGCTGCAGTTGTTCCCCACCATCGGCTGGCCCACCGGCAGTGATCTTTGGCTGGGCGGCTGGGAGTACACAGTACTTCCCACACTGACGGGATGCTTTTCCTATATCGCGACATATGCCCGTCTTCTGAAATCATCCATGCTGGATGTGGTAAATCAGGATTATGTACTGACTGCGGAATCCAAAGGATTGAGCCGCGCCACAGTGGTGCGCAAGCATATCCTGCGGAACTCCTTTATTCCTGTCATGACACAGCTTCCCATGTCCGTGGCCATGTGTATTACGGGATCCTTCTTTATCGAGAGCATTTTCTCCATTCCCGGAATCGGTCAGTACTATGTGACGGCTGTAAATAACCAGGATCTTTCCATCGTGCTGGGCCTGACAGTGCTTCTGTCACTGCTCTACATTGTGGTACTTTTTATAACAGATGTTTTGTATGCCGTTGTGGACCCGCGTATTTCCATGCCGGGAAACAGCAGCCGATAGGAAGGAGGAGAATAGCATATGGCAGAAAATATAACAAAAAATTCCTCCCAGTCATCTGCGGCAGCCGCGGCGGGTTCCAAAGGGCTGACGCCGGATCAGTTTAAGGTTATTGGCTTTACCCAGGAGGAAGCCAATAAAATTGAACGTCCTACCATTTCCTACTGGCAGGATGCATGGAGAAGGCTCCGCAAAAACCCGGTGGCTATGGGCGCGCTGGTGGTTTTGGGACTTCTGGTGATTATGGTAATTATCGGTCCTCATATCCGTGGATATGACTATATCAATATGAATGTGGTGGAAAAGAATCAGGGACCCAGCGGAAAATACTGGTTTGGTACGGACAGTCTGGGCCGGGATCTGTTTTCCAGAGTCTGGGTGGGAGCCCGGGCATCCGTGATCATCGCCCTGGTGGCCACAGCTCTGAAAATGGTGATCGGTACCCTGTACGGAGCCGCCATGGCACATTTCGGCGGATGGGTGGATGATATCATGATGCGTATCATCGAGGTAATCAACTCCCTTCCGAACCTGCTGATCACGATTCTGATCATGATGATTCTGGGAAATAACCTGTTTGCCCTTCTGGTGGCTTTAAGTATCACCGCCTGGTGTAACACGGCCCGGCAGACCCGTGGTCTGATCAAACAGCTGAAGGAATCGGAATACGTTTACGCTGCCGAAGTGCTGGGAGCAAGCCCCATGCGTATTATCATCAAGCATTATGTGCCGAATATGATCAGTATCCTGCTGCTGGATGCCTCTACGGCCATCCCGAACTTTATTTTTACGGAAGCAGGTCTGAGCTTTCTGGGTATCGGACTGACTTCTCCGGAGATCAGTCTGGGTGTACTTATCTCCCAGGGTCAGCAGACACTGGATTTCTATCCAACACAGCTTTTGTTCCCCTGCGTGGTTCTCTGTGTGATCGTTATGGCTTTCAACCTGCTGGGCGACGGCCTGCGTGACGCGCTGGATCCCAAGCTGCGTAAGTAATATCTCCCGATTACCAAAGAAAGGAAAGAGACCAATGGCTGAAAAGAATCATATTCTGGAAGTGAAAAATCTCAGGGTTTCCTACCATACCTATGCCGGTGAGGTGAAGGCTGTCCGCGGCGTTTCTTTCGAACTGGAAACAGGACAGGCGCTGGCCATCGTGGGTGAGTCCGGCTGCGGAAAATCCGTGACCGCAAAGTCCATCATGGGTCTGATCAAAAAGCCTCAGGGAGAGATCAAGGAAGGCAGTGAAATCCTCTATAATAATGTAAATATCCTGGACTACAGCAAAAAGCAGTGGCAGGATTACAAGGGCGGCGAGTGTGCCATTATTTTCCAGGATGCCCTGGCCGCGCTGAACCCCACCATGCGGGTGGGAAAACAGATTATGGAAAATCTGATGGCTCATAAGCACATGAAGAAGGATGAAGCAAAAAAGGAAGCGGTGGAAATGCTGCGCCGGGTAGGTATCCCGGAGCCGGAAAAGCGGGTGCGCCAGTATCCCCATCAGTTCTCCGGCGGTATGCGGCAGCGTGTGATGATCGCCATTGCCTTTGCCTGCGACCCGAAGCTTCTGATCTGTGATGAGCCCACCACGGCCCTGGACGTGACCATTCAGAGCCAGATTCTGGATATCATCAAAGAGCTTCAGAAAAAGCATAATACATCGGTTATTATGATTACCCACGACCTGGGCGTGGTGGCAAATATTGCCCAGGAGATTGCCGTGATGTATTCCGGTATGATTGTGGAACGGGGAAAGAGCGAGGATATTTTCTATCGTCCCAGACATCCGTATACCTGGGCACTGATTGAATCAGTTCCCAGACTGGATTTGACCAACAAGCAGAGACTGGCCTCCATTCCGGGTATTCCGCCGGATCTGCTGAATCCGCCGGTGGGATGTCCCTTCTGTACCAGATGTAAGTACTGTATGCCCATCTGCAAGGAGCGGATGCCGGAGAATACGGATTTCGGAGACGGACATACGGCGGCCTGCTGGCTGCATCATCCCATGGCTCCCCAGGTGGAGATGCCGGATGTGAAAGGAGGCGCCAAATGAGTACAGAAAAAGATGTTTTAATCTCCGTGAATCATTTGAAAAAATATTTTAACGTGGGAAAGAAAGCGGTTCTGAAAGCGGTGGACGACGTCAGCTTTGACATTTACAAGGGTGAGACCCTGGGAATGGTGGGTGAGTCCGGCTGCGGGAAAACCACCTGCGGACGTACCTGCATCGGTCTGTACAGCAAGACAGACGGTCAGGTGCTCTATAAAGGGAAGGATGTACACACCCTTTCCGGAAAGGAACGGCAGAACTTCAAGAAAGAGGTTCAGATGGTATTCCAGGATCCTTACGGATCACTGGATCCCCGTATGACAGTATCGGAAATTGTGGGCGAGGGTATCGATATTCATCACCTGGCTAAAAGCAAACAGGAACGTCAGGACAAGATTTATCACTGCCTGGAGCTGGTGGGATTGAACCGGGAGCATGCCAACCGGTTTGTCCATGAATTTTCCGGTGGTCAGCGCCAGAGAATCGGTATTGCCCGGGCGCTGGCGGTGGATCCGGAATTCATGGTTCTGGACGAGCCCATCTCCGCCCTGGATGTTTCCATTCAGGCACAGGTGGTAAACCTGCTGATTGACCTGCAGAAGAAGATGGGTCTTACCTATCTGTTTGTGGCCCACGACCTGTCCATGGTAAAACATATTTCAGACAGAATCGCGGTTCTGTATCTGGGAACGCTGGTGGAACTGGCCACCTCTGACGAGCTGTTTGCCAATCCGCTGCATCCCTACACCCAGGCGTTGCTTTCCGCCATTCCGGTTCCCGATCCCCAGGTGGAGAAGGAGAGGGAGGCGAAGAAGATCCGTCTGGAGGGCGATGTGCCCAGCCCCATCAATCCGGCGCCGGGATGCCGCTTCAAAGGCCGCTGCCGGTATTGTACCGATATCTGTCAGAAGGAGCTTCCTCCTCTGAAGGATGTTGGAGACGGTCATTTTGTGGCCTGCCACAATATCCATAAGATGGAGATGGGAAATGAATAAGAACAAAGATTTTTCCAGCCGCGCGAAAGCTTTTGCCGGGGATTTGCTGAAGGCATTTCTGGCAGGGGCAGCGGCGGGAGCCGCGCTGGCACTTCTCCTGTTTCTTGTGGGACTGGCAGTCAGCGGCGGCAATTTCACAACTGCTGTGGAAGCCGCGAAAAACGGAATGTTTCTGGTGACGGCCGTGGTACTGTTTATTCTGGCAGGTATGATTATGGTTAAAGGGAAAAAACCGGAAAGATTCCAGGAGGAAAACGGATGGCGGAATCATTTTGCAGTAGTCGGCTATAAGATGGCCATGGCCATGGTTGCGGCGGCCATTGTCCTTTGGGCGGTGATTCTTGATTATGTGCAGCTTCAGCTGCTGTAAAGAAGAGATGAGCGAAGACAAGCTGTCTGTACTTTGTGAAAATACAGTAAAAAACAGGGGCGTTTGTCCCTGTTTTTTAGTGGTGTTTTCTGTACTGACGGGGTGTCAATCCTGTTCTTTTGCGGAATTTTTCCGTATAGCTGCTTGGGCTGGAAAAACCCACCGCATGAGCGATCTCTGTGATACTCCATGTCTCCTGGCGAAGCATCCGCATGGAAATACCCAGACGGTACTGGAGCAGGTATTCACTGATGGTCATTCCCAGGGACCGGTGAAAATACCGGCTACATTCTCCGCGGCTGAGATTCAGGGCAGCCGACATTTTGGTCAGGGAAAATTTTTCCTGGTAATGATCATGCAGATACCGGAGCATGTTTCTTGCCCGCGCGTCTTCCCTCTGCTGTCCGGTTTCCAGATGGAATTCCCTGTCAAAGAAAAGAGACAGCCACAGATCCTGCATGTTTCTCTGCAGCAGTTGCTTTTATTTCCACCTCTTTCTGGTTGTGCCAGTTGGCAAATCCGTCCCGGTAATCTGAAAGATTATCCAGCGAAAGGAAAAAGGGGAATTCTTCGGTGCCGATCGTCAGTGTGGAATACAGATCATCATCCACCGGAATATATACCGGATCATAGGGTATTTCCGCCCGCACTGTCTTTTCATTCATCTGTCTGCCCGCCTTTTCCACAAATTCCGCTTCCGTCCGTTGAAATTTCCGGCAGAAACGGCTTTCTGCTATCATACCACACAGCCGCAGGGGCTTCAATGGATATGGTTAATATTGCGATATTTTCTGCTAATATTTCAGTAGAATCCGGAGAGGATACCATTATATAATGATAAAAGACAGGATCGGAGCCGTCTGCCGCCCGATCTGCGGCTTTGGCACGGCGGTGCCGCGGCGCAAAGCACATTATACATACAAACGGAGGTTATGACTATGACAGAACTTGAAAAAATGGCAAAAGGATATCTCTGGAACGACTGTGATCAGTACCTGGAGGAGCAGAGAGTGGCGAAAGAGCTGCTGTACGAATTCAACCATTCCAGACCTTCAGAGTCGGAAAAACGAAGCGAGATTATGCAGATAATGTTTGGACACTGCGGCAAGGATGTGTGGATCAACCAGCCGCTGACGCTCTGCCGGGGAACCACCATCAGTATCGGAGACAACTGTTACCTGAATTATGGAACCACCTTTGTGGACGATTATACCATCACCATCGGAAATTGTGTGATGTTCGGACCTAATGTAACCATCTGCACCACCGGCCACCCGCTGGATCCGGAGAGCCGGCATCGGGGAATGTACAGCTTTCCGGTTACTATTGAGGACGGCGTATGGATCGGAGCAAATGCCGTGATTCTGCCCGGCGTGACCATTGGAAAGAATTCCGTCATCGGTGCCGGAAGCGTAGTTACCAAAGATATCCCGGCCAATGTTCTGGCTGTGGGATCTCCCTGCAAGGTTCTGCGTCCCTTCGATGAGCGGGATAAGGAGTATTATTTCCGGGATCACCGGTTCGCGGACCTTCCGGAAGAATAGGATCTGCCTATGAAAATTACCTTTGACAGAGAATTTTCTGCCAGCCTGAAAAAGCTGGCAGTTCCCATTATGCTTCAGAGTCTGCTTTCCACGGCCATTGGTACGGCGGATACCCTGATGCTGTCCGTGGTGGGGCAGACGGAGCTGTCCGCCGTTTCCCTGGCCAACCAGTGGAGTTTTATTCTGAACCTGTTTTTCACCGGGCTGGTAGGCGGAACGGGTATTATGATTGCCCAGTACATGGAAAGCCGGAATAAAGAGCAGCTTCCTCACGTATTTGGCATGGCGCTGTGGGCAGCTGCCGTGATCTGCGTACTGTTCTGCGGCCTGGCCATACTTTGGCCCCAGGGGATTATGGGGATACTGACCAATGACGGACAGCTGATCGGCCACGGGTGCGACTATCTTCGGATCGTGGGTTTTTCCTATCTGTTTATGGCTTTTACGCAGCCCTATCTGGTTTTGCTTAAGACGCTGAAGCATCCGGGGAAAAGTACGGCTATATCCACCACAGCCCTGGTGATTAATCTTGTTTTTAACGCAGTATTTATTTTCGGACTACTCGGGGCGCCCAGGCTGGGGGTCGTGGGAGTGGCTCTGGCTACGCTGATCTCCCGGATTGCGGAATTTATTATCTGCGCTGTGGATCTTGGACGGTGCCGTTACATCCGTATTGATCTGAAGCTGCGTCATGGTCTCTGGAAAACCTTTGCCAATATTTCTCTGCCGCTGACGGTTCAGGGGCTGGTGTGGGGCGGTGGTATGTCTGCCATGACTGCACTTATGGGTCATATGGGCTCTGATGTGGTGGCGGCTAACTCAGTAGCATCTTCCATACAGAGCATTGCCCGGGTCGCCAGTATCGGTCTGACCGACGCGGGAGCCATCCTTCTGGGGAATGATCTGGGAAGAGATGCCTTTTCGGAGGCGAAGGCTCATGCCAGGCAGCTGACGGTGACTGCTCTGGCGGCGGGAGCCGGCGGCTGTATCCTGATGCTGCTGACAGTGTGGCCGGTTACCAATGTGCTGAATCTTACGGACGCAGCCAGACAGTATCTGGTGGTGATGTACTGTATTCTGGCCGTCAATGTTATTTTCGCGGCCATCACCTACTGTATGCTCTGCGGCGTCTTTGTGGCCGGCGGTGACACCCGGTTCGGCATGTTTCTGGACGGGATTACCATGTGGACGCTGATTGCCGTGGGATATCTGGCCTTTCAGATGGAGTTGCCGCCGCTTCTGATTTTTCTGATTCTGAAGCTGGACGAGTGCATCAAGACGCCTATCGTTCTTCTCCGTTATCGTAAGGAAAAATGGCTGAAAAATATCACGAAATAAACGTTTTTTTCAACGAAATCACAAAAAATATGCAACAAAACGACATAGGATTTTTCCGCATCCTGCTTTATAATGAAGCCATAGCTTTCCCGGTGAGGAAAGAAAACGGCAGAATACACTAATGGCATAGGGCCAAAAATAATGAAAGAGGAGGATGTATCATGAAAATTACGTTTATGGGCGCGGGAAGCACCGTATTTGCCAGAAATGTGCTGGGGGATTGTATGTGTACTCCCGTTCTTTGTGAGGCAGAGCTGGCGCTGTATGACATTGACGCGAAACGGCTGGAGGAGTCCCGGATTATTCTGGACGCCATCAACAAAAACGTAAATGAAGGCCGGGCGAAGATCGGGACGTATCTGGGTGTGGAGAACCGGAAGGAAGCCCTCAGGGGCGCGGACTTTGTGGTGAACGCCATCCAGGTGGGCGGCTATGATCCCTGCACCATCACGGACTTTGAGATCCCGAAAAAGTACGGCCTGCGTCAGACCATCGCCGATACGCTGGGAATCGGCGGCATCATGCGGGCGCTGCGGACCATTCCGGTGATGGAGGAGTTTGCCAGGGATATGGAGGAGGTCTGCCCCGACACCCTGTTCCTGAACTACACCAATCCCATGGCCATGCTCACCGGCTATATGCAGCGGTACACCAAAGTGCGTACCGTGGGACTGTGCCACAGCGTACAGGTCTGCTCTGAGAAACTGCTGGAGAAGCTGGGTATGGAGGATAAGCTGGAGGGACGCCGGGAGACCATCGCCGGAATCAACCATATGGGATGGCTGCTGGATCTCCGGGATAAGGACGGCAACGACCTGTATCCGGAGATCCGCCGCCGGGCTGCCGAGAAAAATGCCACAGAGAAGCACGACGATATGGTGCGGTTTGAATATATTCGCAATCTGGGCTACTACTGCACGGAATCCAGCGAGCACAATGCAGAGTACAACCCGCTGTTTATCAAATCCCGTTATCCGGAGATGATCGACAAGTACAACATTCCGCTGGACGAGTATCCCCGCCGGTGCATCAACCAGATTGAGGGATGGGAGAAGGAGAAAAATGATATCCTGAAGGACGGAAAGGTTACCCACGAGCGCAGCAAGGAGTACGCTTCTTACATCATGGAAGCGGTGGTGACGGGACAGCCCTACAAGATCGGCGGCAATGTGATCAACAACGGACTGATCGAGAACCTGCCCCGGGAAGCCTGCGTAGAAGTTCCCTGTATGGTGGATGCCAACGGCATCAATCCCTGCCGGGTGGGACGTCTGCCTCTGCAGCTGGCAGCCATGAACATGACCAACATCAACGTGCAGCTTCTGACCATTGAGGCGGCGGTGACCAGAGACCGGAACAAGATCTACCAGGCGGCCATGCTGGATCCCCACACGGCCGCGGAGCTGAATATGGACGATATCCGTTCCATGTGCGACGAGCTGATCGAAGCCCACGGAGATTACATGAAAATGTACCGCTGACGGACCGGACAATGTGTATGCCGGAATACGGCGTCGGGAAAGCCCGGAACACGGAAAACCCGGGTAAACAATGGAAAGCAAGCTGCGCGAACTTTACATTGTCATGAACAAAGAATCAGAAAATGCCCTGTACATGAAAACGCATGTACAGGGCATTTCCTGATAAAAGTTTTTTTTCTGACTGAAAGTCCGCCGGATGAAAGATCATGTCCGGAAAAGCGTGGACCCTCCCGTCAATTTCCCGCGTTCTTTTCCTCTGCCCTTATCCTCTGGTAATCCTTCAGGGAATTTACCGCCTGGGAGGACAGTGGAATCAGAGCGATCATATTGAAAATGGTCATCAGACCCACGCCGATATCGCCCAGATCCCACACAAAGGTGTAGGCCGCCAGACCGCCCACGAACAGCATCACCAGCGCAAGAATCTTATATGCGGTCTGGAAGATCCAGCGGTCCCCGAACAGGTAGGCGATGTTCGACCGGGCATAAAACAGGATGCCGATGAAGGTGGAAAAGCTGAACAGCCACAGGATCACGGCGATGAAGATCACGCCGAATTCTCCCAGATGATATTTCATGGCCGTCTGCAGAAGATCCATTCCTTCCAGCCCGCTGGTGAGTCCTTCCGGCGTCAGAAGCATCAGCATGGCGGTGCAGCTGCAGATTACGATGGTGTCGATGAATACGCCCAGGGCCTGTAGCAGTCCTTCTTTGGCCGGATGGCTGATGTCCGCGGCCGCAGCGGCACAGGGGGCGGAGCCGGAACCGGCCTCATTGGAGAACAGTCCCCGTTTCGCGCCGTTCATGATGACAGCTCCGATACCTCCGGCCACTGCCTGGCGCAGACCGAAGGCCTCCTGGAAGATCCGGGAAAACACCTGAGGCAGCAGGGTGATGTTAGTGACAATCACAAAAATCGTGATTCCGAAGTAGAGCACCGCCATTACCGGCACCATCACATCCAGAACGCGGACAGTGGCATGCTTTCTCAGAACGATCACTGCTGCCAGCGCAACCAGAAAAACGGTGGTGAAAACTGGCGGAATCTGAAACGCATTTTCAAAGGCGGAGGAAACGGAATTTCCCACCACCTGGCTGATGCCGCACCAGCAGATCAGGCCGGAGAGGGCAAACAGGCAGGCAATGACGGAACGCTTTCTTTTGCTGCCTTTCCTGATGAAAAGATGATGGATGTAGTAGGCCGGGCCGCCCCGGAATCCGCCGTAGAGGGGATCCTTCTCCTTATGCAGCTGGGCCAGGGTAGCCTCCGCAAAGGCAGTGGAGGAGCCCAGAAGGGCGATGACCCACATCCAGAAAACAGCTCCCGCGCCTCCGGCGGAGATGGCGGCCACTACGCCCACCAGATTTCCCATACCCACCCGGGTGGCGGTGGAAACAATCAGAGCCTGAACGCCGGAGATGGCGTCCTTATCGGCCACATTTCGTTTTTCCATGGTGATCCGCAGCATTTCCGGAAACATACGGAAGGGCAGAAAGCGGGTCCGGATGGTGAAGTAAATGCCGGAAGGAATCAGTATGATTACCAGGAGCGAAAGCCCCAGCGAGCTGCCCCCGGGCAGGGGGATGGTGATAATATCTCCCCACAGAAGATAATAGAGAGTGTCAATCACTGACTTGATAAGTTCCATGACGAAATCCTTTCTTGTTTTTTTCCTTCCACCAGTATATAGTAAAAGGTGAAATCTGTAAAATTGATAAAAATAATCAGCAAGATCGAATTTTTCGATAGAGGAAAAACGTATGGATATCAGAAATTTAATTACATTTATGCAGGTGGCGGAGCTGGGAAATTTTACAAAGGCAGCCAGGCAGCTGGGCTATTCTCAATCCACCGTTTCTTTTCAGATCCGGCAGCTGGAGGAGGAACTGAAGGTGTCTCTGTTTGACCGGATCAATCATACAGTTCTTCTGACGGAAAAGGGCCGGGAGGTGTTGGAATATGCTCACCGGGTACACCGGATGACCATGGAGCTGAAGGAGAATATGCAGCAGGGACAGCAGGTGGCCGGACATATCCGGCTGGGAATGGCGGAATCCCTGTGTAATTTGCTGCTGAAAGAAAGTTTCGGAGATTTTCGCAGACAGTATCCCGGGATTTCCCTGAAAATCATCACTGCGGGAACTGAAGAAATGTTTCAGCTGCTGGATCATAATGAGGTGGATGCCATACTGACGCTGGATGCCCCTGTGCGAAACAGAGAGTACCGGATTGTACGGCAGGAGAGGGTGGAGGTGCATTTTGTTGCCGCCGCCGGCCAGTGGCGGCGGGATGTGCCGGTTTCTGTAAAAGATCTGGTGAACTGTCCCTTTATTCTTACGGAAAAGGGAATGAGTTATCGGAGAATTCTGGAGGAGAGACTGGCAGAACTTTCCCTTGAGATTTCGCCCGTTCTTGAGATTGGAAATCCTGACAGTATCTGCCGGCTGGTGGAGCAGGGAACGGAGATTTCCTTTCTGCCGGATTATGTGACGGACAGGCTGGCGGCAGAAGGGCGGCTGATCCGGCTGCCAGTGGAAGAAGTATCCGTACAGGTATGGAAGCAGCTGATCCATCACCGGGATAAATGGGTGTCGCCGGCGTTGGAATCTGTGCTTGCCTACTGTGAGGAGCGGGAATTCGCCCGGGAGGATTCTTCTTCCTGAAGCCACCGGGCGGTGCGCTTTTTGTACTGCATGGGCGTCATGCCCATATGCTGGCGAAAGGTGGTGCAGAAGGCTGCCGCGTCCCGGAAGCCGCAGGAATAGGCGGTCTCTGTGATGGTATACCGCTGAGTCTGCAGAAGGGTGGATGCACAGCGGACTCTGTAGGTGAGCAGATACTGCTTTGGGGAAACACCGGCGGCCTGCATGAAAATCTTGTACAGGTAGGTGCGGTCAATCCCTACAAATCCGGCGATGTCCTGGATTTTCACGTCGTAAGAATAATTGTTCCGGATGTACTCCACTGCGGTGCGGTAATACTGTTCTTCCCTGGAAAAGCCGGAAGGAGCCGGAACGGCAGGCATGCGGGAGAAAACCAGGAGAAGCCGGGCCGTCAGCTCCAGCACATTCCGGTCGGTTCCCTGAAAAGCTTCGTTGAGATCCAGAAGGGCCTGGCGGCAGTCCGGATTTTCCGGGTCCGAAGGGGATCTCCGGTAGACAAGGGCATCCTTCAGCGCCGTCTGCTCCAGCAGCGATTCCGCTGCCCGGCCATCGAATCCTACCCAGACGTATTCCCAGGGCTCCTCATGATCCGCCTGATAATAGTGGGATTCCTGGGGATGGATCAGGAAAGCGTCCCCCGCCCCCAGCTGCCAGGTCTGCCGGCGGCAGGAGAACTTTCCCGTCCCCTTCAGAATCACATGGAGCAGATAGTGGGGACGGATGGCAGGCCCCCAGAAATGGTCCGGCGCGCATTGCTCCCGTCCGCAGTAATAAATATTCAATTCTTCCTTCATCTTTTCCATGAGTCACTGTCCTTTCCGTCCGTCAGGCATCAAGCCGGAATCCGAAAACGCGCCTGTCTCCATATGTCCATTTTCTGCAACAAAATCAAAACTATTTTACAACAAAAAGAATAGGATTTTCTTATACAGCATTATATAATATCCGCAGGAAAAAGCAATAGATAAACAGTGAAGTCCGAAGAATGAGTCGTTACGAAAATTCAACAAAAAGGAGATATTAAAATGGCGATCACATTTCATGAGCAGTCGAGAGAATTTCATCTGACAAACGGAAAAATCAGTTATATCATGGAGATTATGGCCAACGGGCAGATGGAGCATCTGTACTTTGGCCGTGCGATTACGGACCGGGAATCTTTCCATCATCTGCATGAGGAGGAGCCCCGTTCTCTGATGGCGGTAAATGTGCCGGAGCCGGGAACCCTGTCCCTGGAGTTTGCCCGGCAGGAGTACCCTTCCTATGGAACCGGGGATTACCGGAGCCCGGCGGTGACGGTGCAGCAGGAAAATGGCAGCAGAATTTCCGCCTTCACTTATGTATCCCATGAAATCTTTCCGGGGAAGAAGAGCATCGCGCCGCTGCCGTCCACCTATGTGGAGCAGGATGAGGAAGCGGAGACTCTGGAAATCACGCTTCATGATCCGTTGACGGATACGGATCTGGTACTTTCCTACACCATCTACCGGGATTATCCGGTGGTGACCCGCCATGCCCGCTTTTTCCATATGGGAAAAGAGCGGATCATCCTGGACCGGGCCCTGAGCGCCAGTGTGGAATTCTCCGATATGAATTTTGAAATGGTGCAGCTGTCCGGCGCCTGGTCCCGGGAGCGGTACGTGAAGAACAGAAAGCTGGAGATGGGTATTCAGGCGATTCAGAGCCTGCGGGGAGCCAGCAGCTCTGAGCAGAATCCATTTCTGGCACTGAAGAGACCGGAGGCTACAGAGCAGCAGGGAGAGGTTTACGGCTTCAGCCTGGTGTACAGCGGCAGCTTTCTGGCGCAGGTGGAGGTGAATACCCATGAGATGACCCGGGTGATGATGGGAATTCAGCCGGAGACCTTCTCCTGGGAACTGCAGGCGGGAGAATCCTTCCAGACGCCGGAGGTGGTGATGGTATACAGCGGCCGGGGACTGAACGGCATGAGCCAGACCTTCCACCGGCTGTACCGGACGCGTCTGATGCGGGGAGAATGGAGAGACAAGGTGCGGCCGATTCTGCTGAACAACTGGGAGGCCACCTATTTTGACTTCACCGAAGAGAAGATTCTTGCCATCGCGGGAAAAGCAAAAGAGGCGGGCGCGGAGCTGTTTGTTTTGGATGACGGCTGGTTCGGAGCCCGCAATGACGATTACCGGGGGCTGGGAGACTGGTATGTGAATCTGGAAAAACTGCCCGACGGAATCAGGGGACTTTCGGAAAAGGTGGAGAAACTGGGCCTGAAATTCGGCCTCTGGGTGGAACTGGAGATGGTGAACAAAGACAGCGACCTGTACCGGGCCCACCCCGACTGGGTGATCGGAGTGCCGGGAAGATTTGAGAGCCATTCCCGCCATCAGCATGTGCTGGATTATTCCAGGAAAGAGGTGGTGGATGCCATTTACGAGATGATTTCCCGGGAGATCCGTGATGCCAGAATTTCCTATATCAAGTGGGATATGAACCGGTATATCACAGAGCCGTTTTCCCGGGGAGGAAGCCCGGCGGATCAGGGAAAAATGATGCATCGCTACATTCTGGGAGTTTACGATCTGTATACCCGGCTGACCACGGAATTTCCGCATATTCTCTTTGAGTCCTGCGCCAGCGGCGGCGCCAGGTTTGACCCCGGCATGCTTGCCTTTGCTCCGCAGACCTGGACCAGTGATGACACCGACGGAGCGGAGAGGGTGAAGATCCAGTACGGAACCTCCATGGTATATCCGCTGGTTTCCATGGGCTCCCACGTATCGGCGGTGCCAAACCATCAGCTGTATCGGAAAACCCCGCTGGATACCCGGGCCAATGTGGCATACTTCGGAACCTTCGGCTATGAGCTGGATCTGAATCTGCTTTCCGATGAAGAGTTTGAACAGGTGAAAGATCAGATCGCCTTTATGAAAAAATACCGGAACCTGATTCAGCTGGACGGAGATTTTTACCGGCTGCAGAGCCCCTTTGAGGGAAATGACGCCGCCTGGATGGTGGTATCCCAGGACAAATCCACCGCTCTGGCGCTGTTTTTCCAGCGTCTGAACAAGGTCAACGCCTCCTGGCTGCGCCTGCGGCTTACCGGGCTGAAAGAGCATGCCAGATACCGGGTCTGCTGCAGCCTGGACGGCGCCCAAAAAGACAATGCACAGCTGGACCGGGTATACGGAACCTGCGGCCTGCCCCGGCAGCGGGTGCTGGAAGCTTATGGGGATGAACTGATGTATGCGGGAATCGTCATCAGCCGGGATGATCTGAACCGCAAAGGGGGAGATTTTGCTTCCCTGCTGTATACCATTGAAGAAATCAAATCCGGGGAGGCGTAATAGTTTCGCCTTCCGATGCGCGCGGCAGGTATGCCGCGCGCCGGCGCAAGGCTGTGTGGAAATACAGCCTTTGCGCAAATGCTTTTGCGACAGCGAAGCCAGTATATGAGAAAAGATGCAATGCAATTGGGCGTGGAAAAGCAAAAAGCGGCTAATTGGTCCGGATCACCTCTCCAGAACTCCGTGAGGGCTGAACTGTAATATATCAACAGATAATAGATCGCGCAATTCTTGACAGAGACTTTCATTTATGATATAAAAATAAAATGAAAATTATGGGTGGATTTTTCCAGATAGATTCTTCTTTTCGCCACACAGCTGATAATGTATGTATGCAGCTGTGTGGCATTTTTTTGCGATAAGCCAGGAGAGCGGCCACGTGCTTGCATGAGCGGGCATATAATGGGCCACGGCGCTGAACGTTCGGTGGACGTTTGCTTAGTGCAGACCGGAGCGGAGACCATCAAGCGGCAATGCCACGAGATGAGCGGGATATCGCAGTGAGCGGATAGGGGAAGGAACCTTCCGCTATCCGACTGGAAAGATGTGCCCGGCCAACCATGAACAATCTCCCCGGATGCCCATCCGGCCGGAGAGGGTTCCTCCGGGGATACCTTCATGGCCATTTGGCCAAAAACAAGGACCCCCTTCGGGGATACCTTCATGGCCATTTGGCCAAAAACAAGGAAAAAAAAGGAGAAACGTATGAGAGAAGATTTTATGAAAGAAAAGCCGGTGCTTCCGCTGCTTTTATCCATGGCGCTTCCCATGGTGCTGTCCATGCTGGTGAATTCCCTCTACAATATTGTGGACAGTTTCTTTGTGGCAAAAATCAGTGAGGAGGCCATGACGGCCCTTTCCCTGGTGTATCCTGTCCAGAATTTCATCAATGCGGCAGGGGTGGGAATGGGAATCGGAATCAACGCGGCCATTGCCTACCATCTGGGAACGATGGAAAAGGACAAGGCCAATCAGGCGGCCAGCCAGGGATTGCTGCTGGCTGTCGTTCACGGGCTGGTGCTGACTGTGGTCTGTATCGCCATTATGCGTCCGTTCCTGGAAATGTTTACCACACAGGAGGCCGTGATTGATCTGGGAATGAGATATTCGGTCATCGCCTATGCCTTTACCATGATGATCCAGCTGGGCGTTACCTTTGAAAAAATTTTTCAGGCCGTGGGGTGCATGAAGGTGACCATGGTGAGTATGATGAGCGGCTGTGTGGCCAATATCATTCTGGATCCGGTGATGATTTTCGGGCTGGGGCCCTTCCCGGCCATGGGCATCGAGGGAGCGGCTCTGGCTACGGGGATCGGACAGACACTGTCGCTGGTGATTTATCTGGCGGTGTATTTTGCGCGGCCGATTCCGGTGAAAATCGGGAGAAAATGGATGAAACCGGAGGGCCAGATGGTGAAAAAACTGTACGGCGTGGGAATTCCCGCCACTTTGAATATGGCGCTGCCATCCCTGCTGATCTCTCTGCTCAACGGGATCCTGGCGGCATTTTCCGAGGTTTATATTCTGGTGCTGGGTATCTATTACAAGCTGCAGACCTTCCTGTATCTGCCAGCCAACGGCTTTGTTCAGGGAATGCGGCCGTTGATTGGGTACAATTACGGAGCGGGAGAACACCGGCGGGTGAGCCAGCTCTACCGTCTGGTGCTGATCATGAGTGGCATCATCATGGCTGCGGGGACGGTGATCTGCCTGCTGATTCCCGGCCAGCTGATGGGACTGTTCACCAG
Source organism: Candidatus Pullilachnospira stercoravium (assembly GCA_018713585.1). Taxonomy (GTDB): domain Bacteria; phylum Bacillota; class Clostridia; order Lachnospirales; family Lachnospiraceae; genus Pullilachnospira; species Pullilachnospira stercoravium. The sequence continues at coordinate 6,808 of DVON01000229.1, read as the reverse complement.
CAATCCGGAAACCATCCGGGCGGGAGAGATGGCGCTTCGGATCATCAGCGCCGGATTTATTGTTTCCGCTGTCTCTGTCACCTCCTCGGGAGCCCTGGAGGGACTGGGAAAGGGCGTGCCTTCCCTGGTGATTTCCCTGTGCCGCTACCTGGTGATCATTGTTCCGGTGGCATTTGTGATGGCCAGGATTTTCGGGCCCACAGGCGTGTGGAACGCTTTCTGGATCACAGAGCTGGTGACAGCGGCGGTTTCCCTGGCAGTGTACCGGAAGGCCGTTGCCCGGAAGGGGTGAAACGGCCTGCCTGGCAGCATTTCTCATGATATTTGGCGGGAGGACGCCAGACACTCCTGAAAGGGAAAATGGTTACAGTTCAGCCCTCCACTGTCCCGCGAGGTGTCACGCTGCTTTTGCAGCGGGATCCCGAGGCCTGCGGGCGCCAGGCTGCGGGAAAAGCAGCCTGTGTGCATGCTTTTGTGACAGTGAAGCCGGAAGGCTGAACTGTTACAAAAAATGCTCTAAGTGACCGCAGCACGAACCATGGAAAAACCATGATCCGGAAGGCACTTAGAGCATCTGGCGTTCTTTTATTTATTCCGGCTTCCCCGGTATTTCTCTTCACAGTATTTGCAGCGATAGATCTCTTTTTCCGGATCTGTCAGGATGAACACATGATCCAGCTGCTGCTCCACAGAGGTGATGCACCGGGGGTTCTTACACTTGATGACATTGGTGATCTGGCGGGGGAGACTCAGCTCTTTTTTGGCGATAATCTCTCCGTCCTCAATCACGTTGACGGTGATGTTGTGGTCGATGAAGCCCAGGATATCCAGATCCAGCATATCCACGGAACACTCCACTTTGATAATATCTTTTTTCCCCATCTTGTTGCTGCGGGCATTTTTGATGATGGCCACACAGCAGTCCAGCTTGTCCAGCTTCAGGTCATGGTAGATGGTCATGGCCTTGCCGGCTTTGATATGATCCAGAACAAATCCCTCTTCAATGCGTCCTACATTCAGCATACTTTCACCTCCAGCAATGTGAGAATCAGCGCCTCGCGCACATACCGCCCGTACTGTACCTGTCTGAAATACACAGCCCGGGGATCCGAGTCCACTTCCGTGGAGATTTCGTTGACCCTGGGAAGAGGATGCAGTACCAGCATATCGGGGCCTGCCAGCGCCATCTTTTCTTTGTCCAGAATGTAGAAATCCTTCATCCGTACATAGTCCTCCTCATTGAAGAACCGTTCCTTCTGCACTCTGGTCATGTACAGCACATCCAGATCGGGGATGGCGTCCTCCAGCCGGATCACTTCCTCAAATTCATGGCCGCTGGCTCTCAGCACATCCTCCCGGATGTAGTCGGGCACCCGCAGCTCCTCCGGAGAAATCAGCACAAACCGGACGCCGGGATAGCGCACCAGAGCCTCAATAAGAGAGTGGACGGTACGGCCGAACTTCAGATCACCGCACAGACCGATGGTGAAATTGTCCAGACGGCCCTGCAGAGAACGGATGGTGAGAAGATCGGTCAGTGTCTGGGTAGGATGCTGATGTCCTCCGTCGCCGGCGTTGACCACCGGAATGGAAGAAACCATGGAAGCCACCAGGGGCGCTCCTTCCTTTGGATGACGGATGGCGGCGATATCCGCAAAGCAGGATACGGTCCGGATGGTGTCCGCCACGCTCTCGCCTTTGGCAGCGGAGCTGGAATTGGCAGAAGAAAAGCCGAGTACCTTCCCGCCCAGATGCATCATAGCTGATTCAAAACTCAGGCGGGTTCGTGTACTTGGCTCATAAAACAAGGTGGCAAGAATTCTGCCGTCACACGCGTGGGCGTATTTTTCGGGATTCTGCTCAATATCGTTGGCCAGATCCAGCAGCTGGTCCAGTTCTTCCACGGAAAAATCCAGTGGACTCATCAAATGTCTCATACGATACCTCCTATATGCTGTTTCGCTCTGGGAACATCATATACTAAAAAGGGTGGGATTTCAAGAGTGAATAGGATTTAACCTGTTCTTTATTGTAAAATTCTGACCGTTGTACTATAATAAGAAAAATGCGTTTTTGTGAGGTAAAGTCATAGAGTATGGAATATCAAAAAGCCAGGGAATATATCGATGAGGCCCATCGTTTTGGAGGCAAGATGGGGCTTGGTGCCATCCGGAAGCTGCTTTTGCGTCTGGGAAATCCGCAGGAGGATCTGAAGTTTATCCACATCGCCGGCACCAACGGAAAAGGCAGCGTGGGGGCGTACCTGGATTATGTGCTGCGGCAGGCGGGATATCGGACGGGAAGATTCGTATCACCGACCCTTTACGAATACCGGGAACGGATTCAGTGCGGCGGGGAATACATTTCCCGGGAAGATTTCGGCGCCATGATGGATCCGGTGGCAGCGGCGCTTGAAGAGATGAAGCGGGCAGGAGAGGAACTGCCCTCTCCTTTTGAGATTGAGACTGCTCTTTCCTTTCTTTATTTTAAGGAGAAAGAATGTAGCCCCGTTCTGCTGGAGTGCGGTATGGGAGGACAAAACGATGCCACCAATGTGATTACCACTACGGAACTGGCGGTGCTGACTTCTGTAAGTATGGATCATATGGAATATCTGGGCGGTACATTGGGGGAAATCGCTGCTCAGAAAGCGGGTATCATCAAGCCGGGCTCTTCGGCGGTTACCTGTCGGCAGCTGCCGGAAGCAGAAAAGGAAATTGAAAATGCCTGCCGCAGGCTGGATGTTCCGCTTACCGTGGCGGACTGCAGTCAGGCAGAGGTGTATGAGGCGGGTATCCGCTGTACCCGTTTTTCCTGGGGAGGGCATACGGTGACCATTCATCTTCCGGGAGCTCATCAGCTGCAGAATGCGGTGGTGGCGCTGGCAGGAATCGATGCGCTGCGAACCAGAGGCTGGCAGATCGGAGAGGAACATGTGGCCCGGGGGTTTGCCGAAACCGTGTGGAATGGCCGTTTTACCATCCTCAGGGAGCGTCCCTGGTTTGTTCTGGACGGCGCGCATAATCCGGACGCGGCAGGGAAACTTCAGGAGTCCATCAGAATGTACTTTGCAGGAAAACGTCTGATCTTTCTTTTTGGGGTATACAAAGACAAACAGTATGAAAAGATTGCGTCCATTCTGGCGCCCATGGCTGATGAGATCGTAACCATGGAGACACCGGAGGATCCCAGAGCCCTTCCGGCCAGGGAACTGGCCGAAGCTGTAAGACAATGGAACCCGCATGTGCAGACGTCAGAGAATCTGAAGGATGCCGTGCGGCGCGGTTTTGAGCTGGCACGGGAAGAGGACGTGATTGTGGCTTTCGGTTCTCTGTCATTTGCCGGAGACATCACCCGGATTGTGGCACAGATCCCGTGACGGAACGTAACAGTTCAGCCTTCCGGTTTCACTGTCATGAAAGTATGCGCACAGGCTGCGTTTACCGCAGGATAGTTGAAGACTGAACAGTTGCGAAAGAATATCATGTGCCGCCTGTTTGGCGGCAGATAATCAAGGTAGTAGGTAAGGAGTTCAGAGAGAGAAATGTTGGAGTTACCAAAGATCAGAGAAGAAATTGATGCAATTGATCGTGAGATTGTCAGTTTGTTTGAGCAGCGGATGGATCTGGGAGCAGAAGTGGCCCGCTATAAGATGGAGGCCGGAAAACCGGTGCTGGACCGGGATCGGGAGCAGGAAAAGCTGAAGTCAGTCAGCGCTCAGGCAAAGGACAGTTTTACGGCGGCTGCCCTGCAGGAGCTGTTCCGGCAGATGATGGCTTCCAGCCGTAAACTGCAGTACCGGATTATGGGAGAGGCGCATCCGGAGGAGGAATTTCCTTTTATCCGGGTACATTCGCTTCCCATGGGAAGAAAAAAAGTGGTATTTCAGGGGGAGGAAGGCGCTTACAGCTTTACGGCCATGAACAGCTTTTTCGGAGAGTCCGTGGACAATTTTCATGTGGCCACCTGGAAGGACGCCATGGATGCCATTTCGGAGGGAAAGGCCGACTATGCGGTGCTTCCCATTGAAAATTCCACGGCAGGCATTGTGGCGGATATCTATGATCTTCTGGTTCAGTATCATCACAGTATTGTGGGAGAGCAGATCATACAGGTGGACCATGCGCTGATGGCGCCGAAAAACAGCCGAATTGAGGATATCCGTACGGTGTACTCCCATCCCCAGGCGCTGGCCCAGTGCAAAAAGTTTCTGGACAGGCACCCGGAATGGAAGCAGGTACCCTGGCTGAATACAGCAACGGCGGCCAAAAAGGTGAAGGAAGACGCAGATCTGACCCAGGCGGCCATCGCCAGCCCTTATGCGGCTCAATGCTTCGGACTGCAGATCCTGAAACCTCATGTATTCTCCAGCCAGAGCAATTCTACCCGCTTCATCATTGTTTCCGGAAAAAATATCTATACGGAGAGCGCGGGCAAAATCAGCATCTGCTTTGAGATTCCGCATGAGAGCGGAAGTTTGTATAATATTCTGTCCCATTTTATTTTCAATAATCTGAACATGACAAAGATAGAGTCCCGCCCCATTCCCGAGCGGAACTGGGAATACCGGTTCTTTGTGGACTTTGAGGGGAATCTGGGAGAAGACAGTGTCAAAAATGCTCTTTACGGCATCCAGCAGGAGGCCGGAAGTATGCGGATACTGGGAAATTACTGAGAAGGATGCCGCCGTTTGGCGGCAGATAATTAATGAACGCCGTTCCCGGCATCCCTGAACATATGCCGCCCTTTGGCGGCAGATAATTTAATTAATGAAACGAGGCATGAGAGATGAAGATGACGGACAGATGTATTTTATACCGTGATTTTGAACAGGGAGAAATCCTGGAGGCGATGACAGAGCTGATGGAGGATATCACGCATCCCAAAGTGCTTTCCGGCAAAGAGGGACAGTATTTTTTCTGTGTTCATCAGATGGTGGAAATGGCAGGCGCTTACGGGTTTTCGGGCAATCTGTGGCACAATTACCTGACGTTTCTGCTGGTGAACAAAGAAAACGCCTTCAGTACCGCCTGCGAGATCGTGGGACCGGTGGAGGGCAGCATCAATGCCCTGGCTGTCCATGATTTTTCTATTTTTAAAGAATTGTTTGACTTTGATTTCAGCCGGTTTGAGGAGGTGTATCCTTCTCTGGATGTGCGGCTGATCACAGATTACCGGAATATCAACGAGGGCAGCAAGGTGTTCAACAAACGGATCCGGGACCGGATCTGTCAGCTGGCCCTGCGGCTGGGACAGGCGGCGGATGCTGAGGAATTCATGGCCGATATGGTGCAGTTTTACAAGGAATTCGGCGTGGGCAAGCTGGGCCTCCATAAGGCCTTCCGGGTGGACGGAACCGTGTCGCCCGCCAGGATTGTGCCCATCACAAATATTGCCCATGTACAGCTGGAAGATCTGGTGGGATATGAGACCGCCAAGAAAAAACTGATCGAGAACACGGAGGCCTTTGTGGCCGGCCGCCCCGCCAACAACTGTCTGCTCTTCGGCGACGCGGGCACCGGAAAATCCTCCAGCATCAAGGGAATTCTCAACCGGTACTATGAACAGGGACTGCGGATCATCGAGGTATACAAGCACCAGTTCAAGGATCTGAACGACATCATCGCCCAGATCAAAAACAGAAATTACCGGTTTATCATTTATATGGACGATTTATCTTTTGAAGAGTTTGAGATAGAGTACAAATATCTGAAGGCAGTGATCGAGGGCGGTCTGGAGAGAAAACCGGACAACATCCTGATCTATGCCACCTCCAACCGGCGTCATCTGGTACGGGAGCAGTTCTCCGACAAGGAAGGAAGAAGAGACGATCTTCACGCTTCGGATACGGTGCAGGAGAAGCTGTCTCTGGTATACCGGTTCGGCGTGACCATTTTCTTCTGCGCCCCCGACAAAAAGCAGTTCCAGAACATTGTCCGGGTGCTGGCGGAAAGATACGGTATAAAGATGCCGGAAGAGGAGCTGATGCTGGAAGCCAACCGCTGGGAGCTGAATCACGGCGGACTGTCGGGACGAACCGCCCAGCAGTTTATTGATTACATTCGAGGGAAAGAAAAACAGGAATACAGAGAACAAGAAGAAAGCGAGAGGTGAAACAGATGCAGATACTGACATTTGCGGCCATCGATGTGGGCGCATACAATGTCTCCATGGAAATCTTTGAAATCACAAGGAAGACAGGGCTGAAATCTCTGAATCATGTGGATTACCGCATGGAGCTGGGACGCGATACCTATGCCCGCGGAAAGATCAGCAATGAGATGGTGACGGAGCTTTGCGGGGTGCTGAATGATTTCAAGCGCATCATGGAGGAATACCAGGTGGACGACTACCGGGCCTGCGCCACCAGCGCGCTGAGAGAGGCGCAGAATGTGGAGATTGTCCTGGGAAAAATCTATCAGAATACAGGACTGAAGGTTCATGTACTCAGCAACTCGGAGCAGCGTTTTGTGGGATACAAATCCATTGCCTCCTCTGTGGCGGCATTCCCGCAGATCATCGAGAAAGGGACCGCTGTCATCGATGTGGGAGGCGGAAGCTCCCAGATCTCCCTGTTCGACAAGGATATGCTGGTGACCACCCAGAATATCCGGGTGGGAAGTCTCCGGCTTCGCGAGCGGCTGCAGGGGCTGGAAAATGAAGCCCGGCACTATGAGGTTCTTGTGGAGGAGTTTATAAGAAACGAAATAGTCAGCTTCAAGAAAATTCATCTGAAGGACCGGAAAATTGAAAATGTGATTCTGATCGGGGATTATCTGCCCCGGCTGCTGGTACATGAGACCGGCGA
>DVON01000228.1 GCA_018713585.1 Candidatus Pullilachnospira stercoravium | reverse complement strand
AAAATCAGATAGCATCCGGCCACCTGACCGTCGGCCTTCACTTTCCTGGCCAGCCAGATCAGCACCAGAAAATGCAGGAAATCCAGTCCGCTGGAAATCAGCTGAGTGGGTATCAGCTTCACCCCGTTGGGAGCGTAGGCCGACTCGTGGAATACGATTCCGATGGGGCTGTCCGTCTCTTCTCCATAGCAGCAGCCTGCCAGGAAACACCCAATGCGGCCAAACCCCTGTGCCAGAGCCACCGAAGGCATCACCAGATCAAAATATTTCAGAAACACCATCCCCTTTTTCCGGCAGTAAACCAGACAGCAGAAAATGCCTCCGATAATTCCTCCATACACCACAAAACCGTTGGAAAGATCCAGAAGAAGGGAGAGGTTCTTTATAATCGCCGGCAGCTCGGTAATAAAATACAAAAGTTTCGCTCCCAGGAATCCGCCCAGCACGGCGCAGACCACCAGCCCGAACACCCGGTCCGGATCCAGCCCCTGTTTCTTCGCCCGGTATTCCGCGGTAAAATACGCAGAAATGACGCCGATAGCAATCATCAGTCCATAACCGTAAATGGTAAAGGGTCCTATATGCAGCAATTCATTTTTCATGGTCATTTACTCCTCTGTTCAGATTGTTTTGATGTCCCTTTTCATAAATGCCCTCAGTACAAACAGAAACCAGACAGGCACAAGAATTCCCTTCACAATACTGGAAATACTGATACTCCACCAGATTCCGTCAAGTCCCAGCAGTGTACCGGAAAGAATCAGCGCCATGGGAATCCGGGAGGCATTTCCCACAACTCCAACCACGGTCGGCGGTATAGGCCGCCCCAGCCCCTGGAAAGCCCCCGCCGTGGTGATTTCCATGCACATAAACAGCTGGGAGACTCCCAGGATTCTCAGGTAGGAGACTCCCATGGGAAGAACCGCCGGTTCCTCAATAAAGATTCGGAAAATCACTCCCGGAAATACAATCAGCACCAGGGAGGTAAACAATCCCCAGCCCGCCATCAGCCCCATGGCGGTTCCATAGCCCTTCCGGATCCTTTCCTTTTTTCCGGCGCCGTGATTCTGCGCCACAAAAGCGTTCACTGCCGTGGAAAATCCGTCAGCGGTCATCCAGGAGATGGACTCGATCTGGCTGCCCACCTTCTGAACCGCCACCGCCGCGTCTCCCCATCCGGCAATGATTCTGGCAATCACCATGGAAAGGCTGGAAAATACAATACTCTGGGCCGCCACAGGGACTCCGATCCTTGCGATCTGCGCCCAGTCCTCCCTCTGGCTGGGCGACCTGAGCCGGATATTTCCAAACAACACCGTATCCTTCCTGGCCGCCAAAAGAAACATGCCGAACACGATGGCCTGAGCCAGCACTGTGGCGATGGCCGCTCCCGCCACCCCCAGTTTCGGCGCGGGGCCGGTTCCGAAGATAAATACCGGATCCAGCACAATATTGGCCGCAAGCCCCACCACCGTGGACCGGAAGGTGACGATACTGTTTCCCATGGCCGTAAAAAGGCCGGTAAAAATCTGGTTCATAAAGGAGAAAATAAGTCCTGCCCCCACAATTACCAGATAAGCTCTGGCATCCTGGACCACACTCCTGTGATTGAGCTTGAAAAATCCGATCAGCGGCCCATTGAATACAAGACAGAGTACCGTGCAGACCGCAATCATAATCAGCCCCATATGAATGGCCGCCTTGCCGTATCCGGCCGCCTGCTCCGTCTCCCCCGCGCCCAGCGCGTGGGCGGCTTTCACCTGCCCGCCCATCCTGGGCACTGTGGCAATCCCGTTGGCCAGCCACAGATACATACCGGCGGCGCCCACGGCTGCCACCGCGTTGCTGCTGACCCGTCCGATCCAGATCATATCCGTCAGATTGTAAGCCATCTGAATCAGGGAAGTTCCCATGATGGGAAATGCCAGCCTGGAAAGCCCTTTTACGATGGAGCCCTCCAGGAGATTCACATTCTGTTCCATTTGTCAGTCTTCCTTTTTCTGTATAAATCTTCCTGTCATATAATCGGTGCGCAGCGTGTTGATAAATGCCGCGGGATCCACTTCCCTGACATTTTTCAGCACCATTTTCACCTCGTCGCTGGATACCACCGAGTAAACCATATCCCTCTCCTGTCCGTCATAGCTGCCGATGCCCCGGAACACCGTGGCACCATGGCTGGTACACTGGGAAATAGTGGTGTATACCTCCCGGGAATGGTTGGTGATAATCAGCAGCGTATGCTGCCGGTGTTTCTGATACATGGCGTGAACCACCTGAGTACTGGTAAACTGAAAAATAATGGAATACAGTGCCCGGTCCCAGCCAAAAATCAATCCCGCCGTCGCCAGAATCACCGCATTCAGCATCAGAGTATAATTCCAGGCATCAATATTCCATCTTCGGGACAGATAAACCGCCACAATATCCAGTCCTCCGCTGCTGGCTTTCCCCATCAGACACAGGCCGATGGCAAATCCGTTGATCAATCCGCCGAAAACCGCCACCAGCAGCTCATCATAAGTAATGGGCTGCACAGGGAGAACATCGGTAAGAATACTGGATACCACAATCATCAGACAACTGTACAGCGTAAATTTCTTTCCCACAAAACGGATTCCGATAAAAACAGGAACGGAATTCAGCAGAAGATTCCCCACCGAATAGGGAATGGATACATGGAAATATTCGTTACCGATCTGCTGAATCAGTACTGTGATTCCGGCGATTCCGCCCGGCAGCAGGTTTCCCGCCCGCACAAAACTTTTCATATTGAAAGAAAAAATCAGTGCTCCCAGACAGACCAGAAACAGCCGTTTTCCATCGTCTCTCAGCGTAAATTTCATGGCCCGTTTCACCCCCCTGTTATCCTAAGCCAGCAGCCGGATCAGCCTGCTGGTTCCCAGCCGGTCCGCCCCAAGGCTGATGAATGTCTCCGCGTCCTTCACCGAGGCGATTCCGCCCGCCGCTTTTACCTTCACCCCTGGATCCGAATACTTCCGCAGAAGTTCCACATCCTCAAAGGTTGCGCCCCCTGTGGAAAATCCGGTAGAAGTCTTGATAAAATCCGCCCCGGACCGGTTCACCACATCACACATCCGCACCTTCTCTTCCCGGGTCAGCAGACAGGTCTCGATGATCACTTTCAGCACCTGATCCGGACAGGCATCCCGCACCGTTCGGATCTCCTCCAGCACACAATCCCAGGCCTGCTCTTTCACCATGCCCAGATTAATGACCATATCCAGCTCATCCGCCCCGTCCGCTACCGCTTCCCGGGCCTCCGCCGCTTTGCTGCCGGTGGTGGTATTTCCGTTGGGAAATCCGATCACCGTACAGACAGCCGTTCTTTTCTGAAGATATTCCGCCGCCCTTGCCACATAGCAGGGCGGAATACATACAGACGCGGTATGGTAAGCAGCAGCCTCATCGCAGAGCTTCTGAATCTCCTCCCAGGTGGCCGTCTGCTTCAGCAGCGTGTGATCCACTTTTGCCAGTATCTCCTCTTTTGTCATACAGCGTTTTCCTTTCGTTTCATTATTATTTATTGACCGAATGACCATAAAGGTATCCCCGCAGGGACATTTTTTATCTCAGCCGGTCAAGAACCGATCTGCCGATGGTTCCCTCCGGCATCTCCACCTCAAAATTATCCGCCACCGTGGCTCCCACCACCGCGAAGGTATCGGCCTCTCCCAGATTTCCTCCCTCCTTCATGGACGGCGACCAGGCAAGAAACGGCACATTCTCCCGGGTGTGGTCCGTCCCCTTCCAGGTGGGATCGTTCCCGTGATCCGCCGTGAGGATCAGAAGATCCTCCTCACCCAGCAGCGGCATCAGCTGCCCCAGTTTCTCATCAAAACGCTCCAGCTCCGCCGCGTAGCCCTCCGGATTTCTCCGGTGGCCCCACAGGGCGTCGAAATCCACCAGGTTGGTGAAACACAGCCCCGTAAATTCCCTCCCGGCAATGGCGATGGTCTGCTCCATCCCGTGCACGGAGGACTTGGATTTGTTGGATTCCGTCAGCCCCTGACCGTCGAAAATGTCGTAGATTTTTCCCACGGAAATCACCGCGTATCCCGCGTCTTTCAGGGCGTCCAGGGCCGTCCTTCCGTAGGGCTTCAGGGCGTAGTCGTGCCGGTTGGCTGTCCGGACAAATTCCCCCTTCTTCTTTCCCACATAAGGCCGGGCAATCACCCGTCCCACCTTCCACTCATCCTTCATGGTCAGTTCCCGGGCAATCTCACAGTAGTGATACAGATTCTCCAGGCCCATGGTCTCCTCGTTGCCGCAGATCTGCAGCACAGAGTCTGCGGAGGTATAGACGATCAGGTGCCCCTTCTGAATCTCTTCCTCCCCCAGCTCCTCCAGAATCTCCGTGCCGCTGGCGCTTTTATTGCCGATGATTTTCCGTCCGCACCTGCGGGACAGCTCCTCAATCAGCTCCGGGGGAAATCCATGCTCCGAAAAGGTCTTGAAAGGCTTCGTGATGTGAAGCCCCATCATCTCCCAGTGGCCGGTCATGGTATCCTTTCCGGCGCTCTGCTCCCGCAAGGCCATATACTTTGCCAGCGGACGCGCCTGGGCCTCAAGCCCCGGGGCCGGATGCAGGTTCCCCAGGCCCAGCTTCTTAAGATTCGGGATGGCAAGGGGCACCCGCTGGGCGATATGTCCCAGGGTATCCGCTCCCAGATCCCCGTAATTCCCGGCATCCGCCGCGCCGCCGATCCCCAGGGAATCCAGCACAATCACAAAAATCCGTCTGTAACGTTTCAAAGTCTCAAACACCTCTTTCCTGCCAGCTCACTGTCCCCGGTCCTGCCGGATCAGCTGCCGGATGGCTTCCACCGCCACCGTGATGGCCGCTTCCGTGTCGTGGACAATGAGATTGTCCAGGCCTGCAGCGTTCCGCTCCTGGTTTCCCACCACCAGGAAATCCGATCCGCACCGTACCTTCAGATGGCTGGCCACGATGAACAGGGCCGCCGATTCCATTTCCGACGCCTTGCAGCCCAGCCGCTTCCAGGCCTCCCATTTGTTCAGCAGTTCATAGCTCACCGGTATTTTCTCCGGCTCATGCTGGCCGTAAAAGGCGTCCTTACACTGCACCACGCCGGTGTGATACGTATAGCCCAGCCTGCGGGCCGCGTCCCGCATGGCGCAGACCACATCCAGGTCAGCCACCGCCGGATACTCGATGGGCGCGTATTCCCGGCTGCATCCCTCCATCCGGACAGCTCCGGTGGCGATGACAATGTCCCCGCCTTTCACATCCATGTCAATACCGCCGCAGGTTCCCACCCGCAGGAAGGTATCCGCGCCGCAGCGGGACAGCTCTTCCATGGCGATGGAGGCGGAAGGGCCTCCGATGCCCGTGGAGGTGACGCTGACCTTCTCCCCGTCCAGCGTTCCCGTGTAGGTGACGAATTCACGATTATCCGCCACCAGCCGCGGATTTTCAAAATGGGCGGCAATTTTCTCACTTCGTTTTGGGTCGCCCGGCAGAATCACATATCTGCCCACATCCCCCGGACGGATCTGTAAATGGTACTGAAGATCCTTTTCTCCTGAATAATTCTGCATACTGTCACTCCTCCGATTCCAACTTTTATTTATTCCCACAATCACCTGTGTGACTGGTTCTCTTCGGTCATTTCCACCCCGCAGACTGTCAGCACATCCTCGTTTACCCGAAATTTAATTTCCATCCCGGCAAATTCCATACCGTATACCCGTTCCGGATCTTTCTGGTAAGAAGGCCTGGGATCCTGCCCCAGCACTCCCAGAAGGGCATCCAGTTTTTCCGGTGGTACCTTTTCCTTCCATCGTTCCTCCATCTCCACCCGGAGATGGTAAGAACCGAACCGGTCGGAAAATCCCCCCACTGCCTCCGGCCGGCAGTCCGCCAGGGGAACATAAGGCTTGATATCAAAAATGGGGGTTCCATCCATCAGATCCGCCCCGGCGACCCGAAGCACCGGACCCAGATCTTCCCGGTATTCCACCCCCAGAAGCCGCACACAGGACAGTCCCATGCTGTTGGGACGGAAAGGCGAACGGCTGGCAAAAACCCCTACTCTCTGATTGCCGCCAAGCCTGGGCGGACGCACCGTGGGCGACCAGGTGTTCCGCAGAGCGCCGGAAAACTGCCAGATCAGCCAGATATGGGAAAATCCCTCCAGCCCCCGAAATGCCTCCGCTACCCGGAACTCCGGCTCCATCACCACCAGTGCCTGCAGCTCTTCCACCAGCCCGCTCTGCCGCGGGATGCCAAATTTGGATGGAAAATCGCTGTGTATCCGTGCAATACTTTTCATAACCGCAGTCGTCTGTTCCATTTTGTATCTCCTGTTATGATTTACCTTTCTCCGGCTCGCTTTCATCTATTATATCATGTTCTCCATAAATTACTCAAGATGTGTTTAACCGTGTTGGAATTCACCCCGTTACATTTCACCCTACCAGTTTTCCCGCCAGCCCCACCGCCACCTGGGCCACTCCGCACAGGACCATCACCAGAATGGGGTTCATTTTCTTCCATCTGAGAAGCACCAGGGCCCCTGCGAAAATCACCGCCTCTGCCACATGAAAGGTATTCAGTGAAACAGGATTTCCTTCCCCGAAAAATGCCGACACAATAATCAGCATGCCCGCTGCCGCAATCATAGCCACCACCGCCGGGCGCAGCGTTTTCAATACTCCCTGCAGAAGACGCATGGAACGGTATTTCAGATACACCCATGCAATCAACGTCACCAGAATACAGGAGGGCAGAATACAGCCCAGAGTAGCCACCACCGCGCCGCCCACTCCGGCGATTTTTGTGCCCACGAAGGTGGCGGAGTTGATGGCAATGGGTCCGGGCGTCATCTGAGAAATGGTCACCAGATCCGTAAATTCCCCCAGAGACAGCCATCCATGCAGCTCCACCACCTGATGCTGAATCAGCGGCATGGCCGCGTATCCGCCTCCGAAGCTGAAAGCGCCGATCTGCAGAAAGCTGAGAAACAATTCCAGATAGATCATCATGAGGCCTCTCCTCCTTCCCCCTTCCGGGATCCCAGCAGTGTCCGCACGACCCCCAGAAGCCCGCAGGCAATAATCAGAAGCATCACATTCACATTCAGGAAATAGTTCAGCACAAACACCACTGCCATAAGAACAATTCCCAGCCAGTCCCCGGATTTCACCACGCCGCTTCCCATGTCATAAACCACGGAGGCGATCACCGCTCCCACGCCCGCCTGCATTCCCGCCAGGGCCAGCGCCACGATCTCATTGGAGGCAAAAGCCTCATAGAACAGCGAAATCACCGACAAAATCACAAACGGCGGCAGCACCGTGGCCAGCACCGACACCAGAAGCCCGGCAATGCCAGCCAGCTTAAATCCTACTACAATCGCCCCGTTCACCGCAATGGCCCCCGGCGCCGACTGGGCAATGGCCACCAGATCCAGCATTTCCTCCTCATCGATCCAGTGATATTCGTCAACAAATTTCTTCTTCATCAAAGTCACAATCACATAACCGCCTCCGAACGTGAACGCGCTGAGTGTCAGCGTGGACAGAAACAGTTGTATCAGAAGGTGCCTGCCGGTTTTGCCTGAAACGTCCTTTCCTTTTTTATCGCTCATTTTTTTACCCTTTCTTTTAACTATCGGCCATATGGATTTTAAGATATCACGGATACCGGCCATATATCCGTACCATCCTCCCTATTTTAGTACACTTTCTTCTGCTGTTCCATATAGTAATACGATTTTATACCTGATTTTAACAGGATATTTACGCGGAACAGCGGACGCATCAGGCACAGGAAGGTCTTATTTTTCCAACACAATCTCCGCGCCTTCCACATGTTTCTTTTCCATCTGGTGGCGCAGTTTCCGGTTGGCTACCGTGTCAAAGATAATAGAGAAATCATAATCCTCCGGATACAGCCGGTCTGCTGCCACCTGCAGCCGCAGCCGTTTGTGGCTTACCTGGATTTTTCCCCAGGGCATCTGTACCCGCAACATTCCCCGGTCATCGCTTTTGCGGAAGACGATGCCGATTTTCTTTTCCGGCAGCACCATGACGCTGTCACCCACCTGGAATTTTTCTGCCCGTTCCTGCTGTTTTCTGCCCGGCTCCCGCTCCAGACGGGCGGCCGGCGCTTTGCGGATGGTTTCCGATACGGCGTCTTTGGCGATATCTTCTGTCTCCTGTCCATAGGCTGCCAGTGACGCCCGGCGCAGCATTGCAGCGGGCATCCCCAGTTTTTTGGCAATGTACAGGGCGCAGCTTTCTCCCGCTTTTCCGATTTCCAGCCGGTACAGGGGTTTCAGACTTTCCCGGTCAAAAGCCATCCGGGCATTCTGCAGACCTTCGGCCTCCTCGGCGTAATTTTTCACCTCCGGATAATGGGTGGTAACCAGGAAAATGCAGCCACATTTGCGCAGTTCTTCCAAAATGGCCACCGCGATTCCCATGCCCTCCGTAGGGTCTGTGCCGGAGCCCAGTTCGTCCATGATCACCAGGCTTTCCGGCCCGGATCTGGCCAGGATATCCAGCACATTGGTGATGTGGGCGGAGAAGGTGGACAGATTTTCCTCAATGTTCTGGCCGTCGCCGATGTCGCAGAGAATCTGATTGTTGAGGCAGAGTCTGGCCCTTTTGCAGGTGACGTGAAGGCCGCACTGGGCCATCAGGCAATTCAGGCCCACCGTCTTGATGGCCACCGTCTTTCCTCCGGTGTTGGGGCCGGTTATTACCACACCCCGAAAGCCGCCTCCCACAGAGAAATCCAGCGGCACGCAGGTTTCCCGGTCCATCAGCGGATGTCTCCCCTGTTCCAGATGGATTTCTCTCTCCGAAAGGATCTCCGGTTCCGCAGCCTGCATCTGTATAGACAGTTTTCCTTTGGCAAACAGGAAATCCAGCCGCTCAAAGGTCCGCTGGTTTTCCAGGAAAATTTCCTCCGCGTCCGCCAGCATGCCTGTGAGTGTGTAGAGAATGGTACGCTCTTCATTTTCTTCTTCCAGCCGCCAGCCGTCCAGCTCTGTCTGCAGCTTTGTCAGGGACGCAGGCTCGATAAAGCAGGTACTGCCGGTGGAGGAACGGTCCACCAGACTGCCTGGGATGCGGGAGCGGAACTGTTTTTTCACCGGCAGACAGATTCTGCCGCTGCGGATGGTGGAAAACTGATCCGTCAGAATTTCCCGGTATACCTTTACCAGAGAGTCCGCCTTTTCCCGGATTTTGATTTCCAGACCGGCGATTTCTCTGCGGATATCCCGCAGCCAGCCGGTGGCATAGTCGTCCACCCGGCCGCCCCGGATCATCCGGGAAATTTCTTCCCGCACCGCATCCATGGGATTCAGATTTTCCTCATACCAGGACAGGCCGATCTGCCAGGTTTTTCCTTTGTTCAGATAGCCTTTCAGCCGGGAAACGGCGGCCAGTGTCTGGGCCACCTCCTCCAGCTGCTCCGGCATCAGGCACCCGCCCTGCCGGGCACAGGCCAGATACTCCTCCATGTTGGCAAAAGAAGTCAGCGGCGGATTTCCCAGATGTTCCATCAGCTGACGGGCCTGGGTGGTGTCCCGCAGGGCCGCTTTCACCTTTCTGGCCGACAGGAGGGGCTTCATCGTATCGATTTCCTCTTTTGCCTTTTTCGTACAGGCCATTTCTTTCAGCATGGCCTTGATCTTATCCATTTCCAGAATTTTTTCCATGTCTCTCATTTTTTTGTAAACCTCGCTTTTCATTTTCAGAAGCGTGTGGCGCCTTGTGCCTTCGCGCACGCCTAACGGCTCGCGGGCGGCGGCGAGTGAGTGCGCAAGCGCCCTCGTTCGCCTTGTGCCTTCGCGCACGCCTGCGGCTCGCGGGCGGCGGCGAGTGAGTGCGCAAGCGCCCTCGTTCGCCTTGTGCCTTCGCGCAAAAAACCGCAGAAGGCTGCGGGTGGGGCAGTATTCTTCTGCGGTTTCGGATGCTCTTTCGATGGCGGATACCATTTGCCCGGAAACATTGAAAAAATACGCACTGCGATCTTTTCAGTGTATAATGTAAAAAGAAAAAGCACAGCCAAAACAGCCATGCTTTCATAACTTCCCGGGATCTGTTCCGATCGGAAATCTATCTATGAAGAGTCTGTACATTCAGCAGTAAAATACCGGCGCACACGCCGATAAAAGGACGCAGTATCCCTGTGGATTCTTCGCCTTTCCAACTATTCAGTTGCTATTTTACTACCTGCACAGTTAACAAAAACTTCCCTTCTTTCCTGTAAAAACTTGAATTATTTCGATTTCCTGTTCATTATATACAGAAGCGGGAGAGGTTGTCAAGACGGTTTTTTCGTGCTATCCTGCCTGGTGTTAACTGCTCGTCGTTATTCTTGCCTGATGCGAAGCTTTGCTTATTTACAAATGGCCAATCACAGCGGGAAAGACGGCTTTTTCCGCGGCTTTCTTGTTTTTAGCCGCTTTTCTGGCTCTTGAATACGGCTTTTTCTGCGGTTTTTCCATTTTTAGCTGCTTTTTTGGCTCTTGAATACGGTTTTTTCTGCGTTTTCCCCATTTTTAGCCGTTTTTCTGGCATATGAGTACAGTTTTTTCTGCGGTTTCCCCATTTTTAGCCGTTTTTCTGGCATATGAGTAC